>DASVDU010000069.1:0-5450 GCA_036380915.1 Hyphomicrobiaceae bacterium | reverse complement strand
GCTCGCCAACTACCGGCGTATTGGGCGGGACGTCCAGGTGATCCTGGATCCGCCACATGCGCTCGGCAACTTTCTGGAACTTGGTCGTGTTGAACATCTGCTGGACGTGCGGGTTCCTGGCGCGCATCAGGTTGGTAAGGAGCATCAGCGCCGATCCATGACCGCCCTGCGCGGCCTGCGGCGTGAAGGCCGACCAAACGCCGTCTCCGCCCGCGAGGATCGCCTCCAGCACCGCGGCGTCCTCGGTGCCGTTCGCCCTGTGCGGATGAGCGAGGATCTTGCGCGGCCTGGGGTTATGGTGCCGGATGAGCTTGACCAGCGCATAGGTCTCGAAGGGAAAGCGGGTTCCCTTAACGTCCTCGAAAAGGATGCCCGAGATGTCCTCCGAGCCCAGCAGCTTGATGACCCGAAGCAGGGCCGCCGGATCTTCATCATAGGCGTCGAAGGGATCGGCGATCCGGACATAGATCCTCCCCACGCGGTCCGTCTCGGTCGGCAGGAGCGAGCGATAATGGCGAATGTGTGAGCGGATGCCCGCCAGCGCCTGCTCCTCCGTCTGTCCCATCGACGCGATGGTCGACGGCCGAATTTCGATGAGAAGGATAACGTTGGGAATTCCGTAGTGGACGGTCTGTCTCGCAGCAGGGCCCATCGGGAAGGGACGGTCTGCGATGATTGGCTCCACTGCTATGGTCGCAAAGAACGGGTCGAGCGAGAGCCTCTTGTCGAGCAGGTACTCAATGAAATGGTCGGTGACCGATGGAAACGCGAAGAAGTTCGACAGGCCGAAGTCTTTGATGCCGAGATCGCTCGCGAGCTCATAAAGCTCGATCTTGTCCTGCAGCGAATGGCCGAAATAGGAGGACAAGGTCGCCTCCCGTCCGGACATATCGATGACGTAGGGCACGGCGTCGCGCAGGACCGCGACGCGGGTTTCGATGTGCTCGACAGCCTCCTGAAGCAGCGCTTCGTCCTCAGCGTTCAGCTCCAAGGAATCGGTCTTCCCAAGCGCCATGTGCGTTCCCTCGCCCTCAGGCCAAGCGGCATCGAATTCCAAATTAATATACTTGGAAAATACAAACGGTCAACTGAGAGGGCGTAGCCGCGCGTTGCGCGACGTCCTCGTCATGTGATGGGCTATTCGCAGGCCGGAAAGTAAGAGCGGAATCCGAAGCTTCTTCGAGAGGCTCGGAGCGGATCAGGTGGCGCGATAGGAGATCGGCACCGCGCCGCCGAGCGTCAAGCTCAGCTTGGCGAACACCTGGTCCCTGAAGGCGCCGATGTGGACGCTGGCAAGGCGCTCGGCCTCTTCGACGGCGCGGTTGCGGATGGCGGCGGCAATCTGCCGATGCTCCGCCACTGTCCTTGCAGCTTCTTTCTCGTGGCTGCCTTCCGCAACGTCGCGGTACCAGATCCAACCGATGCGCATGCCGAGCACCGACAATTTCATGACGAAGTCATCGAACATGCGGTTTCCCGAGGCGTCCGCGATGGCGCGATGGAAGTCGAGATTACCCTCGCTCATTGCCACGGGGTCTGCGATCGAGACGGCATTTTCGTAAGCTACTCTGGCGCTGTCTATTTTTGCCAAATCCTTCTCGGAACGGCGCAGGCAGGCCCAATGCTGCAGCGCCCTGTGCGTCAGCTCGAGGGCCTCGAAGTAGCTGGTCAACTCGAGCGCGTTCAGTGGCGCAACCTGGGCGCCGCGATTCGGAAGAATTGCAACGAGCTTGTCGGCGGACAGCCGCAGGATGGCTTCCCGGACGGGAGTCCGCGAAACTCCAAGCATGTCAGCGATGGCGGAGTCGTCAATCTTTTGGCCGGGCGCGAGCTCCAGCCTCACGATCATGCTTCTGAGTGCGAGATAGACGTAATCGGTTCCCTTTCCCCTCGGCGGGCGGATCTGCAACTGTCCAGACTTGCTCCTGGCTTCGCGTATCAGCTTCTGCTTCGTGACCGTCAATTCTCGTCTCCATCTGCATCGAGCGACTCGGCTCTGCAGCCTTCAAGTCTACACTGCGCAGTTCCCTCGCTGTAGGGGCTGCAATTTCTGCCTTGACGCGAGGCGGTGCCGCTGGCATTTTGAATACAAATAATATACAATTTCCGCCGGCGACGCAACGGAGTTGCCAGGTCGAGAGGTCGGGAAATGAGCCACACGCAGACTGTCGCCTCGTCTCACCAGCGACGGTCCACGGTTGCGGCATCGGAGCGTGCGCAGCAAATCGTCGGCCGGAGTGCACTTCGTAAGCTCATGGTGCGCAAAGATTGGCCCGGGCTCCTGTTCCTGGCGGCCCATCTCGGCCTTATCGGATTGTCCGGAACCTGGATTTACTTCGCTTTGAGCACGTGGTGGATTGTCCCTGCGACCTTCGTGCACGGCATCTTTATCGTTCACCTCTTTGCGCCGCTTCACGAGTGCAGCCATTCCACTGCCTTCAAGTCGCGGTGGCTGAACCAGACCACCTACTGGTTTTGCGCGCTGACGCTTGGGCTGGCGCCATTGCACTTCAAGCTGCAGCACGCCGACCATCATACCTACACCCAGGACGTGGAGCGTGATCCTCAGATGATCATCATGGGCGAACGCCTGTGGGGTTACCTCTACTACGCGTCGGCCATTCCCTACTTCCGCGACATCGTTTCCGTGCTGGTACGGCATGCTCTCGGACGGTTCTCCGAACGCGAGCAGCGCTACGTTTACCCCACAGCCCGCAAGCAGGTTCAGCGCCAGGCCTGGATCATGCTCGGCGCCTACGGCCTGATCGCAGCCGTGTCCGTCGTGACCCAAAGTTGGGCAGCACTCACCTTCTGGCTCATTCCGCGCATCGTGTCCGAGCCCGTGGAGCGGCTCATCCGTCTGGCGGAACACGGCGGCTGCGATCACACCGAAGATATGCTGCAAAACACCCGCACCATCCTTACCTGGGCGCCCGTTCGCTGGCTCTGCTGGAACATGCCCCTGCACACGGCCCATCACGCGGCGCCACAGGTGCCGTTCCATGCCATGCTCGAGTTGAACCGCATCCTGGTCAGTCACGTGAAGGAACTCCGCCATGGGTACCCGGCCACCGTCAGACACCAAGTGAGCATGCTCATGGCAAAGGAGAGGGACCTTCGGGCTCGCGAAGCCTGCGGCTGACCGAAGCCAGCCGCTCCGGTCGTGATGGGGACAAAGGAGAAGCGTTGGTGAGTGCAGACGGATGGTTCGACGTGTTCGCGTACGACGAACTGGAACAAGACGTCCCCGAAGGCGTGCGCGTCGATGGCCATTACCTGGCGCTCTTCCGGATCGGAGATGGTGTCTATGCGACGAGCGGAACCTGCTCCCATGCCGAGGCCGACCTTTGCAAGGGCTACGTGGAGGGCGATACGATCGAGTGCCCCCTGCACCAGGCACGCTTCCACATCCCAACGGGAAAGGTTCTCTGCGAACCGGCGGAAGTGGGCATTCCCGTTTATCCGGCCGAAGTGCGAAACGGCCGCGTGTTTGTGCGGCTGCCGGGCGAAAACGGAGAATCTTTACGGCGAAGCTGACAATGAACGAAACGGACCACGATAGAATGACTTGAGATCATCAGCAAGATGACGAGGGAGGAACGTGCGGATGACTAGCGTTAAAGGATTGCTTACGGGATTGCTCGTCGCCGGTACCATGGGGCTGTCGCAACCAGCGGCCGCGTTGGATACCCGGGAGATCCAGGTCGTCGGCACCTGGGGAAACCTCTCCCAGTGGAGGGACTTCGAAAGCAAGTTCTGGAACGAGACGCTGCCGGCCGACTCGGAGGGTCAACTCACAGCCAACGCGAAGCCAATGGACGAGCTCGGCCTGTCCGGTTTCGAGCTGATGCGACAGCTGAAGCTCGGGGTCTTCGACATTGTTCACACGCTCGTCTCGTACACGGCGAACGACGTGCCCATGGCCGGCGGCATTGATCTTGCCGGGCTGGTTCAGGATCGCGCGGCGTATGGCAAGATGATCGACGCCTACAGGCCCGCCCTTTCCAAGGAGTTCGAAAAAGCTTATGGCGCCAAGATCCTGGCGCTCTACAGCTTTTCGAGCTACTCGCTTATGTGCAATGTCGGGAACGCTCCCGAGAAGGGTCTGGATATCCTCAAGGGACGGAAAGTCCGTAGCCACAGTATCTCGATGTCGGACTTCCTGGAAGGCGTGGGTGCGGTCGGGGTCACCATTCCGTTTGCTGAGGTGGTGCCATCCATTCAGCAAGGCGTCGTCGATTGCGCAGTGACCGGCGTCTTGTCAGCCTATCAGGCGAAGTGGTGGCAGGTGACAAACCGGTACTTCAGCGTGCCCCTTGGCTACGGTACCGTCGTGGTCGCGGCTAACCTCGACTTCTGGAACTCGTTGTCGCCGGAAACGCAGGCGTTTCTCGAAGCCGAAGTCGCCAAGCTTGAGAAGGCTGTCACCGCGAACTCGGTCAGAGAGGATGAGCTTGGCGTCGCCTGCTACGGCACCGGGCCATGTGAGATCGGCGAGCCCGGCAACAATGTTGTGATCACGCTTGACGGAGCCGATCAAGCGAAGCTCCGGGAGGTCGTCACGGATGTCGTGCTCAAGCGGTTCGCCGAACGTTGCGGTCCGGAATGCACGGAGATCTGGAACGACTCGGTAGGTAAGGCACTCGGTGTCAGCGCCACGAACTGACCGGAGTGGCCTTAATATGATCAGTTCCCTCCATCAGAGCCTCGAGCGCCTATCATCGCTATCGGCTTGGGCTTCCGGCTTTGCCTTGGTGGCAGTCGCCCTCCTGGTGACCGTCGACGTACTGTGCCGGAAGCTCCTCGGCGCAACGCTTGCGGGCTCCGACGAGATTGCTGGCTACACGCTCGCGGGCGCCGCAAGCTGGTCTTTCTCCTATTGTCTGCTGAAGCGGGCCCACATACGGATAGATCTGCTTTACAACTGGACAAGTCTCAGAGTTCGCTGCTGGCTCGATCTCGTCGCATTGCTGGCCCTTCTCTTGTTCATGAGCCTTTTTACCTACCGGGCGATTGGAGTTCTCGTCGAGTCCATCCAGACCGGCGCGACCTCTAACACCGCTTTGGTGACGCCGCTCTGGATCCCGCAGACCGTCTGGGTCACGGGGCTGATCTACTTCACATTCACCGTGGCCGTGGTGACGCTGAATTCAATTGTCCTGATCTCCAACCGTGACTACGCGGCCATTAGGCAACTGGCCGGGATCCCGACCATCGAGGAGGAAGTCCAGACCGAAACCGAAGGAGTCCTGGACACGGTCCACGCCCGTTAGTCGACAGCGAACAAGAGGGCATCGCCATGGCGGCGCTGGCACTGGCCTTACTGCTCATCTTCGTGTTTTTGGGGGTCACCATTGCTGCGGCGCTCGGCCTGCTCGGCATCGGCCTTGACGCTGTCTACATGGATTCCCGATTGATCCGGGGGATCGGCGTGTTCATGTGGGAGCGCA
>DASVDU010000068.1:0-3331 GCA_036380915.1 Hyphomicrobiaceae bacterium | reverse complement strand
CGATTTCGATGCCCCGGATGGCGCTCCGGTCGACCTCGTGTTCGTCGTAATCTGGCCCAGCGAAAACAGAAGCGGGCTGCTCACAGCGTTGGGTGGATTGTGTAAGAAGCTGCGGGAGGCGCCATTGCGGCAGGCGCTCCGCAACGCAACGAGTCAGACGGAGGTCCGGTCGCTTCTCGAGCGAAGCACCACCCAAGCGACACCACGTCTCTCGGAAAACTGACCGGCAGCGTTTGCTGTTGGCGCCAGCCCCGTTAATATTTGTGGCGTGTGGCACCCCGGGGCGAGCTTTCCGGAACCTTGGGGTGCGACGGCCTGGCGCCTTTCAAGGGATCTTGCTGTTCGCGGTGACGGATCCTGACAATCGGCGCAACAATCATCGTCAAATGCGAAAGGTTGCTCGCCGAGCATGTCGACCGACATCGTTCTCATCACAGTTCTGGTCGCATTGCCATTCCTCGGCAGCCTTGTCGCAGCATTTTTCCCCACGAACGCGCGTAATGCGGAGGCATGGCTGGCGGCTGGTGTCGCCTTCACCGGCCTCGCTATTGCCCTTTATTTGGCTGGACCGATCGCAAACGGCTCTGTCGTCCGCGCGGAGTTCGAGTGGCTGCCTCAGCTGGACTTGAATTTCATCCTGCGGCTCGACGGCTTCGCCTGGAGTTTCGTCGTCCTGGTGTGCGCGATCGGCCTGCTCGTCATCCTTTATGCGCGCTATTACATGTCGCCGGCGGACCCGGTCCCGCGCTTCTTCTCCTTTCTGCTGGGCTTCATGGGAGCCATGCTCGGCATCGTCCTGTCGGGCAACCTGCTGCAGATCGTGTTTTTCTGGGAGCTCACGAGCCTCTATTCGTTTCTGCTCATCGCCTACTGGCACCACAATCAGAATGCTCGTGACGGTGCGCGCATCACGCTGACCGTGACGGCAACCGGAGGTCTATGCCTGCTCGGCGGGATGCTTTTGCTGGGCCACATCGCCGGCAGTTACGATCTCGATGTCGTGCTCCGCGCAGGTGACGGCATCACCACCCACCAGCTCTATCTGCCGACTCTTCTTCTGATTGCCGTAGGCGTGCTGACGAAAAGCGCGCAGTTTCCGTTTCATATCTGGCTGCCGCGGGCGATGGCGGCGCCCACCCCGGTTTCGGCATATCTGCATTCGGCGGCCATGGTCAAAGCGGGCGTCTTCCTGCTCGCTCGCCTTTGGCCGGTCATGGCCGCGAACGACCTCTGGTTCTGGATCTTTACGCCTCTCGGCGTCACGACGCTGCTCATGGGGGCATTCCTTGCTCTCTTTCAGCAGGATCTCAAAGGTCTGCTCGCTTATTCGACGATCAGCCATCTCGGGCTGATCACGCTTCTCCTCGGCCTTGGAAGCCCGTTGGCGGCCGTGGCAGCCGTCTTCCACATCATGAACCATGCCACGTTCAAGGCATCGCTGTTCATGGCTGCCGGCATCATCGATCATGAGGCCGGAACCCGTGACGTCCGCCGCCTCGGCGGCCTCTATCGTGCGATGCCTTTTACGGCCGCGTTGGCGATGGTTGCCGCTGCCGCGATGGCCGGTGTCCCGCTGCTCAACGGCTTCCTGTCGAAGGAGATGTTCTTTGCCGAATCGATCGAGCAGCATGTTGTTTCGACGCTGGACGACTCGCTGCCTTATGTCGCGACACTCGCCGGCATGTTCAGTGTCGCCTATTCGCTCCGGCTGATCCACCAGGTGTTCTTTGGTCCGCCTGCGACGGACCTGCCGCGTACACCCCACGATCCCGTGCTTTGGATGCTGCTGCCGGTCGCGTTCCTCGTGCTGACGTGCATTCTGGTCGGCGTGGCGCCCGAGGCGACGGTCAGCGGTTTTCTCAGCATCGCGGTCAGAGGGATTCTCGGGTCTGCAACCCCCGAGTACAGCTTGGCCGTGTGGCACGGCTTCACGCCGGCGTTGTGGATGAGCCTGATTGCGTTGGTCGGCGGGGTTGCAGTCTACACGGCCCTGCAGGCCTATCTCGCCGGCGACATCGAGGGCGCCCCGATCCTGCGCCGACTGAAAGGGCAGCGCATTTTCGAGCGTGCCGTCGCACTGCTGTCATGGCGTGGCGCCAAAGGTCTCGTACAGTCCTTGAGCTCGAACCGCCTCCAGCCGCAGATCGCGCTGCTGCTGAGCGTCGTCGTGCTCGCCGCGGTGTGGCCGCTCCATAAAGCGTCCATCAGTCTCTACCTTCCGAAGTTGAGCGAAGTCGACGTGAGTTTTCTGCTCGTCTGGGTCGTCGGATGCTTTTGCGCCTTGGGTGCCGCCTGGCAGGCAAAGTTCCATCGGCTCGCGGCAGTGATCCTCATGGGAGGTGCGGGGCTTTCGACCAGCATCACCTTTGCCTGGGGGGCTGCGCCCGATCTTGCGCTGACCCAGCTTCTCGTCGAGATCGTAACCACCGTGCTTCTGCTGCTGGGTCTCAGATGGCTGCCGAAGCGGCAACCGGAAGCAGACCGTCCGGCAGACCTAACCGCCCGGATGAGACGGCTCCGCGATTTGATGATCGCGACGGCCGGCGGACTAGGTATCGGGGCCCTGGCCTACGCCGTCATGACGCGGCCGCTGACCTATAGCATTTCGTCCAATTTTCTCGAGCGCGCTTACACGGAAGCAGGGGGCCGAAACGTCGTCAATGTCATCCTCGTCGACTTCAGAGGCTTCGACACGCTTGGCGAGATCACGGTGCTTGGGATCGTCGCCATCACGGTCTACGCCTTGCTGCGCCGGTTCCGGCCCGCGCGGGACAGCGTGGCGCTGCCTGAGCAAAAGTACTTCCAGAACCTGTTCGACGCCGAGCGCAAGAGGTTGAGTAAGGAGCCGATTTCTGCCCACTACATGATCGTGCCCGGCCTCATCATGCGGCTCCTCTTTCCGGTTATCGGAATGGTGGCGGTGTTTCTGCTTCTGCGCGGTCACGATCTGCCGGGCGGTGGCTTTGTCGCTGGTCTCACGTTCGCCATCGCCTTCATTCTTCAGTATATGGCCGGCGGCGCGCGCTGGGTGGAGGCGCGCCTAACCGTGCTGCCGGTACGCTGGATCGGCGTTGGTCTTCTCGCAGCCGGCGGCACCGGCATTGGCGCGGCATTGTTCGGGCGTCCGTTCCTCACATCGGCCTTCCGGTATGTCGATGTTCCGCTTCTTGGCCGCATACCAGTGGCCTCCGCCTTGTTGTTCGACATCGGCGTGTTCGCCTTGGTCCTTGGCGCGACGGTCCTGGTCCTCATTGCTCTCGCGCACCAGACCCTCCGCATCCCACGTGCCGTCAGTGAGGCGACGCAACCCGTCGGAGAAACAACCTGATGG
>DASVDU010000067.1:0-7536 GCA_036380915.1 Hyphomicrobiaceae bacterium | reverse complement strand
GGCGCTGGTCGTCATCGTCGTCGTCCTGTTCCTGCAGACGTGGCGCGCGTCCATTATCCCGCTGGCTGCGGTGCCGGTGTCGATCGTGGGCACGTTCGCGGTGATGTACGCGCTCGGCTTCTCGGTCAACGCGCTCACGCTGTTCGGCCTCGTGCTGGCGATCGGCATCGTCGTCGACGACGCCATCGTGGTGGTCGAGAACGTCGAAAGGAACATCGAGGAAGGGCTGCCGCCGCGTGACGCGACCTACAAGGCGATGCGCGAAGTCTCGGGTCCGATCATTGCCATTGCACTGGTCCTCGTCGCGGTCTTCGTACCGCTCGCCTTCATCACGGGACTGACCGGCCAGTTCTATCGCCAGTTCGCGCTGACTATCGCCATCTCGACGGTCATTTCGGCGATCAACTCGCTGACACTGTCGCCGGCGCTGTCGGCGCTGCTGCTGAAGGGCCACGACGCGCCGAAGGATAAGCTGACTCGCTTTCTCGACTTTACGCTCGGATGGCTGTTCCGCGGCTTCAATGCCCTGTTCCGCCGGGGTACGGAATCCTATGGCAACGGCGTCAGAGGCGTTCTCTCGCGCAAGGCGCTCGGATTTGGCGTCTATCTGGCGCTGGTCATCGCGGCGTTCGGCCTCTTCAGGATCGTCCCTCCGGGCTTCGTTCCGAGCCAGGACAAGCAGTACCTCATCGGCTTCGCACAGCTCCCCGACGGCGCAACGCTCGACCGGACCGAAGAGGTGATCCGGCGGATGAGCGACATCGCCATGAGTCAGCCGGGCGTCGAGAGCGCGGTCGCTTTTCCGGGTCTTTCGATCGCCGGCTTTTCCAACAGCGCCAGCGCCGGCATCGTTTTCGCAACCCTGAAGCCGTTCAGCGAGCGCAGGTCGCCGGAGCTGAGCGGTCCGGCCATCGCCATGGCGCTCAATCGCCAATACGCGAGCATCAAGGACGCCTTCATCGCGATGTTCCCGCCGCCGCCGGTGGCAGGACTGGGCACGGTGGGCGGCTTCAAGCTGCAGATCGAGGATCGCGTCGGCCTCGGCTATGACGCCCTCGATGCCGCCACAAAGGCCTTCATGGCAAAGGCCGCTCAATCGCCGGAGATCACCGGGCTCTTCACCTCGTTCCAGGTGAACGTGCCGCAGCTCTACGCCGAGATCGACCGCACCCGCGCCCGCCAGCTTGGCGTCGCCGTGACGGACATCTTCGAGACGATGCAGATCTACCTCGGCTCGCTCTACGTCAACGACTTCAACAAGTTCGGGCGCACCTACTCTGTGCGCGTGCAAGCGGACGCGCCGTTCCGCGCCCGGGCCGAGGACATCGGACAGCTGAAGGTGCGCTCCAGGTCCGGGGAAATGATCCCGCTGTCGGTGCTTCTGAAGGTGCAGCAGGCAGCCGGACCGGAACGCGCCTTGCGCTACAACGGCTTCCTCTCCGCGGACGTCACCGGCGCACCGGCGCCCGGCTATTCGTCGGGTCAGGCGCAGGCAGCGGTCGAGCGCATCGCGGCAGAGACGCTGCCCAAGGGCATTGCGTTCGAATGGACCGAGTTGACGTACCAGGAGATCCTGGCCGGGAACTCCGCTATCCTGGTGTTCCCGCTGTCAGTGCTTCTGGTCTTCCTCGTCCTCGCGGCGCTCTATGAAAGCCTCGTGCTGCCGCTTGCGATCATCATGATCGTGCCGATGGGGCTTCTGGCAGCTATGGCCGGCGTGTTCCTGGCGGGCGGCGACAACAACATCTTCACGCAAATCGGCCTTGTCGTTCTGGTCGGACTGTCGGCGAAGAACGCGATCCTGATCGTGGAATTCGCGCGCGAGCTGGAGTTCTCGGGGCGTACGCCGCGCGAGGCCGCCATCGAGGCGAGCCGCCTACGGCTCAGGCCGATCCTGATGACCTCGTTCGCCTTCATTATGGGCGTGGTGCCGCTGGTCATCTCGTCGGGTGCGGGCGCCGAGATGCGGCAGGCCATGGGCATCGCGGTGTTCTCGGGAATGATCGGCGTGACGATCTTCGGCATCTTTCTCACGCCGCTGTTCTACGTGATGCTGCGTGCCCTGTCGGGCAATCGGCCGCTCAATGGCGGTGACGTCGGAGCACAGCAGTCAATGGAAACACCGGAAATATTGCCTGCGGCTGCACCTCCGGCTCAGACCGTGCATGAGGACGCTTGATCTCCGTCCCGGCCGATTTGTTCGCGGCTAGACGCAAACGATTTGGTCTGAAGTCCAGTTTGGAACCTTGGCTGTTAACGGAGCGTCAAAAGCCTTCCACTTACGCAACCGTGACCTCGAACAGCGTCGTCTGTTCGAGGTCCGTTCCAAACCAGGACGAGATGCCGGCGCGGCGGGGTCCGAGGTAGGTGGGCTCGCCCTCCTCGAGGACCATCGGCACGTCGTGCCCTGGGACCAGAATCGTGCCGGGCTTACGTTTCCACAGCGCCCAGATGCTTTCGATGGATCGGGCGCTGAGCTCCTGGTCGTAGGTCATATCGGCCGTGCGGGACAGGATCTCCGCCCGGTTTTTTGCGGCATCACCGGTGAACAAAACGTCGTGGCTCTCTCCTTCGAGCAGATAGACCAGATGACCGGGGGTGTGGCCGGGCGCGCTGTACGCCGAGATCCCCGGCAGTATCCGCGCGCCCGGACCGATGCGGCTGATCTGCGGAGACGTCGAGAGCTCGCGCACGTACAGTTCCGGTACTGGCGTAATTCCCCAGGGTTCCTGGAGAGCCCATTCGAGCTCGCCGCCATCGATGAGCACCTTGGCCCCGGGGAACATCACCCAATTCACCGAGTGGTCCCAGTGGGAATGTGTCAGCAGCACGTGCGTTACGTCGCTTGGTGTGAGCCCATGCGCCGCCAAGCGGTCGAGCAAAAGCTGACGCTGCGCAAATGAACCGACGTCGATCAGCACCACGTTGCCGTGCCCGCGCAGCAGTGCAATCGTGCTCCAGCCGAGCGCGCCGTGGCAGACCGATTTTCCCGGATAGCCCTGGACGATGATATCGATCTGCCAGCCATTGACCTCGACCAGCCGGCCAACCTGCTCGGTCGTTTTCATCTCACTTCCCTCGTCTCGGCTCCCGTCGCACCCAGCGGAGCTAGGCCGCCCAAGCGTAAGCGCCGGGGCGCGGCACTTTCAGATGCCCATGTAGACGCGCTGCACTTCCGGATTCTCCGCCAATTCGGCCGCCGAGCCAGAAAGTACGCTGCGTCCGACCTGCAGCACGACTGCATGGTCCGCAAATTCCAGCGCCAGCTCCACTGACTGCTCGGCCAGCAGGATCGTCATTCCTTGGCTGTGCAGACGGCTGAAGGTCTCGTACATCGTCTCGATCACGGCCGGTGCGAGGCCGAGGCTCGGCTCGTCCAGCATCAGCAGCTTCGGGTTGCTCATCAGGGCGCGTCCGACAGCGAGCATCTGGCGTTCGCCGCCCGACATCGTGCTGACACGCTGCCGACGGCGCTCAGCGAGCCTCGGAAACAGCGTATAGACGCGCTCGAGTAACTCCGGCAGAAGGCTTCGATCGGCGAGTGGCGTGGCGCCGAGGTGCAGGTTGCCTTCGACCGTCTGCTGGGTGAACAGCCGCCAGCCTTCCGGCGACAGCGCCAGTCCCTTCCGCACGATCGCGTAGGCTGGGCGTCCGGCGATCTCTTCACCATCGAAGATGATACTGCCGGCCGAAGCAGGGATGAGCCCGGCAATGGCATTGAGGGTGGTGGTCTTGCCAGCGCCGTTCGATCCAAGCAACGCCACCACGCCGCCCTGCGGAACATCGAGCGAGACGTCGGCGACGCCGATCAGGTCGCCGTAGCGAACCTCGAGATTGCGTACGCTCAGCAACGGCGCGGTCATGTCGCGACCCGGCCGGGTGAGCGTTGCGCGACCCTGGCGCCACGCTTACCGAGATAGGCTTCGATGACCTGCGGCTCGCGCATGACGGCGGCCGGGGACCCATTGGCGATCACACGCCCCTGGTGAAAAACGACCACCCGCTCAGCCAGCGTGACAATCACCTCCATGATGTGCTCAACGATCACCAGCGTGACGCCGCTGGCGTGGATGCGGCGGATGAGCTCGATGGCCTGGCGCACCTCCGTCGGAGTCAGACCCGCCATTGCCTCGTCGAGCAGCAGCACACTGGGCTCGGTGGCCAGCGCACGGGCAATTTCGAGCCGCTTCCGGCCGGGCGTGCCGAGACTGCGCGCCGAGGCGTCGGCGAGGGGCGCAAGCCCGACCCGCTCGATCACGGCCCGCGCCCGTTCGCGTGCTTCCGAGGTGCTGGCCGTGCGAAGAAAGGCGCCGATCATCACGTTGTCCAGCACGCTCATGCCTTCGAACGTCAGCGGCACCTGGAAGCTGCGCGCGATACCCAGCGCTGCACGTGCCTCCGGCGGCAGGGGGGTCACGTCCTGACCGCGCAGATGAACGGTACCGGCAGTAGGCTTCAGATCTCCGGTCAGGCAGTTGAACAAAGTCGACTTGCCTGCACCGTTCGGGCCGATCAGACCCAGGATCTCGCCCTCGCGGACCTCGATCGTGGCATCATCGATCGCCTTGAGCCGATCGAACGTCATCGTGATCCCGCGCGCCTCAAGCATCGCCGCGCACTCCCGGGGTTGCTTTGCGGGAGCGTCGTGGCAGGCGTTGCAGCAGGTCGAGCAGCCCGCCGGGCTGGAAGCGTGCCAGCAGCATGATGATCGTCCCGTAGACGACGAAGGTGAGGCCCCTGCCGGCGCCGCCGAACATGCTGTTGGAAATTTCCTCCAGCGGCACGAGTATGACTGCGCCGACCAGCGGCCCGAACAGGTATCCCGCGCCGCCCAGCGCCGCCATGATCAACATCTTCACCGAGATCAGGATTCCGAGACCTGAATCCGGATCGACGAAGCCGAACATGATGGCATAGAGCGATCCAGCCACGGCGGTCACCGCGGCACTGAACATGAAGGCCCACAGCTTGTAGCGCCCAGCCGCAACGCCAAGGGCGCGGGCGGCGCGTTCGCTGTCCTTGATCGCGCGCAGATAGTAGCCCATTCGGCTGTTCTCCATGCGCCATGTCAGTGCCAGAGTGCAGATCAAGACAGCCAGGAACAGGTAGTAGTAGGGCAGCGCCGAGATGAACGACAGGTCCATGATGGTCCTCGGCACCGCGGGCCCACTCAGGCCGACAGCCGCACCGAGGAACTCGGAATTGATCACGATCAGGCGCACCAGTTCCGCCACGCCAATGGTGGCCATGCTGAAGTAGTGCCCGGACAGCCGCAATGTCGGGACACCGATGAGCGCGGCGATCAAGATGCTGGCCAAAACGCCCAGCGGCAGTCCTGCGATCGGCGGCAGGCCCAAGTGGTGGTAGACAGCGAGCGCGCCATAGGCACCGCAGCCGAAAAAGACGACATGGCCGATCGACATCTGGCCGGCATAGCCGCCCAGGATGTTCCATCCGGAAGCAGCGATCGCGTAGAGCAGCACCAGAGCGCCCACCCTTTGCTGGAACGGGGTTTGCCAGACCAGCGGATAGACGGCGATGATGCCGAACCAGATGGCGGGCCAGAGCAGCCTTTTTAGCGAAACTGAACTCTGCCCAGCGAGCTTCTTGCCCAGAACAGGTGAGCGCTCCAGGCCTCGTGACACTTGGCTCATCAGGCCTTTCCCATCAGGCCCTGTGGCCGCAGCCACAACACCGCGACGAACAGCGAATAGACGACGATGTCTTTGTAAACCGCGCCGATCCAGTAGGCAGAGAGTGACTCGATGACCCCGATCAGCAGCCCTGCCACCAGCGCACCCGGCACGCTGCCGAACCCTCCCAGGCAGACGGTGACGAAGGCGACGATCACCAGCGTCTCGCCCACCGTCGGCGTGATGTAGAAGAACGTGGCGAACAGCGCGCCGGCGACGCCGGTTGCGGCAGCCGCGAGCCCCCACGCGACGGCCTGCATCCGGTGCGGCTGGATACCCATCAGCTGCGCCGCTGCCTGATCCTCGGCAACCGCCAGCATGCGGCTCCCGAGTGCAGTCCGGGTCAGCAGCAGGTGCAGGGCCGCAGTCACAAGCAGGGCGACTACGCCGGCGAGCAGTCGAGACGACGGCACCCGGATGCCGCCGAAGTCAAACGTGCCGCCGACGAGGTTGTCCGGCAACGAAAGGAAATTGCTGCCGAAATACCAAAATACCGCGTATCTCAGGAACAAAGCCAATCCAAAGGTGCCCAGGATCTGCGCGATCATCGGGCCGTGCATCACGTGACGCACCAGCGAGAAGTAGACGATGATGCCGATGGTGGCCATCAGCAGCGCCGCAATCGGGACCGAGCCCGCGGGTCCGATGCCCAGCGTCTGCCACAGCACGAAAGCCGTGTACATCGCCAGCATGACGAAGTCGCCGTGGGCGAAGTTGACCACGTTCATCATGCCCCAGATCAACGTCAGGCCCGAGGCGAACAGCGCATAGAGCGCGCCCAGGAGGAGACCACTGACGACCACCTGCAGGAGCGACATACTCATACGAGAGGGGATCCGAAAACCTGGGCCGGCGCAGGACACTCCTCAGCGGAGCGCCTGCTGAGCCGAAGTCGACATGTTCTGGAGCGCGGCAAACGGCGGCCTCACCAACCTTTGTACGGCAGCATCAGCGGCGCCGTAGCTGCCTCGCTTGGCCAGACAGCGACATAGCGGTCGCCCTGGAGCTGGATCAAAAGCGCATCGGCCAGGATGTTATTGCCCTTCTCGTCGAACTTGACGCCGCGGTAGCCCATCATCAGCTGGTTCGGCTTGAGGTCGGTCGCCCTCAAGGCCGCCTGGATCTTGGCGGGCTCGGTGGACCCGGCGCGATTGATCGCATCGGCCAGAACGAATAACCCCTGCATGGCCCGACCGGCCGTATCATCGAGGTCGGCGCCGCGAATTTCCTTGTACATCTCGTTGATGAGGTAGGTCGTACTGCCCGGTTTGCCGATATCCCAGGCTGAGCGATTGATCGCCCCTTGGGCAATGTCGCCGACGGTCTTGATGAAGGCGCCGTCGGAGAAGCCGGAGTCGTCACCGATCAGCACCGGCGGCTTGTAGTCCATCGCCTTCATTGTTTTCATGTAGAGGATAGCGTCGGACGTATAGCTGACGAAAATGACGACATCCGGCTTTCTATCCTTCAATTGCAGCACCTGCGACTGCACGTCGGTTGTGTTGGCGCTATAGGGGATTTCCAGGCCAATGTTGAAGCCGAATTCCTTAGCCGTCTCGCGCAAGACCGTTGCGATCGAGGTGCCGTACTCGGTGTTCTCGTTGACAACGGCGATCAAGTCGATCTTCTGGCCTTTTTCCTTCAAATCCTTCAGAAACCTCATGTAGGTCCTGGCGATATCGGCTGCGATGGGAGTGGTACGGAAGAACCACTTGAAGCCGCGCTCGGTGAGGTTGGCCGCTACCGACTCGCCATTGACGAAGGGGATGCCGTATCGCTCGGCGATGGCACTGGCAGTCAGCGTGATGCCCGACTGGTAAGCTCCGGTGAGGGCATGAACCCC
>DASVDU010000066.1:0-9752 GCA_036380915.1 Hyphomicrobiaceae bacterium | reverse complement strand
CGCTCCATGTTGCCAGTGAGGTGAATTTCGAGCGATCGCGACGGTGGGCGCGGATCCGGATTAGGGGCGAGCGAAACCAGATCGCGATACGTCAACACCCTGTGTCCGACGTTCTCGAGACCGAGCCCCGGATGGCCGGTGCGGTCCTGCGGCATCGGAGCGATCATGTCTACGCCCACGCCGACCTTCATGTCCGCAGGCGCGTTAGCAGGATCGCGCGTGCTCATGCCGCTATGTCCGGCTGCTCCCGCGGAGCCGTGATCCATCCCGGCCATGGCGCCACGGCTCCCTTCGGCGGCTGCACCGCGGTCCATGTTCGGCGTCGCAGCGTGATCCATATGCGCATCACTCGAACCGGCCGCTTCGCCCGCCATCCCGCCCATGCCCATGTCGGCCATGCCGAGTGTCGGGCGGGGCCGCAAGGGCGGCACGGGAGCCGTCATATCGAGGCGCGGCGCGAGCGTCGCGCAAGCCATGCCGGAGCGGTCGACCGATTCCGCCACGATCGTGTAGGCGCGGTCTCCGGCCGGCTCAACGATCACGTCGTACGTTTCCGCGACCGAGATCTGAAACTCATCGACCTCGACGGGGCGTACATTCTGGCCGTCCGCGTTGACGACGGTCATGGCGAGGTCCGGGATGCGGAAGTGGAAAACAGTCATGGCCGAGGCATTGATGATCCGTAGGCGCACGCGCTCCCCGGGCTGGAACAGACCGGTCCAATTTTCCTGCGGCCCGTGACCATTGATCAGATATGTGTAGGTCGTTCCGGTCACATCGGCGATATCGGTGGGATCCATGCGCATCCGGCCCCACATCAGCCGGTCCCGAAGCGTCATGCGCTGCTCCGGATCGCCATCGCTGAGCAAGCCCGCAAGCGTCTGCCGTTGGCGATTGAAGTAGCCGGGCTCCGCCTTCAATTTGCGCAGGATCTCGTGCGGATGGAGGAAGCTCCAGTCGCTGAGTACGAGAACGTGCTCGCGATCGTATTGCACGGGATCGGGCGAAGCGGGGTCGAAGATCAGCGGACCGTAATGGCCGACTGCCTCCTGCAAATTCGAATGGCTGTGATACCAGTACGTGCCGGACTGGCGAACCGGAAATTCGTAGACAAAGGTTTCCCGCGGACGGATGCCGGGGAAGCTGATCCCGGGCACGCCGTCCATCTGGAACGGAAGGAGGATGCCGTGCCAGTGGATCGAGGTGTCCTCATCGAGATCGTTGGTTACCGCGATCCGTACATTCTGACCCTCTCGCAAACGGATCAGCGGCGCCGGAAGCGAGCCGTTGACCGTGATGGCGTGGCCGCTTCGGCCGCCGACGGCAAAAGCGGTATGGCCGATCCGGAGCGCAATGTCCTCGCCGGAAAGGGTCGGGATGTTCGGCGTCAGGCCCGGTGTTCCGGACCGAGCCCATGCAGGCAAGAACGGACTCAATGTCGCTGCTCCCCCGAAGGCGGCAGCGCCGGCAAGAAGGATACGACGAGTAAGCATAACCTGCTTCCTTAGCGGCTTGCCCCCAAGGCGCGAGCGGGCGCCTTGGGAACCGCGAGCCCGAAGCCAATGCTTCGCGACTCGCAAACATATTCGTGCAATTCGAAAGCTATGGAGAAGGTCGGGACGGCAGCAACCGCTCGGCGGCGGCTCTGCGCGTCAAAGGACGACGCTCAATTCAGAAACACGCAATAGCGGACGTTGAGCGGAAGGAGGGACTGAGGCGCAATCTGCTGACTGGCGGGTGAGAGATAGGATCCGAAAGAGACTAGAGTTGCAGGCGAAAGCAGATCGGCCGCCACCGGGAGCACGTGCTTCAGGTCGACTTTGACTGGCGCTCCAGCGGTCCGGCTGCTGTCGGAGACCTTGTCCAACACGTTGCATGGAATGTGCGATCCGGACGGAGCGATGTGGTCCGAAGCCGTCGCGGGGGGGCAATGCGGGCAGCTTTGATGCTCATGGCTCGTTTGATGGCCACTGCTCGAAGCGCCATGGTCGTGCAGAGGGGAAGTCTCGTCGTGGTTATGGACGGCTGGTGCGACGTCGCCGCGGGATACGGAGTCGGTCACCATGCCAGCGCACGGAGATGCGGAAGCACTAAGCCAAACGAAAGCAAGCGGCGGCAAAATAGCGCGCGCCACCGCCTTACTGCGCCTTCGGATGTGCTCTAACACGGTCACGATCTATGCACCCGACCAAGCCTTCCGTACGTCGCGAGGAACTGTGGCGCCTTGTGTCTATCCTTTGGGCAACCGAGAACAGCGCCTGGTTCCATACCGACCCGTACCCTGAACACTATACCCATCAACCGCCGTAGGGGAGGTTGTGAACGAATCATAAAGGTTACAGCGATTGGAATGTCAAGAGGGGCAGCAGATTCTACAGACGCCTCTGTCTGCCGGCGGCTCGAGAGCCGAGATCCTCGTTGTGGCCGCCGGCTTTTTACCAGCGTGATGGCCCTGCCCTTCCGCCGCCTCGAGTATCTCCCGGTACTCCTCGCTCGTTAGCCCTGGCTCAAACGCCGCTGTTCGACGCTGGACGAGACCGTCCATCAGGCCCTTCGCTTCGGACAACGAGGTCCCCGGAAGACGCTGAACTTGGAGCGGTTGGGAATGCCTTTAGCCGGCATGAGAGTGGTCGACTCCCGTCGCCCTTTGTCTCGCGGCCGTCTGGCTCCGCCACGTTGCTGCCGCCGCGTCTCCGAATGGACGTCCAAGCCCTTCAAGCCATAATCCTGGTCCGGAATCTTCGGCCGATTCCGACGTTCGTCGCACCCCGAGCACGAATGTCTTTAACAGCACGCAACGCGTGAGGCTTCCTGCGTTGATTGCGACACGTCTCGGACGAGCTCGGCGGCTTCGTGCTCAGACAGCGTCTTGGCAGTGTCCGCCTGGGCGGCCATCCCACAGCACGTGCCGCTCTCGTCGACCACCGGTACGCGGCGAATCTGGTTTCGCTCCATCTCGCCGCAGCAGTCCTCGACGTTGTCCTCTGGTTTCGTGGTAATGACCGGGCTCGACATTACGTCGCGCGCAGTTGTCTGTTTTGGATCCTTGGCCTGCGCGACAGGCGATGTCCCATCTGTCACGACTCCGATAGGCCGGCTTTGTTGGTCAAAGGACGGGAAGCTCCCCGCAGTCGTGATCCACCATCACTTGGCCACGTCCTCAAGGTTGGCTTCCGGCGCGCAGCTCGCCGGGTTTTCCGTCATGATCTCTCGCACTTGCATATCGATTCCTCCTTTTGATCTTCGCCCGTGAATTGAGACGACCGCAGGCAGCCTGCTCAGCGACGGTTCGGTGTACCGCCACCGCTGCGCGCCACGCTCAGCGCCCAGACCGCTACGGCAAGTTGCCAGACTGAGAGCGTCGCGACTGCGGCGAGTGTGAAGCGACTCGTCTCGGCGAAGAATAGGACGCCGGCAAAGCCCAAGGCCGAGGCGAGCCATGCTAGGCCGGCAAAGAGCCGCGGGTGCGCGGTGCCGCGCCACTCCGCCCAACCGAGCGCGAATGCTCCAAGCGCGACCAAGTAGTTGCCGAAGCGTGCAGCCATCAGCCCGATCGGATGCGTTGCAGCGTAAAGAGGCGCGGCCGCTTCGTTGCCTGCATCGAACGCCGCCGCAAGGTACGAGCCGGTACGGGCCATGTACACGATATTGAGCGCGTTGATGGCCTCGCCGACCGTAACGATGGCGAGCGCCGCGAGTAGCGCTGGCTGCGCGCCGGAGCGGGCGATCAAAAGTCTCACCCAGATGCCGGCAATGACCAACCCAGTCCCGGCGAGCATGACGAGGTGAATTGCACTCCAGTGCGGTGTGGCCGCAATCAGCCTCAGCTGCATTGACGCATCTCCTGCAAGCACGGGGTGCATCAGCGCGCCAACGCCAAGGAGGGCTGTGCCGAACAGGAGCGCGAGGGCAAGCAGGGGGACGAGAGGGATCACGTTTTACATGCGAGTGGACTGACCCATTGCCAGCGCGGACGTCGCCGGTCACCGTGACGATGCGCAGGCCGGTCCCTTCTTTGTCGAAAAAGGACAAGACCCGTAACTACACCTACCGCATCGATACGTTAGTGTCAAAGGCGGGCCATGGTCCCTTCGTGCTGACCAGGGCAATCAGGTCGATCTTGGTACACCTCTTGCTTAGCGTCGGCTTCGACGCAGAGTACGAAAGGAATTCAGTGCGATGGATCGAAGGGTTGCACGCTGTTGCAGTAACTGGCACAGGACGGCACTATAACGTGGCCGAAGTCGGCCAGTCGCTATACGTCAGCGCCGGTCTCTTCTGGCAGGCCTTCTGGGCGCTTGCCTTTGGCTACGCGTTTTCGTCGCTGATCCAGGTTCTCGTCCCCCGCGAGTGGATCGCCAGACACCTTGGGCGCCCACGCCTGAAGGAGACGGGGCTGGCGATGCTGCTGGGACCGGCATCCTCAGCCTGCTCGTTCGCCGCGTTGTCCGCGGGACGCGCTCTGTTCGTAAAGGATGCGGCTCTCGTCCCCACGCTAGCGTTCCTCTTCGGCTCCACCAACCTCGCGCCTCCGGTCGCTGCCTTGGCTTGGATCTTCTTGGGGTGGCAGTTCGCGCTCGCGCTCGTGGTCGGCTCGGTTGCCCACGTTGCGGTGATGTGGCTGGTCGTTCACCTAACGTACCCAAAGAAGATGGTGGAGAACGCGAAGAGAAATGCACAGAAGACCGCCGAGGGTCGCTTCGGCGTGCACGGTGATCCTACTGAGGGGCTACCGCGGCACTGGCGCGAGAAGGTTCAGAGCGCAGAGGCACGATATCGCATAGGGATCACCTACCGCGGTGAGTGGGGCATGGTCTGGAAAGACCTCTTCTTCGGCTTCCTCGTCGCCGGCATCGTCGCCACGCTCGTCCCAGACTCTGTGTTCCAGGCAATCTTCCCCACGGAGTTGCCGCCGCTCCTGCTCGTACCGCTCCACGCATTGCTGGGACCCGCGCTCGCAATCCTCACGATCATCGGCTCGATGGGCAACGGTCCACTCGCCGCGGTACTTTGGGAAAACGGAGTCCTCTTCTCCGGCATCGTCGCGTTCCTTTACGCCGACTTTGTCGTGATCCCATCCCTGAGGATCAACGCGACTTACTACGGGTGGCGCTTCGCGTTCTACCTTGCTGCGGTCTTCGCCATCTCGGCAGTTGGCGCCGGAGTCATCATGCATGCGCTGTTCTCCGCACTAAGCTTGATCCCCGCGACGAAGGCCGGGCGTGTTCAGGAACTGGCACAGTTCGAGATCGACTATGTGTTCTTCCTAAACATCGCGGCACTGGCCGTTTCCGGCGTGCTCGTCTGGCTTGGCCGGCGCCGCCACCCTCAGCAGCAGGCTCAGCCGCAGGAAAGCGACTGACTCGCTCCGCAACCGAACTCATTCCCTTCTAGCCGGCGATGCCTTGCCTCGGGCGTCCTCGTACGTCGCACAAGCAAGTCGTTAACAACACCCGACGCGTGAGGCTTCCTTCGTTGGGTGCGACACGTCCCGGACAAGCTCGCACCGTAGCGCGGCGAGCGCAGAGCACATGCGCGAGAGAACGGCGAGGTGCAAGGCAAGCGCACGCCGATGAGTTCAAGCATGGCAACCTACGTCCAGACCTTCGCAGCCTAACGGTGCCAAGAACCGTGGAGCGGGACGTAGTATTGCTCTTGTCATTGCGCGGCCCTCCTCCGAATGTGGGGTTTGCGCCAGCCGTTCGCGATAACCGTGCTACGACAAGCGCGGTTCAAGATGTTGCAGACAAGTAGTCGATATCACCGCAAGCGTGCGCTCCGTTTTGGCGCGCCGCCTGCATAATTGTCGAGCAGACCCGCGCCTGAGAACGCGGCGTACTCGTGGCCCTCATGACCTTGTGCTCGCTAGAGGTACTGCGAGCTTGGACGATGTGCTGGAAAGCTGCGGCATTGAACTCCGAGGCTACGTCGACGCTGCCTATTCCTGGCTGTCGGAATCCGGCGTGTTTACGGGCGGCGTGTCTTCGACACGGAACCCGATTCCTTTAACTACCATCAAGCGGCGAACTTCGCTTCGATCCAACCCGACGAGGAGGGTTGGGGCGGCTCCGTGAATATCACGGCTGGCCGAGATGCACGCACCATCAAGTCCTTCGACACATCGACGAATGACTTCGATGTGACTCAGGCGTACGTTCGGTACGCAGGCGGCGGGCGACGTTCATTGCCGGCAAGCATGTAACGCTCGCCGGCGCCGAGGTCATCGACTCGACCGGCAATCCTACATACTCGCGCTCCATCCTCTTCGGTTATGCGATCCCTTTCTCCCATACGAGGGTACGAGCTACGTTCGGAGTCAGTGATGCGCTCAGCTTGACGCTGGGCGTTAACAACGACTGGGACCAACGGAAGGATGCGAATGAGGACAAGACGGTCGAGCTCGGTCTTGCTTTTACGCCAAGTGATGCGTTTTCCCTGTATGCACAAGCGCATAGCCGAACGCCTTCGACTGCGCGATCGGCATCTTCAAGCTGCTCTAAGATAGGACAGCTGGAGCGATCGTCGCCCTGGCAGCGTTCGACCAACCTCCCCTAGGGTCGCGCGCATCGCCTTGAGCTCCTGAGTCTTTCGGTCGAGCACGTCGAGATGTCTTCGCGCGACGCCTTGACCGTCGCGCTGCTCCGCCTCCTATTGCGCCACAGGCTCAACGGCTCGGCGACCTCTTGAACGGAAAACCCAAGGCTGCGCGCGCGCTTTACGAAGCTGAGCGTATGAACGTCGGCTTCCATATAGTCACGATAGCCGTTCGCTTGACGGCGCCTGGAAGGTATCAAGCCTTTGCTCTCGTAGTAGCGAATCGTCTTCGGATTCAGCCCGGATCGATGCGCTGCCATCCCGATGTTCAATCCTGCCTCCTGGCGGCGCTCGATAATTGATGCGGCAATTGGTGCGGCAGACAGGTCCGCCGATGAGTGGCACTCGGCCGGACCCATCTCGCGCTGCTATTGCGCATCGCCTTCAGGCGGCGTTTCTGCCTGCTCCTGTTGCATCTGTGTCATCATGTCGTTGCACATCTGCATCATGCGATCCATTCTCTCCATCATCTGGCTCATACGATCCATCATCGTCATCATATTCATCTGTTCACGATCAGCCGTCTGGCCTTGCTGGCTCTCCGACTCCTGTCCCTCGGATTGAGCGAAGGAGACCGCGCCTCCGGACAGAGCCGCGAGGGCCGCAGTCGTTGCCATCAACTTTTTCCAATTGCTACGCATCGTCTTACCTCCTCTTCCATCCAAGCGTTCAATAAACAGAGCCCATGAATGCAGAACCTATGCCACTTGGGGACGGTATCACCAATGGCGCTGACGCTGACTTCAGCTGGTCTTGGCTCTCTCTGCACCGTCGGACGAACAAGAGCCGCCGCGTCCCTTACATAGACTGAGCGCACACATCAGCGCGCACGGCACAAGCGCCAGCAGCAGCGGCGCCATCCGGACGGGGACGAGCGAACTCCAGTTGAAGGCCGCCGCAGCGATGAGGGCAGCCAGGGCTGCGAGCACGAGCAGGCCCGGCTTGCCCACTCGGGCGCGCATACGGCCGAGCAAACCGTCGCCCGACGCGCCGTGCGGCTTCCACACCTCCGTTCGGACAGTCATTGGAACTCCTCTTCGTCCTTCTGCTCCCGATCAACCGTATTTTTTTTTTTTAACGGCGCGGTCGTCCGCAAGTTGCAGCTGCATACGTCGGCGCCGCTCACCCTCAATCCGGGCCACACGCCCCCGACCGGTCGTCGATCGCCTATTCTACGGCAACACCTCGAGGGGTCCGCCCGAAATCGCGTAGACGGTAAACCGCCCGAGCTTTAGCCCGGCCATCCCAGGCGAGCCGAGACGCATGCCGGGTAGCGATATGCCTTCGATTGTCGGGCGCTCCGCCAGCAGCTTTTTGAGCAGGCCAAGCGGCGCGTGGCCTTCGATCACATAGCCATCGATCAACATCGTGTGGCAGCCCTGCAGAGCCGCTGTCACGCCGTGCTTCGCCTTGATCAGCGCAAGATCGGGCGTCGTAAGCCTTCCAGTGCTGGAATGTCAAGGCTCGCCCCGCCGAGCTCGGCCGTAGCACGTGGCAGAAGGCCACTTGGAACTTCTTGTTCAAGTGATTGCACTAACGGAGAACTTGTTCCACTGTCGCCCCCGAACTAAGATTCCATCGTGGTCAAAGCCGTCCTCCTAGCGCTTCTCGCCTTCGCTGGCCCACTCCAGGCCCAGCTGATCTACGCGTGTAGCGCCGACGAAGGCATGGAAGGGATGGTCGGCAGCTGCTGTTACGACCAGGACGGCAACCTCGTCTCTCCGGATTGCGACACGGATGCCGTCACTGACACGTCTCCGTGCATGGAACCGGTCACCGACGAGGTAGACCAGTCGGCGCGGACCCAGGCGCCGACCGAACGAGATCAAAGCCGGGACACACCTCCGGCAACCGGCCCGCCTCTGGCAGAGCATCTTCCCGCTCTTACCTGGCAACCCGCTCATCGCGCTGTCCCCGCCGTCGTTCCTCACGACATCGGGACCGATACCTATCTGATAACGCGACGACTGCGCCTCTAAGTCGCCCCCCCGCGAATTGGCTGCCGCGCCGGACGGTCCGCGCGGCAAATCTACCGTCGTGCATCCGGCACCGGCCGGATCCCGATCAATTCGCCAAGGAGGTCGCACCGTGCGTCCCAACCCTTTTCGCAAGGCCGTCGCGTTTGCGGCGCCTACTGTTTCAGCCATCGGCTGGCTCGTCCTAACAGCCTCGGCATGGGCGCAGGACGACGATCCGGCGCTCAGCTTGAATGAGCCGCTGAGCTTGGACGAACCGCTGACGGCCGAGGCCCTGATCGCCTGGGTCCTGCGCGAAAACGCAGGCCTCGACGCCGCGGAAGCCGCGGCCGAGGCCGCGGCATACCGAATCGAGCCCGCTGGCTCCCTCGATGACCCGATGCTGAACGTCGGTACGGCGCCGCGGTCGTCTGACCAGAACATCGATTTCAGCCAGCGTCTCCCGTGGCCCGGCACACTGAAGGCGCGCGAAGCCGCGGCTCGATACGAGGCAACGGCCGCGGAGTTTAATGTCGGCGTCGAGTGCCTCACCCTCGCGTCCGCGGCCAAATCGGCTTACGCGGAATGGTACTTTGCCGCTCGAGGGCTCGAGATCCATCACCAGGTTCAAGCCTTGGTCGAGGAGCTGATCGCGACGGCCGAGACGCGTTACGCCGCTGGCCGAGCACTTCAGCAGGATGTCTTGCAGGCTGAGGTGGAACGCGCCGAGCTCGAGACGCAAGAGCTCGAGCTGCTACGCGAGCAGGCCGCCGCGCTCGCCCGCATCAACGGATTGTTGAACAGACCTCCTTACGCTCCGTTGCCGCCGGCGGGCCCCATTTCGACCGAGCTGCCCGCGCTCGATGCCGAAGCGCTCGGGCGTCTCGCACTCAGTCGGCATCCGGAGCTGAGGAGGCTGGATGCCGAGATCTCCGTCGCGGAAAGCCGCATCACGGTTGCGCGAAAGGCGTTCTTCCCCGATTTCGAGATTCGGGCTGGCTATAACGAGATGTGGAGCGACCCCGACCAGCGCGCGATGCTCGGTGTCTCGATCAACATCCCCTTCGATCGAGGCAAGCGCCAGGCGGAACTCGATCGCGCCCAAGCCGAACGGCGTCGGGCGGAGTCGACGCTCAGTAACGAGCGCGCGCAGCTCCTGGCCGACGTCGCGCGTGCAAGAGCCGAAGTCGTCGAAGCCATCGA
>DASVDU010000065.1:0-2440 GCA_036380915.1 Hyphomicrobiaceae bacterium | reverse complement strand
TCTGTGTTTCGGTGAGCCGTGCGTGCAATGCACGCAAGTGCACAAACGAGACCCGCGCAGCCGGCACTAGAGCAGTTCAGAACTAGACAGAATCGAGAGGATTCCCAAATCAGTCGCTTTCTGATTCAACATGCATGCTGGAGAGAGGGGGCCAGCATGCATGGCGAAGCCCTATTCGGAAGACCTGCGCTCGCGGGTGGCAAACGCAATCAGGTCAGGCGAGAGCAGCCGCTCCATCGCCGCGCGGTTCGGCCTTGCGCCGTCGACGGTCATCAAGTGGTCGAAGCGGCTGCGTGAGACCGGAAGCGTGGCGCCGGCGAAGTTCGGCGGCCATCTGAGGTGCCGGCTCGAGGCGCACCGCGATTTCGTCTGTCGCCAGGTCGAGGAGGTGCCGCACCTGACGCTGCATCGCCTCAAGGACTTGCTGAGAGAGCGCGGCGTCATCGTCTCGCACGACACGGTCTGGCGCTTTCTGAGACGGGAGGGATTGAGCTTCAAAAAAAACACTGCTGGCGGCTGAGCAGCACCGGGCCGACGTGGTGCGGCGGCGCCGGCGATGGCGCCAGGCCATGCCGCATCTCGATCCCGCGCGCCTCGTTTTCATCGATGAGACGTGGATCAAGACCAACATGGCGCCGATCCGCGGCTGGGGGCCGAAAGGTCAGCGCCTCAAGGGCTTCGCGCCCGACGGCCGCTGGAAGACGCTGACGTTCCTGGCCGCCCTGCGGATCGATGCGCTGCTTGCGCCGTGTGTGATCGACGGCCCGATCAATGGCGCTCTGTTCCGCGCCTATGTCGAACAGCTCCTGGTGCCGAGCCTGTCGCCTGGTGACATCGTCGTCATCGACAATCTCGGCAGTCACCGCTCGCGCGCTGTCCGCGATGCGATTGTGGCGGCAGGAGCGAGGCTCGCATTCCTCCCGCCCTACTCCCCAGACCTCAACCCGATCGAGCAGGTCTTCGCCAAGGTGAAGCATTGGATGCGGATGGCACAAGCGCGCTGCATCGCCGCCGTCCACGACCGGATCGCAACCCTCGTCCGCAGCATCCCCGCGGCCGAGTGTGCCAACTACCTCCGGAATGCCGGTTATGCTTCCATCTAATTCTGAAGGGCTCTAGAGGTCCAACGCCGGTCGTTCACCCTCGCCCACGATCCTGGGCGGCATGCCAGATACGGATAATTTGAAGCTCGTCCTGCGTGAAGCGATACCAGATAACCAGGCGTGTGCCTGGGATCCAGATCTCCCAGATATGCCGCTCTGCGATGAATTTGCCGGTGCGGGGATGGTGTGCGAGGAATTTCTCGAAAAAATCATCACAGCGGGCCTTGAGCCGGGCAGCTGCGACGAGAGCATCACGCTCGATGAGATAACCGATCTGCGCTTCGAGTTCGACCGCTGCGCGCGGATCGAACGTGATTCTCATAGGCCAGCAGCCTTGAGATTGGCGGCGAGGCGAGCCTTGAGCTCGTCGTAGGGCACACCCTCATTGGCATCGAGGCGCGCTATGGCGGCATCGATCTCAGCTTTTTCGCTTGGTGAAAGCGTCTCATAGATAGTGTCCGCCCTGGCCGCATGCGATGCTGCAGCGAGGAAGTCCTCGAACGCGTCGTCCGACAGCGCTTCCAGAAACGGCGCAATTCTCTCAATTCGTGTCATGCGCGATAATATAGCACGACGATCCTGCAGTGTAAGGCGACTTGATCTGGCGCGTAAGCCTCCGGGGATCGAGAGACTTAGAACCTACTCCGCCGCCTCCCGCTTCCTCCCGTTCCGGCCGCTCGTCTTGGCGCGACGGCCCAGCAGCTCCTTTAGATACTGCCCCGTGTAGCTCTCCGGGTTCGCGGCCACGTCCTCGGGCGTCCCAACGGCAACGATGCGACCGCCAGCATCACCACCTTCGGGGCCGAGATCGATGATCCAGTCGGCGGTCTTGATGACTTCCAGGTTGTGCTCGATCACCACCGCCGTATTGCCGGCGTCCACCAGCTCGTGCAGCACGTCGAGCAGCTTGGCGACGTCGTGGAAGTGGAGGCCGGTGGTCGGCTCGTCGAGGATGGAGAGCGTGCGGCCCGTCGCGCGGCGGGAGAGCTCCTTGGCGAGCTTGATGCGTTGCGCCTCGCCGCCTGAGAGCGTCGTCGCCTGCTGGCCGATCTTGATGTAGCCGAGGCCGACGCGCGCCAGCGTCTCGAGCTTGTCGCGGATCGCCGGCACCGCCTGGAAGAACGCCGCGCCTTCCTCCACCGTCATGTCGAGCACGTCGGCGATGGACTTGTCGCGGTAGGTGACCTCCAGCGTCTCGCGATTGTAGCGCTTGCCCTTGCAGACGTCGCAGGTGACGTAGACGTCGGGCAGGAAGTGCATCTCGATCTTGATGACGCCGTCGCCCTGGCAGGCCTCGCAGCGGCCGCCCTTGACGTTGAACGAGAAGCGGCCCGGCT
>DASVDU010000064.1:0-20181 GCA_036380915.1 Hyphomicrobiaceae bacterium | reverse complement strand
GGCATGATGAGGAATGCAATTGCCAACAGGATGCCGACGATCTTGATCGCAATGGCGATGGCGAGTGCCAGCAGGACCACGAAGACGCCCTTCACCAGGTCCCGTGGGATCCCTTCGGCTGCAGCCAGCTCCTCGTGGACGGCGATGGACAGCAACGGCTGCCAGAGCCAGGCAAGTGCCGCCAGGATAACGGCTCCCCCGCCGAACACCCACCACAGGTCGCCTGCGGAAACGGCGAAGATGTCCCCGAACAGGTAGCCGAGCAGGTCGACAGCCGGCCCTTGCACGAGTGAGGCCGAAATGACCCCGACGGCCAGCGCCGCATGCGCGAGCAGGCCGAGCAGGGAGTCGAGTGGCACCAGGCTTTGCCGGGACAGCACGATGAGCAGGAGAGCCATCACGGCCGATACGACGAGCGCCGACGCCGTCAAGTCGGCCTGGATGGCAAGCCCGAGAGCAACGCCAATGAGGCTTGCTTGCGCGACGGCCTCGCCGAAATAGGCCATCCTCTGCCAGACGACGAAGCAGCCCAGCGGAGCTGCCAGGATAGCCACGCCGATGCCGGCAACGAATGCCCGAATGAGAAACGGGTCCATGCAGTCACGCCTCCTGCCGGCCCGGTCCGTCGGCCGCGTCGGGTGCGGCCGGGCGCGTTTCGCCGGCGAGATCGTGGTGGTGATCATGCTGATGGCTGTAGATGGCGAACGCGCGTGCCGCGTGCGCGCCGAACAGCCGGGCATAGGACGGGTCCTTGGCGACGGCTTCCGGTATGCCGGAGCAGCAGATATGGCGGTTGACGCAGACGACGCGATCGCTCTGGGCCATGACGATGTGCAGGTCGTGCGAGACGAGGAGGACGCTCAGGCCCCGCGCCGTCCTCAGACGTCCGATGAGCGTATAGAGCTCCGCCTCGCCAGCGTAGTCGACGCCGCGAACGGGCTCGTCGAGCACGAGCAGGTTAGGATCGCGCAGCAGGGCGCGGGCGAGGAGAACGCGCTGCAGCTCCCCGCCCGACAGGCTCACGATCTGCTGCTCGAGCACACGGCTGGCGCCGACCTCGGCCAGCACGGCGCGGACCCGTTCTGGTCTGCCGGAGCGGCCGAGGGCCAGGAAACGGGCCACCGTCATCGGGATCGCGCGGTCGACGTCGAAGCGCTGCGGCACGTAGCCGATCGTCAGGCCAGGGCTGCGGCGGATTTCGCCGCGATCGGGTGAGGTGAGGCCCAGCAGCACGCGCACGAGCGTCGTCTTGCCTGCGCCGTTGGGGCCGATCAGGGTGACGATCTCCCCTCTGCCGATGTCAAGATCGATATCTTCCAGAATTGTCCGGCCGCTTCGGGTAAGCCACAGCCCACGGGCGCTGATGAGCGCATCCTGGACACGCGGCGCTAGCCCCAATGTGCTCGCCTCGTTCGGCGCATGGTGGTGCGGATGGGCATGGTCGTGGCTCCACCTGCCCTCGTGGCCAAGGTCGGAGGCCGCATTGATCGGCAAGATGTTCATGCGCTCATCCACCAGCTCAGCGGGCCTGGCAGTCGTCGCAGACGCCGCTCACCTCCGCGACCGTATGCACGGGCTTGAACGCCGCCTTTTTCGCGATGCTGGAAATGGCATCGAAAACCGGTTTGCCAGGCACCTCTGCCACCCGCCCGCAACGCTCGCAGGCCAGCACGATCTGATCGCGATCCGCGGTATGGGTCGCATGGCAGGCGAAGAATGCATTCCGGCTTTCGAGCCGATGGATGACACCGGCGCTCAGCAGTGCATCGATGGCGCGATAAACGGAGATCGGAGCGAGACGGCTCCCTTTCCGGCTGAGACGCTCGAGGACATCGTAGGCGCCGATGGCGTGATGCGAACCGGCGATCTCCTCGAGGACGCGGCGCCTCAAGTCGGTGAGACGCAGGCCTTTCTCCTCAAAGGCACGCTCCGCCCGCGCCAGCGCCAGCGCAACGCAGGGTGCATGATCGTGCCGGGGGGAGGGGAACGCGGCCGCCGGGTGTGTGTCTGTCATCTCTGCAATTCGGGTCCCAATGCCTGAACTGAATGTTACGTTATCACATTTCACTTGGCAATCTAACCCGAAGTGCACTTGCTCACATCCGGTGCCCCCGACGCAAAAGGGCGCCCCGGCGGGCGCCCCTGCTATCGCTGCCACTAGTGAAGAAGTTATGCCGCGATCACTGCGCGACGGGCTGCGGTGCGCTTTGGCGTGAGCGCTCGGCCGCCTGGCGGGCCTCACGCTCCTTGGCCAGCAAGTCGCCGATCTCCTTCGCCTCGCGGATGGCTCCGTCTCGTGCCGCTTCTGCTGCCGCAAGCTGTGCGCGCAACTCTTGCACGGACTGCTCGGCGGCGGCGCGTGCTGTCTCAGCCTCTTTGGCCTGCTCGCGCGCGGCGTTCAGGTCGGCCTCGGCCTTCTGGAGGGCAGCTTTGGCTTCGTTCGCGGCCGTTTCCTGGGCCGCCTTCAACTGGGCGACCTCATCAGCCAATTTCTGTGCCTTCGCTTCCGCGGCTTTCTGGGCTGCCTGGGCGGCGGCGACTTGCTCTGCAGCCTCGCGCGACTTGGCCTCCGCCGTTTCCCGCGCAGCCTTGGCTTCGGCGAGCTGGGCTTGCGCGTCCTTCAGGTTCTGCTCGGCGGCCGCCTGGGCCTCCTTCGCGCTTGCGATCTGAGCCTCGGCATCCTTCTTGGCCTGCTCGGCCTGGGCGTTCGCTTCCTGCAACGCCTTTTCGGATGCCTCGCGCGCGGCGACAGCCTCTTTCAGCTGGCTTTCCGCAGCGCTTCGGGCGGCCTCCGCGGCGATCGCCCGCTGGTCAGCCGAAGATGCGGCGCTGTACTGCCAGATCGCTGCAATCACGGCCAGGACGGCAACGCCGATTGCAACCTTGCTCAACATGGACTCGGACATTTTCGGTTACTCCCCAGCTTCACGCCTTCCGCGAGCACTCTAGGACTAACGTCCTTAAAAATCATCCCACAACTGGTTCGAGGCGGATCGCACTGGACCTGTTTCCGGCGGAACAGCGGGCGGGCTGCTCAGCACATAAGGTGCCCTCCAGACGCTCACACCTGAGGAGGACGCCATGACCACGAAAGCTCTCATCATCGCCGCTACCGCTGCTGCCGCAATCGTCGGCCTCGCTGCTCCGGACGCGGCTGAAGCCAAAAGGTCTCGCGGCAAGGATGTCATCGAGAAGCACTACATCACCGATGGTCCGGTCAAAGGCTTCTCGGGATTTGCGGGCGGCTACTACTGTGATTACCGGCGCGTGCCCAATCGCAAGTGCACCCTCCTGCCGAACGGCCAGGAAAAGTGCGTTATCGTCAACTGGACCCTGACACACGCGTGCTACTGACCTTCGGCCCAGTTGGGCAGGACAGGCGATGCCTGGCCTGCCCGTTCTCCGTGCAGGATAGGCTCATTGCAGGTCCGGAATCGGGCCTGCCGACCGCTCCGTACTCGAAAGAGGGGCGAACGCGCACGTCCCTCCCGCGGCGACGGCAGGCCGAGCCAACTCTGCAAGCGGCTTCATTTTCAAGATCACGGCTAGTGTCACCCGGCTGCCATTGAGGCTCGCGCCAGAGCTGCTAGGTTTGGCTAAATAGGAAGGCCTCCCGCCCGCAAAGGGGGGCCAGCAGCGGGGAGACGCCTATTGCTATCACGTGCAGAACAGCTACTCGTGTGGGCCAATCGTGCCGCCGTCATCGCACTGATGGGCTCGATGGCCATCCTGGTTTTCGTGAATGTCGTCAGCCGATACATCTTTAACCACTCGATCATTTGGGTGGAGGAGGTGACCCAGTATGAGATGATCTGGGTCACCTACCTGGGTGCCGGCCTAGCGCTGCGCGAAGGTCGCCACGTCGCCCTGGATAGTCTTCAGGATCTCCTGCCACAGTCGCTCCGCCGCATGACGCGCATCATTGTCTGGATCGGCATGTTCGCCTTTCTGATTGCCCTCACCGTCCTGGGCTTCATGATGTCCGCCTTCACCTGGGAGCATGAGACGCCGGTTCTCAACATGCGCGCCGGCATCCCGTACCTGGCCATTCCCATCGGCGCCCTGCTTTTTGCTCTTCATCTCGTTCTGATTGCTCGAGACTTCATCGAGAAGCGTTTCGAGCACGTAGAAGATCTCGAAGCCTACGCGGAGTAGGGCGCATGACGACCATTCTTGCGACCTTCTTCGTGATCGGTTTGGTCATAGGCGTGCCGGTCGCGTTCGTGATGGGAATCGCCGGATTCCTGGCGCTGGCCTACGAGGGCCATCTCTCTTTGCTTTCCGTCCCACAGCGCTTCTTTGACGGCATCAACTCGTTCCCATTGTTGGCGGTGCCGTTCTTCATCCTGGCCGCGGATCTGATGACGGCGAGCGGGATCACGACAGCTCTCCTGCGCTTTTCGAACAGCCTCGTCGGTCATATCCGCGGTGGGCTTGGTCACGTGAACGTGCTGACAAGCATATTCTTCGCCGGCGTAAGCGGATCGGCGCTGGCGGATGCCGCCGGCCCCGGCGCGATCGAAATGCGGATGATGGCGAAGTCAGGATACGACAAATACTATTCGGCAGCGCTTTCCGCTGCGACCGCCACGATCGGTCCGATCATTCCGCCGTCGATCATCATGGTGATCTACGCGCTCACCGATAACCGGGTGACGGTCGCGGGACTGTTCCTTGCCGGGGTTGTGCCTGGACTGCTGCTCGGCGCCGCCCTTATGATCGCGAACCACGTTATTTCGGTGAAACGGGGATATGGCACGGCGCAGGCTCACGCGACCTGGCGCGACCGGCTCGTGGCGCTTTGGAAAGCTATTCCCGTCCTGATCATGCCGGCCATCATTCTGGTCGGAATACTAACGGGCCTGTTCACGCCCACCGAGGCATCGGCCGTAGCCGTTTTCTACGCGCTGTTTGTCGGGCTTTTTGTAACGCGGACGCTTAATGGCCCGCTGATTGCGAAAGTGCTGCTGCAGAGCGGGCTCGTGACATCTGCGGCGTTGCTCATCGTTTCGATGGCTTCCTTGTTCGCATGGCTGCTCACGCTCATGCAGGTGCCGCAGACACTGGGAAGCATGATCGGCACGCTCACCAGCGATCCGACAGCCATCTTGCTGATCGTCGCCGTCTTCGTGCTGATCTGCGGTCTTTTCATCGACACACTTCCCGCGGTCATCATTCTCGTCCCGGTTTTGGCGCCGCTCACCGATCAGTTCGGACTTAATCCTTTGCATTTCGCCATGACGATCGTCCTCAATCTCACTGTTGGGATGATCACGCCGCCGGTGGGAGCCGTTCTGTTTGTCATGACGTCGGTTGGGCGTTTGCGGTTCGACCTGCTCTCCAAGGCGATTCTGCCGCTGCTGGCAGCAGAGTTATTTGTTCTGCTGCTGGTGGTGCTTTTTCCTGCACTGAGCACGACAGTGCCCGGCTGGTTCGGTTATTCGCGCTAAAGCAAAGGAGGAAACATTATGATGAGCTGGAAAACACTGGCGGGAGCGGTTCTCGCCATTGCGGCTTTGGGTGCATCCGCGGCCGAAGCGCAAAAAGTGCTGAAGTACGCCCATTTCCAACCGGCCAAGGACGACCAGCCGAAGCACGTGGCGGCTCTGGCCTTCAAGGAGCACGTCGAGAAGGCAACGAACGGGTCGATCAAGGTAGAAATCTATCCGGCCGGCCAGTTCGGCAAGGATCAGCCGACCATGGAGGGCCTGAAGCTCGGCACGCTCGAGCTGGCCGTTGCGCATGACGGTGCCATTGCCACCGTATACAAGCCGATCGGCGTCCTTGGCATTCCTTTCCTCTATGAAAACCACGAGCATGCCTGGCGTGTTTACGACAGCGCCTGGCTGAAGGAGATCTCTGATGACATGGTGAAGAAGACCGGCATTCGCATGCTGGGTCTGGCCGACAACGGAGTCCGCCACTTCACGAACAGCGTCAGGCCGATCAAATCACCGGCTGACATGAAGGGGCTCAAGATCCGCATTCAGCCATCGCCGGTATATCAGGCGCTGGTCGAGTCACTCGGCGCCTCGGCTTCTGCCATTCCCTGGGCCGATCTGCCGACAGCCTTGCAGCAGAAGGTGGTGGACGGCCAGGAAAATGGGGTCACGAACATCCTCGCCGCGAGTCTTTATCAGCACCAGAAGTACATTACGCTCGATGGTCACGTCTGGAGCGTTCACGCCTACCTGATCAACGATCGCTTCTACCACGGACTGACCGACGCCGAGCGCAAGGCGGTCGATGAGGGCGCGCAGAAAGCGATCGCCATACACCGCAAGATGACGAGCGATCAGGACAAGAATGCCAAGGCCATTCTGGAGAAGGTCGGCATGGAGGTGACGGAGCTCTCGCCTGCCGAGGTCGCTGAGTTCCGCAAGCTGGCACAGCCCCCGGTCAAAGCATGGGCCGAAAAAGAAATCGGCAAGAGCTACGTTGATGCCCTCTTCAAGGCGATCGAGGAGACGCACAATTAGGGAAACAAGATTTCTGTGCTCGGAGCGGCCACTGCTCCGAGCGCGATTAGAGCTTTTCCGATTCAGGTGGAAACGCCAACAGCAAACACTTCGTTGACCTCTCATAGGGAGAGGGCGGCCCGAAGGGCCCGGTGAGGGTCAGCACCTCGACCCTCTCCACACGGGGGAGAGGGAGATTGGGCGCGAGCTTGACTTGGCGAGCTTCTGTCCAAATCGGAATGCTCTAGCCGGTCATGCCGTGCGACTACGTTGATGAACTCGAACCAGAGACCGGCGTCTTGTACCAGTAAGCCGCGGACGAAATCGGAATGTGATGAGCTGACGCAAGCGCGGGAGCGTTTGCGCAATACTCAAGTTATCGATCCGGTTCAATTCACGAATTGAGGCATGACCAGGCGCGGCAGGAACAACGCGATCTCGGGAACGAAAATGATGAGCAGTACGATCGCTAGGAAGAGGGCGTAGAATATCACTATTTGGCCCATCACCTCGGAGATTTTGATATTCCCAATGACGGATGCGAGCAAAAGACAAAGTCCGTAGGGCGGAGTAACGAGTCCGAGAGCAAGTGTCATTACGACGACCAGCCCTGTATGAATATCGCTCGCGCCAGAGGTTCGGACGAGCTCCTGGACGATCGGCATGAAGATTATGATGGCCGGAATCCCGTCCATGAATGTTCCGAGCACGATGAATACGGCGCAGATGAAGAGCAGGGCCAGCGTGGGATCCTTCGCAACTGGACCTGAAAGCTCGGCCACCTGCGCCGGCGCGTCGAAGTAGGCAAGAAGCCAGCCGAAGACCATGGCACCGGCAACCGCCAGCAGCGGTTGTGAGTAGATGACGACGGCTTCCGTCAGAACCTTCGGCATTGATCGCCATTTTGCCGATCGGAAGATGCCGAAAATCAGAAAAACCGTGTAAACACAGGCAATCATGCCCGCTTCGGTTGCGGTGAACTCGCCGGTCAACACACCGCCGATTATGATGACGGGCACCAAAAGGGGGAGAAATCCTGCTTTGAGGGCCGCCCAGAATTCACTCAGGGACGCGCGCTGTTCTGCGGCCATGTCGTGCTGGACAGCGTAGTAGTAGCAGTAGGCCATCTGTCCAAGGCCGATCAGCATGCCAGGGATAGCCCCGGCCAGAAATAGAGCGCCAATGGAAACGCCGCCAGCCGCACCGTAGATCACCATCAGAATGCTGGGCGGGATGATGACGCCCATGGTCGAGGAGGCGGCTGTGACAGCCACCGTGAAGCGACGATCGAAGCCCCGCTTCACCATTGCGGGGATCATTACCGCGCCGACGCCTGCCGTGTCGGCCGTCGATGATCCGGACATGCCGGCAAATATCATGCTGACGACGACATTGATGTGCGCGAGGCCGCCGCGCACCCAGCCGACCATGGCATAGGCGAGGCGGACGAGGCGATCCGTAATCAGCCCTACATTGAGGAGTTGCCCTGCCAGAAGGAAGAATGGCACGGCCAGCAGCGTAAATGAGTTGAGTCCATGGAACATCTGCTGCGCAATGAGATCAAAGCTAAGGCCGACCAGCCAGATCACAAACGCCGATGACAGAACGAGCGAATGCGCGATCGGCACCCGTAAGATGACGAGAAAAAAGAAACTGAGAAAAAGAATCAGAATAGGACTCATGCCGCCGATCCCTCCTCACCCGCTGTTGCGCCGCCTGCTGATCCTGGCGGCGAGCCGCGGACGAGCCGCTCTATCGAGAAAAGGACCATCGGTACGGCGGCAGCCGGGAGAGCAACCAGGAACGGCCAGAGCGGGTAGCCCATCATCGGAGTGTAGCGGCTAATTCCGGCCCAGGCCTGCTTGACACCCGTCCATAGGACCAGCAGCGCGAAAATGAGACAGAGGAGATCGACAAGAAGGCGCAGCAGCCAGTCGATACGGGTTGGCAGGGACGGCAGTATCTCAACCACCAGATGCGAATTTCTTCGTGTGCAGACCGCCGCACCCAGAAGAACCGACCAAACGAACAGGGAAACGGATATCTCGGAAGGCCAGAGTAGAGGGGTGGCGATCACCTGTCGAAAGAACACGTCGATCGCCACGATGATTGTGAATACGAACAAACAGAGGGCAGCGGCAACGCCGCAAATTTGCTCAAGCGCCGCATTGAAGCGGAAGAAGCGCTCCATTCATTTCCTCCGTGCTGCCCTGCCAGCAAGGCCCAATCGTAAGCGACAAACTCGAGCGTAGAACGCTTTCGCAGACTGCGCCTGATCAGGCGGAGCTATTTGAGAGCGCGTATCCGCGCCAACATATCGGTTACGCCAAGCTCTTTGGCCACCTCGTCCTGCAGCGCCGAAAGCTTTTCGACGAACGGGGCCGTGTCGACCTCGTTCACGATGACGCCGTACTTCGTTTTCATATCCTCGAGCACCTTGGCGTCGCTCTCGACGGCATCGTTGACCGAGAAAGTGGAGATCTCGCTTCCGACTTTCTGGATGGCAGCTTTGTGCTTGTCGGAAAGCTTGTTCCAGGTCACGTCGCTGATGAACAGCCCCGAAATCGGCCACTGATGCCCGGTCAGGGAGAAGTATTTGGCGACCTCGTAATGCTTGTTCAACGCGTAGGAGCCCGGCGAATTCTCAGCAGATTGGATGAGTCCGGTCTGCATGCCGGTGTAGAGGTCGCCGAACGGAATCGCCAGCGGCGATGTGCCCAGCGTGCCCCAAACCTTCGATTCGACCGGTGAAGCCATCACACGCATTTTGATCTGGCTGAGGTCTTCGATGGATTTAACCGGACCCTGGTTGCTGTAATAGTGACGTGCGCCAGGAGTGATCAGTCCAGCCCGACGGAAGCCGGGGTTGGCCTCCGCAGTCATTTGATCGAACATCTTGAGGAATTCAGGGTCGTTCAGCGTTCTCAGGAAATGCTTGTCATCGGTAAACAGGTAGCTGACGCTGAGTAGCCCGTATTTCTTGACGAAGCTCGATGCGTTGGCAGTGGTAGATACTGACAGGTCGATATTGCCGCTTCTCAGTCCGTCGAGCATGGACGTTTCAGTGCCCAGCTGCGCGCCCGGCATGACGCGGATCTGAACTTCGCCGTTGGTCTCCTCGGCGACGCGCTTGGCGAAATGCTGCGTTGTGCGGTGATAAGTGTGGGCGGTGACCTGATCGTGACCCAGGCGAAGCGTAATTTTGGTCTGAGCAAGCACCGGCGTAGCCGCCACCGCTGTCAGACCGAGGCCTACGATGGCTAAGAATGAGCGACGAGTATTGACTGGCATGGGCGCTTCTCCCTTCATTTGTTTCGGTCCCAGATTCACCGGAGCGATTGCTCCGCCCAAAGGCGTGTCGGTCGAACCTTTGCCGCACGCCTCTATTCCGCTGCTGCGCGTATAGCTTCGCGATCTTGCAGCCAGGCATGGACGCGCTCGGAGCGGTACCGACGCGGCTTGGCCGATATATCCTTTGCCAGCCCCATCGGCTCAGGCCGGAAGAGGCGCGAATCCATCTCGCGGCAATTCTCTGCGATACGCGGTTTGAATCCCATATGAGCCAGGATATCGCGTTCGATATCGATGCCGGGTGCAACCTCGATGAGCTCGAGGCCATCGGCCACCCGGCGGAAAACGGCGCGCTCGGTCACATAGAGCACTTCCTGCCCACGTTCCCAGCCGTAGTCGCCATTGTAGGAAAGCTGCTCGACTTCGGACAGGAATTTGCGATGCCTGCCTTCGCGCGTGATGCGGGTCCGTCCGCCCGGCCACGAAACATCTAGTCCGCCAGCCGTGAACGTTCCGCCGAATACGACTTTGCGCGCGTTCTGACTGATGTTTACGAAACCGCCGATGCCGACGATTTTGCCATCGAAGCGGCTGACGTTGACGTTCCCGCGCTGGTCGACCTGAGCAAAGGACAGGAAAGCGAGATCGAGACCCCCGCCATCATAGAAATCGAACTGATAGGGCTGGTCTATCATGGCCCAGAAGTTTCGCGCCGCACCGGCCTCCTTGCCGATTGCAGGCGCGCCACCGATGAGGCCCTGCTCGTTGGTCAATACGATCTCGTCGAGGATGCGCTCCTCAGCGCCCACCGTGCCTATGCCGGTCGAAATCCCCGAGCCAAGATTGCAGACCGCGCCTGGAAAAAGCTCCATTGCCCCCCGTCGCGCCACGACCTTGCGCGGGTCGAGCGGCAGGGGCTCGAACGTGGAGAGCGGCTCGCGCAATTCGCCCGCGTAGCTCGGGGAATATTCCGTTACATAGGTTTGGCGCTGCGCCGGATCGACGACGACGAAATCGACCAGCATCCCAGGAATCTTCACCTGCTTGCCGGGAAGCGTTCCGCGGTTGGCAAGCCGCTTGACTTGCACGATCACGACGCCTCCGGACCGGCGCGTGGCCTGGGCCATCGACAGCATTTCGCCGTAGATGGCCTCCTGCTCCATGGTGACGTTCCCGTCCTCGTCGGCCGTGGTGCCCCGAAGGAACGCGACGTCCACCTTGAACGGCTTGAAGAACAGCCACTCCTCGCCTTTCAACGTGACGAGCTCGACCAGGTCCTCCGTCGTGCGTTTGCTTTGCTTCCCGCCGCCGTGCCGAGGATCGACCAGTGTGTGCAGGCCCGTCTTGGTGAATAGGCCTGGCCTGCCCGAGGCCATCTCGCGCATGAGCTGCGAGAGGGCCCCTTGCGGCAGCGTATAGGCCTCGATCTTGTCCGCTGCTGCCATTTCAGAAATGGGCGGAGAGTCGACGAATGTGCCGCAGATGATCCGCTTGAGCATGCCCTCCTGGGCGAAATGTCCGGCGCCACGTGTCGCCCGATCACCCAGTCCGACAGGATGAAGAGAGGTAATCTGCCTCGGCGCACCTGTCGTGCGGAAGCGATTTCCGAGCGCCGCCATCAGGGTTTCGGGCACCGCGTGGCCGCCGCCCGAGCCTCCAACCAGCACCGTGTCCCCATCGCACACGAGGCGCGCGGCCTCGTCCGCTGTAATCACCCTCACGACTGCTCTCTCCCGTCAGCGCTGCAAACTTGCCCGCCATCCGTAGCTGTTGCTGCCAGCTTCCCTCTACATCCTGGCCAAGGGCAGTTTTCTAGTCAATCGTCTTTTATTGAGTAGTAAGTAAGTCTATGTTGCCTCGAGCGATCCGGATTGCGATTGCATCACCCTTGAGGAGGGGGCACTGCGAACGATGACCGCAAAAGGCGAAACTCACGCAGGGCGCCTGCTGCCGGCCGGCGAATACTGGTACGAGGATGTCGCCGTCGGCGATTATTTCACGACTGCGGGTGTCACGGTGACGGAAGCCCACGTGGTCGGTTTCGCAGGCCTGGTAGGTGACCTGTTCGACGTCCACATGGATGAGGAATTCGCTCGGTCACAGGGCTTTCCGGGCCGCATTGCTCATGGGCTTCTCGGCTTGGCGCTGGCAGACGGCCTGAAGACGCGCTGCCCCGTGCGGCTCATGGGTGTTGCAACCCTAAGTTGGAACTGGTCATTCCGCGCGCCGATTCTCATCGGGGATCGCATCAGTGCCGAAATCCGCATCGAGGATCGGCGCCGGACACGGCGGGGGGATCGCGGCATTCTCAAGCTCGGCATGAAGGTCAAGAAGCAGGACGGCAGCGCAGCGCAGGAGGGCTACAGCGAGCTGCTCATCCGATGTCGCTCGACCGCCGGCGAAGCTTCCGATTGAGGTGACTCATGGGCGCTTCGCCAGGCAACGCGCAGAGCGACCAAATGCGCAAAAGAATTAAGAGGATCGCGACCAGCCTCCTCATCAAGAACGGCTTTCGCGGGACGAGCTATGGCGACATCGCGGCCAAGCTGGGCATCACGACCACAAACATCCATTACCATTTCGGGCCGAAGAAGCGGTTGGTGGAGGTGGTCGTACACGACTACGTCGAAGCGACGCTCGCACGTCATCGCGAAATCTGGCTGCATCCGGAGTGGACGCTTCCGGAGAAGCTTCGCGGCGTCGTAGAATTCAATAGCGAACGCCATCGCAGGTTCAACCGCGGCGGCATCGGCGGCCGACCGTGGAGTCTGATCGGGCGACTGAGGCTTGAAAGCGATCTGCTAAGTCCGTCCGCGCAAGCGGCGCTTTCCCGGTTTACGGCCGAGCTTGCCGGCTACGTCCGCATTGCCGTCGAGCGCGCTCACGAAAAGGGTGAGCTTCGGCCCGACAGTCCACTCGATGATATTGCGTTCTTGTTGGCCAATATTGTCAATACATCATCGACGTTCACTCAGGATGCCGGCAGCATCCAACGGCTCGCAGCTTTCTTCGAAACGGTTTCGAGGGTGCTGACGTCCGCATATGCAGTGTCCCCGCCCATGCAACAGGCTTCAAAGGGTTCGACCAATCGACCCGAGCAGATCGTGCCGCCCGCAAAACCGTCGGCCCTGGTGTAAAATTGGCACGCTGAGCCCTGATTTTTTGGCTGGCCGGGCGTCAGCGGGCGAGGCAAGCTTGTCCCGGCTGGCCGCATTAGATTACTTGTTCTGGTTGGAATTTTAGAACACTGCTGCGCCGCCTCGTTTGGTGAGGAGGGACATTTCGGGGTGAGCCATGAAATTCGCTCGGACTGCATCACTCTGCGTTCTGATCGCCGGGGCCGGCGTGATCTGGGCCACACCTCGGGCATCGGCGCAAAGCCAATGGGTGGGGAATAGCCCCGTTTTTCAGAGCGACATCGAGCGGCGCCAGCGCCAGCTCGAGGCGGAGCGCGCCGAACGCCGGAAGACCTATAACGTCGTCTATCCGAGGTATATGGACGGAGGTGAGCGGCCCGAGATCAAGCCGAAGGCGCCACCTATCGTCTACCTGGAGAAGAATGAGAAACCGGGGACGATCATCGTCGATACCGGTGGGCGGCAGCTCTATTACGTTCTTCCCGGCAACCGCGCATACGCCTACCCGATCTCGGTCGGTAGGGATGGATTCACGTGGACGGGAACCGAGCGGGTCAGTCGCATCGCGTCGTGGCCGTCGTGGACACCTCCGCCCGAGATGCGTCGACGCCAGCCGGGCCTGCCGATCACCGTGTCAGGCGGTCTCCTCAATCCACTGGGAGCGAAAGCGCTTTACCTCGGCAATACGATCTATCGCATTCATGGCACGAACAATGAGCGATCGATCGGCCGGGCGTCCTCGTCGGGGTGCTTTCGGATGATGAACGAGCACGTGGTGCATCTGGCATCGCTTGCGCGCGTCGGTACGGTCGTGCGCGTTGTTGCGAATTACTCGGGCGTGAGCACGTCCCCTCCGCTGTCCGCGCTTTTTTCGGGACTTGGTTTTGGATTTGGTGAAGAGGTCAGCTCGAAAAAAAGCAGAACGAACTAGAGCTTTTCCGATTCAGGTGGAAACGCCAACAGCAAGCACGCCGTTAACCTCTCCCTTGTCCGAAGAGTCGGGTGAGGAACTACAACATCTGTGACCGGCGGAACCTGCACCCCGACCGTCTCGCCGCTGGGGAGAGCGAGATTAGGCGAGAGCTTGGCTTGGCGCGCTTCTGTCAAATCGCAAATGCTCTAGCCTCTGAATTCTGGATCGTTCTCAATAAAAGGTGGGCACAAGCTTAGTTGAGCCTGTGCCCATTCTCCTTTTCCCTGGAGGGGGAGGGGCTGTCCTTTGAAACCCCCACCCGGCCCTCTCATATCATCGTTGGATCGCGCTCATCGCTCACACAATGCGCAAATATCGTCATAGAGCTTGCGCGGCAGAGTCACTGTGCCCGATGCAAGACTTCGGGCGCGAGCCTCATATCGGCGCTGTGAGGGTAGCCGTGCGCCCTGGCTGGTGATCTCCTCGAAAATCCGCTCGGCTCTCTGAAGGTGCTGATCCGCTTCCGCGCCCAGAAAGGAAACCGGATCGAAGGCGATGACCAGCTCACCCCGGTACGGCGTGACATTGGCGCCGGCGTCATACTCCTTCGCCTCCGGGCTCAGCAGGTCGCCGATCAGCGGGCCGGCGAGGAGCTCGATCATGGTCGCGATCGCCGTGCCCTTGTAGGACCCGAACGGGAGCAATGCGCCTTCCAGAGCACGCGCCGGGTCCGTCGTCGGTTCTCCGTTTGCATCGATGGCCCAGCCGGTCGGGATTGGCTTTCCTGCGCGCTTGTGGAGTTCGATCTCGCCCCGAGCGACGACGCTCGTCGCGAAGTCGAACACGTAAGGGTTGCCATTCGGCCGGGGCCAGGCAAATGCGAAGGGATTGGTTCCGAAAACAGGTTTCGTTCCACCTGCGGGAGCAACAGTGCTCGTGCCCGGTGTCATCGCGATGGCCGCGACGCCATCCTTGGCCAGTGCTTCGACCTCGGGCCAAAGGGCGGAGAAATGATAGCAGTGATTGATGGCCAGAACCGCGACCCCCTGCTTGCGGGCCTTCTCGACGAGGAGCGGTCGGCCCACTTCGAACGAAAGGAGGGAATAGGCACCCTTTGCGTCGATCCGGACGATGCCGGGAGCAGGGTGCGAGACCTCAGGCTCGGCAACCGGTGAAATCTTGCCGGCGCGAACGGTTTCGACGCAGGAAATCAGCCGATAGGCGCCGTGAGAGTGGCATTCGTCGCGCTGACAGGCCCAGATCGACGCATTGATGGTGCGGGCATGATCCTTGGAGAAGCCGTTCGCCTCCAGAACCTCTATGCCGAGCCTCCACAACTCATCAAGTGTGATGGTCACGTTTTCAGTCACGATCGCTTCCGTTTCCCTACGTATTTGAAGACGCTGGCCAGTATGGGACAGATTGCCGGGGCGGGCTAGGCTCGCGGGATGTGCGCTTAGGTCGTGGCACCTGCGCTCGGGTGCTAGCGGATGCACTGGGTTGATCCCGACCAGCGGCGGGCAGAGTTGGCCTGGTCGATCGCCTCAGGACCATAGGTACCGTTGCCCGTCACCGGTCGTACCATGCACTTGCCAGACCGGAGAAGAATGCCCTCGAACCTGACCGCAGATTGCGCCTGGAACATCCGCCTTCCTGGACGACCAGCGTCGGTGCGCGGAAGCGGCCCAATCTCGTGCCTATCCGGCACATGCCCGCGTTGGCGACCGAAAAGGCGCCGTGGGATTTCCTCGCTGCAACATCAGCAGGTGCTTTCCGGCCGATCTCTCGCAATGTGGGCGCGCGAGACCTCACCGGCAGGGCACATTGAAATCAACGTGGTAGTGCTCGTCGTGCCGCACCCACGACTGCCGCTGGTTGAATCTCATTACCTTTGGAAGGGGCCGGCCGGCTTCTGTCGCGAACAGCTTCGGCTGCAGCTGAACATCGAAAATAACACGACGGAGCGAGATGCCACTTGCGCGTGCTGCCCGATCGAGAGCGATGAGATGCAAGGCCATCGCCTCGAAGTCTATTTTGTAGCCGTTCCACTGCCCCGATCGATCGAATTCTATGGCATAGCCGAGCTTGTTGAAGACCGAGGCGGGAAGCTCCGACACGGCGCCGTCGAGAGTTCGGACGGGAACGTGGAAATCCACTGACGTGCCGTTCATGTGGGAGCGATGCGGCGAAAAAGGCCCGCCCCAGGGCCATCCGCTCTCGGCGTACACGTAGCGCAAGTCAGGGTGAGTCTCGTTCAGCTCCGCGTAGGCAGCCAGTATGGCGTCGCGAACGGTCCCGTGCATGAAGGTCCGGCCCGCGAGATATCCCAACGTGCTGTAGGCGCTGTAGTTCTCTCCCCAGAGCGGCAGTCGCCGGCCACCTTCGAGGCGTCCGCCAACGACGCCGCCATAGCAGCGGCTCGGAGGTCCACTTTCGCGTCCGAGCCAGGCGATCCATACCGAAAAGCAGCCAAATGCCATGAGAGGAACCGCCGCGAGCACGAGCCAGCCGCGTCGCGATTTACGCGGCGCCTTCCTTTCTCTCCGTTTCGGCATGGCTCGTCGTTCACGCTCTAGTTGTGGATGGGACGACATCTGATCAGGTGCGGCCGCCGGGGGTAACGTGCTAAATGGACATCGTTTGCAAGGCAAGCCACCACCCGCGGGGAGGATCTGAAAACATGCGTTCCTTGACGTTCGCCGCTATCGCCGCAGTGGCATGGGCTGCCGGCCACCTACCTCTCAGTGCGGCCGAGTTCACCTACAATGAGAAGGTGAACCAGGAGATCGCGAAGAAGCTCAGCATCCCAGTCTATTTTGCTGTTCCGGACAGCGCTCGCGCGCCGCTGCCGCCCTCGTTCAATACGTCAGACCGCCTCGTTGAATTCAAGCACCCCGAAGCCAACGGAAACTCTGCTGGCATCGGCCTCAGACTGGTCATCGCCAAGCGCTCCGGCTTTGCAAAGCGCATGGCCAAGAGCGGTCTGCTGCAGACAGGCGACATCCTTCTCTCGTTCAGGCCAGAGTGGGGCGGCGCTGGCACCTATCCGAACCTCCAGATGGGCGTCAGTCACGCCGGCCTCGCATATGTGAAGGACGGGGCAGTCTACCAGCTCGACAACCCGATGGACGCGGAACATCTTGGTCCAAGGCTGAAAGGTGATTTCAGCGGTGATCATTATCGGAAGCTCAAATTCATTCATGTGATCCGCCCACGCGGGCTGACCGATGCCGAACGCGCCAATATCCTCGCGTGGGCCACGAGGCTGGGCGGTGGTGCCAAGCGGATTTATCCAAAGCAGATTTCATTCAACACTGATTACAACGCGCCAAAGTACTCGCCCGGCAAGCCGCTCGATTTCGTGAAGAATGTCGCGAGGTCGGCGCTCGGGCATGACGACGTGGTGCCGACGGACATGTTCTGCTCGGAGTTCGTCTGGTCCATTCTAGCATTGCGCAAATGTGATCCGAAGACGACTGCCGAGTCCTTCAATGGCACGGGCGTGCCATCGTGCGTCGACCCGCCGATGACTCCCATGAAAGCCACGGGCAACTACATCAGCCGCCGGAGTGCATCATCGCATGCGGGACTTGCCGATGGGCCGCTTCTGGTGATCGATGCCATGAAACTGCCGGATGCGGAACGGAATGCGCTTCTGCACAACGTATTCGTCGAAAACCCTTCCAAACTGGCCAACATGTCCTCCGGGCATCGCGAGGTGGCCCAGGCAATGCAGCCTAAATTCACTCCGCTGGAAAGGTATTATAAGGCGGCGGCCGAAGGCGGATTTCATCGCATCCAGGCATTTTTCCTTGGGAATGCATTCCGAAGGGCCATACCGGACAACTACTCGCCGACCTCTTATCTCATCAATACGCTGCTGCCGCCAAACAACAGAACGCGAACGATGGATTATGTCGCCACGATCATGTTCGAGTAATTGAATGATCGGATGGCGATTTGCATTGTGGCTGCCCCGATCTGGCATCATCGCTCCTCTTCTGACTTGCGCGTGATGCTCGATTGGAACCGCCGTACAGTGCTAACCGGCCTCGCCACCGGAATGGTGGCGGGGTTCCGGCCAATTCCTGCGTGCGCCGATGGATCGCCACCGATCGGTGATATGCATGCGCATCATTTTTTTGTCGGCCCGAAGCCTTCTTTGCTGCCACTCGGGCGGAATATGGCGAGCGGACGCGCCTCGCTCGTCTCGTTGTCTCTCATCGGCGATATGCCCTGGATACGACCCGGCGCCGGCGGGCTGCGTCAGTCGGCAACGCCCAAACCTGGCGAGGCATGGACATGGCTCGAGGCCGAACTGGCCCGCGCCAAATCCCATATCGCTGAACAGGGTCTCAAGATCGTATTGACGCCCGCCGACCTTGACCGCGCGCTGACGGGTGAGCCGCACGTCGTCCTCTCCGTCGAAGGCGCAAGTTTTCTCGACGACGGCATAGCCGGCCTGAAGCCTGCGCATGACGCCGGCATTCGGCACATCCAGCTCGTTCATTACGTGCGCAATTCGATCGGTGATTTCCAGACCGAAGCTCCCAGGCATGGCGGGCTCACGGCGTTCGGCCGCCGTGTGATTGAGGAGTGCAACCGACTCGGCATCCTCGTGGATCTCGCACACAGCACGGCAACCGCCGTACGGCAGGCGTTGGAAACGTCACGTACGCCAGTGGTGTGGTCGCACAGCTCGGTGGCCAGGAACGACGTGCCCCGCCGCAAGCTGGGGCCGTTGCAAGCTCGGCGACTTGGCATAGACGAAGCGCGCGCGATCGCCTCCAAAGGGGGCGTCATCGGACTTTGGGCGTTGCGCAGCGACGTCGGAGCAACCGTCGAGGCCTATGCGGACCGACTGATCGAGATGGCAGCTTGGCTCGGAGATGACCACGTCGCCTTCGGCACCGACATGAATGCGCTCTCCGGATCACCGATTTCGACTTATGCCGACCTGCGACGTGCAGTGAGGTACATGGAAAGACGAGGTCTGGACCGGATTCGGCTGCAGAAAATCGCCATTGGCAATTACGCCCGGGTTCTGCGGCATGCGATGGAGGCTGCCGGGCATTGATCTCACATTGCCCAGAGCGGCGCGCTACAGATTGGTTCCACTTGGAACCACCGGCAGGCCAATGGGTCTATATGCATGCCGACGGTGTAGCCAGTACAGCATAGAGAACCTCCAAGAGGTTGCGGATGCCCGACAACAAGAGCAGGATGGAACGAGTCGCCAGCAACACCTCTTCGCGATCCCATCTCGACGAACTCCTGGATAAGGCGCTAGCCGAGACCTTTCCGGCCAGCGATCCCATCGCTATCGAGTTCGACAGGCCCCAGCCTGCAGCAAACGAACGGAGGAGCATGATGAAATCGAGACTGGATTATTGGAAGGTATCGCCACAGGGCTTCGCCGCTCTCCGTCATCTGAATGACTACGTCGAGGGATGCGGCCTTGAGCGATCGTTGCTCGAGCTCGTCAAAACCCGCGCCTCCCAGATCAACGGATGCGCCTACTGTCTCGACATGCACACCAAGGACGCTCGCGCAGCGGGCGAGTCGGAGCAACGGCTCTACACGCTGTCGGCTTGGCGTGAAACTCCGTTCTTCAGCGAGCGCGAGCGTGCGGCACTTGCCTGGACCGAGGCGATTACAAAAATTTCTGAGCATCCCATCGAAGATGCTCTTTACACGGAGCTTCAGCAGTATTTCTCGGAGAAGGAGATCGTCGACCTGACTTTGGCCATCATTACGATCAATGGCTGGAACAGATTGGCCATTCCCTTCCGAACACCTGCGGGCAGCTATAAGCCGCGCGCCAGCGGCTGAGACCTCATCGCCGGGTTCTACATCGACGCGACAGTGCTGATCATTTATGCTGACGCCGATTTTTCTGCCGCTCATCCGTCAGCTCGGTGCGATCCAATTCACTTCAATGTCGTATTCGTCCTGGGACGGGCGGCGGCGCTGCGATGTATGCCGTCTGCTCCATCTTGAATGTGCCCATAGGCGAGTATACGCGCGAATCGATCCCGCTGTTCGCCGCGGTGAGCCTGGTCACGCTGGTCCTCATCTTCGTGCCAGGTATTGTCCTGATCGTCCCGAACATGATCTTTGGCCGCTGACCGGCGGATTGGCGAGCTATGGCTTTTCGGATCATCGCCGCGGGTTGAAAACCACGGTTCCGGTCTGAGCAATATCATAACCGCCCAACGCTTTGGCCTGCTCGCTGAAGAGTTCGGTGCGCGTGAAGGCGAACAGGCGTTGCAGCGGTGGCTCGAAATATTCGACTCTGCGGACGACGAGATCATAGCGCTCCCAATGCAAAGGCACGAAGTCGAGGCCTTCCTCCCGGGTGACAGACGCAATGGCCAGACCG
>DASVDU010000063.1:0-22232 GCA_036380915.1 Hyphomicrobiaceae bacterium | reverse complement strand
GACGATCTACGATGCCTCCCAGCGCTACATCGCGCAGGGTACGCCGCTCATCATCCTGGCCGGCAAGGAGTATGGCTCCGGCTCGAGTCGCGACTGGGCGGCCAAGGGCCCGCATCTCCAGGGCGTGAAGGCGGTCATTGCCGAGAGCTTCGAGCGCATCCACCGCTCCAACCTCGTCGGCATGGGTATCCTGCCGCTGCAGTTCATTCCCGGCCAGTCGGTCGAGAGTCTAGGGTTGACGGGCAAGGAGACGTTCGCGATCGAGGGCATCACCGAGGGTGTCGCGAATGGATTTGCGAATACCCGCAATCTGACCGTCCGTGTGCAGCGCGAGGATGGGAGCGAGCAGACCTTCGAGGCGATCGCGAGGATCGATACTCCGCAGGAGGTGCTCTACTATCGGCACGGCGGGATCCTGCAGTTCGTGCTGCGCCAGCTGCTCACCGGCAAGGAGGAGCTGCCTGTAGCAGGGAAAGCGCCTGCTCGGATTTCTGAGGAGCAGGATGCTGTAGCTGACGACCTGTACGTCGAGGAAGGATCGATCGAGTCGTTCCCAGCCAGCGATCCGCCGGCTCATTCGGCAGGCCGTGCCGTGCGCGGCGCACCCCCGAAGACGTAGGGGCGACCACGAAAGCATGCGCCGCGCCCCGAGCGACAAGGAGCGCGGCGCACTTCTCGTCAGGCGGTGGCGCTTGCCCTCGAGGCGAATTGTTCGGTGATGGACTCGATGTGATCGCCCACCCAGTTCGCCATCCGCTCCTCCTCGCGCAGGCTCTCCTCGAGAAGTGGAACCATGCGCTGCTCGCCGAGCTGCTTGGCGAAGGCGATCAGGCTGCGGTAAGAGGCGATCTCGAAGTTCTCGAAGGCGAAGCCGGTAAGCGTCTCCTTTATCGGCTCGTCGGTCGAGGCCGCGCTCAGCATGGACTGCAGATTGGCCATCGCTCGTGTGCCGAATTCCTTGAACATGGAAGGGGACTCGCCAATCATCTCGAGGCATTGGCGCAGCCGGTCGATCTGAGCATCGGTCTCGCGCGCATGCTGGGCCGCCCGCGACTGCATCTCCGGATAGTCCTCCAGCCGGCTGGCTTGGCTCTCCATCATGTCCTTGGCCTGTTTCTCCATCGCATAGGCGTCGCGCAGGCCCGAAACGAAAACTTCACGTACGTCGGTCATGTCGATCTCCAGAATTTCAGTGCATCTGCACCTCAACTGGAGGTCGAACCGCACGGTTCCCCTCGATGTCGCACAAGCATGCAAGCCGAACTCGAAACTCGGTCGCGAGCGGGCAGAGGCCAAGCCAGCGGCGGCAATTCATGATCGCAAGTATTTGGGAAGCACAGCAGATGGGGCTCAGCTAACTCAGCCCCATCCCGGTCAAGCCACCTACTCGGCAGCTTGCTTGCGCGCCGCGTCCGGAGCCCAGCGAAGCTTCGGCTCGCGGGCAGCCCTTGTCTCGTCCAGGCGGCGGCGTGGAGCGAGGCGCGGGGCCTGCTTGAAGCGGTCCACATCGCCACGCTTCGCGGCCTCGGCAAGATCGCGCATCGTGGCGATGAACAGGTCGAGGTTGTCCTTCGACTCCGACTCCGTCGGCTCGATCAGCATCGCGCCATGTACGACAAGCGGGAAGTACACCGTCATCGGGTGGTAGCCTTCGTCGATCATCGCCTTTGCGAAATCAAGCGTCGTGACGCCGGTGTCCTTCAGGAACTTGTCGTCGAACAGCACCTCGTGCATGCAGGGCTGGTCGCCGAAGGGCTGGCTGAAGAGATCCTTGAGGCCCACGCGCACGTAGTTCGCGGCGAGGACCGCATCCTCGGAGGCCTGCCGCATGCCGTCGGCGCCGTGGGACATCATGTAAGTCAGGGCACGGACGAACATGCCCATCTGGCCGTGGAAGGCGGTTAGGCGCCCGAACGGCTTCTGTCCGCGGGCTTCAGCCTCGCTGATGTCCTCGATGAGGCGGAGCTCGTCGCCATCCCGGACCACGAACGGAACCGGGGCAAACTTCGCCAACGCATCCGAGAGTACGACCGGCCCGGACCCCGGGCCACCGCCGCCGTGCGGCGTCGAGAAGGTCTTGTGCAGGTTGATGTGCATGGCGTCGACGCCGAGCTCACCCGGGCGAACCTTGCCGACGATGGCGTTGAAGTTGGCTCCGTCGCAGTAGAAATAGGCGCCGGCATCGTGCACGGCCTTGGCGATCTCGACCACCTCCGGCTCGAACAGGCCGCAGGTGTTGGGGTTCGTCAACATGATCGCCGCAACGTCGGGTCCGAGCGCTTCGCGCACCGCATCGGCCGACACCGTGCCGTCCTCGCGGGCTGGGATCGAGCGCACCGTGTAGCCCATGAAGGCGGCCGTCGCCGGGTTGGTTCCGTGGGCCGACTCCGGGACGAGCACCACGCTGCGCTTCGACCCGGCGGCCTCGTGCGCTGCCTTGATGGCCAGCATGCCGCAAAGCTCGCCGTGGGCACCCGCCTTGGGTGAGAGCGCGACGGCCTTCATGCCGGTCAGCTCGAGCAGATAGCCCGAGAGCGCCTCCATGAGCTCGATTGCGCCCTGCACCGTCTGCTGCGGCTGCAGTGGATGGACGTCGCCGAAGCCTGGCAGCCGCGCCATTTTTTCGTTGAGGCGCGGGTTGTGCTTCATCGTGCAGGAGCCGAGCGGATAAAGCCCGGTATCGATGGCGTAATTGCGCTGCGAAAGCCGCACGTAGTGGCGCATGGCCTCAGGCTCGGTGAGCCCCGGCAGGCCGATCGGTCCATTTCGCTCGAGGCCGTTGAGCCGTGACTTGACCGGCTTCGGCTCGGGCAGGTCCACACCGCTCTTCGACAGGCTGCCCGACTCGAAGATCAGAAGTTCCTCGTGGTCGAGCCCGCGATGCCCCGTGAATGTCTCAATGCCGCTCGCCGCCGGACCCGCCGCACCGGGTGTTGTCGGCCGCCCCTGTGAGTTCATAGCCATCAGAGCACCTCCTGCAGCGCCTTGACATAGGCCGCGCGGTCCTCGTCGGTGTTGATCTCGGTCGATGCGACGATGATGAGGTCGCGGAGGTCATTTCGGCTCGGCTCCAGTCGTGAGACGGGCACGCCGCCCATCACGCCCTTCTTTGCGAGCGCATCGATGATCTGCTGCGCATCACCCGGAACACGGATGGTGAACTCGTTGAAGAAGGCCGGCGTGATCACCTCGATACCTCCGATGCGGGAGAGCTGATCGGCCAGCGTCACGGCATTCGCGTGATTGATCTGAGCGAGCCGCCGCAGCCCCGCCTCGCCAAGCAGCGTCATGTGGATCGTGAAGGCCAGCGCGCACAGGCCGGAGTTGGTGCAGATATTCGACGTCGCCTTTTCGCGCCGGATGTGCTGCTCGCGCGTCGACAGCGTCAGCACGAAGCCGCGCCGGCCTTCGGCATCGACGGTCTCGCCCGCGAGCCGGCCCGGCATCTGGCGGACGAACTTCTCGCGCGTGGCGAACAGGCCGACATAGGGTCCGCCGAAGTTCAGGCCGTTGCCGATGGACTGGCCTTCGGCCGCGACGATATCAGCGCCCATCTCGCCCGGCGGCTTCAACAGGCCCAGGGATACAATTTCTGTCACGACCGCGATCAGCAGCGCACCTTGGGCATGAGCCGCTTCGGCGATGGGAGCGAGGTCGCGGATCGTGCCGTAGGCGTTCGGATACTGCACCACGACGCAGGACGTCTGGTCGTCGATCTGGGAGATGATGTCCTCTGCGCCGGTGGGATCGGGATCGAGCGCGACGACATCCGAGCCGCCCCAACGTGACAGCGTTTCTGCGACGGAGCGGTAATGGGGATGCAGCCCGCCCGACAGCACCGCCTTCTTCCGCCGGGTCACGCGGTTCGCCATCAGCACCGCCTCTCCGCACGCCGTCGAGCCGTCGTACATGGACGCGTTGGCGACCTCCATGCCGGTGAGCAGTGCGACCTGCGTCTGGAACTCGAACAGCGTCTGCAGCGTGCCCTGGCTGATCTCGGGCTGATAGGGCGTGTAGGAGGTGAGGAACTCGGAACGCTGGATCAGGTGATCCACTGTCGCCGGAACATGATGGCGGTACGCGCCCGTACCGACGAAGAACGGCACGGAGCCGGCCGGCACGTTGCGGGCGGCCATCTTCGACAGCTCGCGCTCGACCTCCAGCTCGCCCTTCGTTCTGGGAAGATCAGGCAACTCCTTCATGAGCTTGTCGGCTGGCACGCTGGCAAACAGCGCGTCCACGGCCGGCACGCCGATCCGGGCGAGCATCGCCTCGCGATCGGCCTGCTCGAGGGGAAGATAACGCATCAGCACCGCTCCATCATGAGTCGCACGTCCATTCGCTCCCCGCTACAGCGATCGGTAGAGGGCAGGGCCCCAGGGTAGAAGCCAGCGCTACAAAGATCTGGCCGCCCCCATTTGACCGCCCCCGCATGCAGGGAAGGCGAACCGATCAGCTCTGTTTCAGAAATTCCTCGTAGGCTGCCCGATCCATCAGGCTGCTGAGTTCCGAGCTGTCGGCGATGCGCAGCTTGAAGAACCAGGCTTTGCCCTCGGCATCCTCGTTCACCAGGGCCGGGTTCGCCGCCAGCTCGGTATTCACCTCGACGACTTCGCCGGAGACCGGCGCATAGATCTCGCTCGCGGCCTTCACGGACTCGACGACGGCCGTCGACTCCTTTTGCTTCACCGTGCGACCGACCTCCGGAACCTCGACGAAGACCACGTCGCCGAGCTGCTCCTGGGCGTGCACAGTGATGCCGACCGTGCCGATGTCGCCATCGACGCGGATATACTCGTGGTCCTCGGTGAAGCGTTCGAGCGCCATGGATGGGTTCTCCCGTTTCAGGCCTTGCGAAGATAGCGATGAGGTACGAAGGGCAGTTCGACGATGTGTGCCGGCTGCGGCTTGCCACGGACCATCAGCTGGACGGCCGTGCCCGGCTTGGCAAATGAGGACTCGACATAGCCCATGGCGATCGGTCCGTTTACCGTCGGCCCGAAACCGCCGGACGTGATGATGCCGATCCGGGCACCGGAAGGCTCCAGGATCTCCGTGCCGTCACGGGCGGGGGCGCGGCCCTCGGGCTTGATGCCCACGCGCAACCGTGCAGGACCTTCGCGCAGCTCCTTCTGGATTCGCTCGGCGCCGGGGAAGCCGCCACCCTCGCGCCGGCGCTTCTGAATGGACCAGGCGAGACCCGCCTCGACCGGCGAGATCATCTCGTCGAGCTCATGGCCATAGAGGCAGAGCCCAGCTTCCAGCCGCAGTGAATCGCGGGCGCCAAGACCGATTGGCTGCACCGCCTCTTCAGCCAGCAGGAGGCGCGCAAGGTCGACGGCCTGATCGGCTGCTACAGAAATTTCGAACCCGTCCTCGCCGGTATAGCCGGACCGGCTGACGTGACACTCGAACGGCCCGACAGGGACGCGACGCACGCCCATGAAGCCGAGAGTCACGGCTTCGGGAGAATGCTTGGAGAGCGTTGCCGCGGCCTCCGGCCCCTGGAGGGCAAGGAGGGCACGGTCCGGCTGCGGCTCGAGCCGCACCGTGTCCGGAAGATGGGCCGAGATGTACTCGTAGTCGACCTCCTTGCGGGAGGCGTTCACGACGAGGAACAAAGTGCCGTCCTCGGCAGGGTCGGCCGGGCGTGCGACCATCAGGTCGTCGACGATGCCGCCTTGGGGATTCAGCAGCTGCGTGTAGCGCTGCATCCCTGGTTTCAGGTTGAGGATGTCGGCCGGAACGAGCGCCTCGAGGGCCGCAGCCGTCGTCTGGTGATCGGGGCCGACGAGCTTGGCCTGACCCATGTGTGACACGTCGAACAGGCCGGCACGCGCGCGCGTATGCTGGTGCTCTTTCAGAATCCCCAGCTGGTACTGAACCGGCATCTCATAGCCGGCGAAAGGCACCATCTTCGCGCCGAGCTCGACGTGGAGGTCGTAAAGCGGTGTTCGCTTCAGGGCTTCATTGGCGGCATCGGCGCTCATGCAAAGTTCCCGAGAACTGACGGCCCAGCTGAGCGAGTGCCGAGACACCCGCTTCGAGCCCCCTCTGTCTCGGAACCTGAGAGAGTCAACCCCGCCAGCCGCGCAACGGTGCGGAAGCCGGATCTTAACCCCTTCGGTGGACCGGGCGACGGATTGCCACGGCCGCTTTCCAGAGCGCCATCAACTTGCGGTCCTTTTGCCTGAGAGGTTCCGGGGCGGTTGCTCCTTCGGCGCCGGGCACTGCCTGTGCTCCGAACTCTCCCGCAAGTGTCGACTGGCAATGCCTCAGCATAGGGCCGGCAAAGGCGAAGTCAATCTGGATTGCGGGTGCGGTGGCCTGCGGGCAGGCCGTTCCGCACAACAAAGGCGAGCGGTATCAGCCAGCGTTCGGCAGATTACGATCGAAGCCGACGAAGACCTCGTACTCGGCGGGGCGGGTACCTTCGGGTATCGTAAAGGAGACGGTACGCACGACCGAGAAATACCCGATCGGCCGTTCGAGGGCGACGTCGACATCGACGGCCATCGTATCTTGGGCGATCTTCTCGCGCCTTGCGTCCGTCACGAAGACATTGACAGGCAACTTGACGCTGCCCGGCTTCCCGCGGGGGCCGAGCAGAACGCGGCCTGAGAAGCCATACTTCACAGTCACGCGGCCGTTCTCGATATGGCACTCGCGCGCAGTTTTGGTGATCTCACCTCGATGCATGACCGCCAGCGCGTCCCCGACCCGGCCCTGCTCGTAAATCGTGACGCTGTTGTCGCGCGGCCAGATGACGAACCGCGGGCAGCCGTGCGCCAAGTCGATGCCGGACGAGCCTGTGGTCCCGTAATCCGCCTTGGCGGCCGACAGGAGCTGCTCCTCGCTCACGGAGGCGACTTCCGTGCTCGAGCTGGACGAGCCGCCGAGCATGCCGCCGCCAATACCGGACGTCAGGCTCGACATCCCGCAGCCTGCCAGCAAGGTGAGTGCGAATCCTGAAAAGAGAATCTGAAGGGCTCTGGGGGCCGCGGCAGTCCTGAGTTTGATCACGGTTGTCCCGCTCGTTTCGTATTCCGGTCCCGGCTGGAAAGTGCCGGTTGTTTGCTGTCTAGCACCTCGGCGTAGGGCCCCAATGCCATAGGAGCGCTTGCCGCACTGTGGCGCAGGCCGCCCAACACCCTCGACTCGGAGCGGCCAAGCGCGTAGCAACGAGGGTGACTCGACTCGAAGGACCAAGACAAAGGTATGTCTGCCTCTGAAGCCGTTGACCAGTGCCAGCGTGGCCTGCGGGAAAAAATGACGTTGATATTGGCGGCGCCGCGCGGGTTTTGCGCTGGCGTGGATCGCGCGATCCAGATCGTCGAGCTGGCGCTGGCCAAGTACGGACCTCCCGTCTACGTGCGGCACGAGATCGTTCACAACCGATTCGTGGTCGATTCTCTTCGAGCGAAAGGCGCCATTTTTGTGGAGGAGTTGGACGAGGTTCCGGAAACCGATGCGCCTGTGATCTTCTCGGCACACGGCGTCCCGAAGTGGGTCCCGGCCGCAGCCAAGGCGCGCAACCTGTTCCACCTGGATGCGACATGCCCGTTGGTGTCGAAGGTGCACAAGGAGGCGCATCAGCATTATGCGCACGGTCGCGAGCTCGTGCTGATCGGCCATGCAGGGCACCCTGAGATCATCGGCACCATGGGCCAGCTCCCCGAGGGAGCGGTCACGCTGATCGAGACGGTCGAGCAGGCCCGCGCATTCACGCCGCGCGACCCGCAGAAGCTCGCTTACGCCACACAGACGACATTGTCCGTCGATGATACGGCAGAGATCGTTGCGGTGCTGAAGGAGCGGTTTCCGCACATCGTTGGACCCCACAAAGAAGATATTTGCTATGCGACGACGAATCGCCAGGCGGCGGTGAAGTCCATTGCCCCGAGAGTAGAGCGGTTCCTCGTCGTCGGGGCGCCGAACAGCTCGAACTCACTGCGGCTGGTCGAAGTCGCCGAAAGGGCCGGTTGCCAGCGTGCCATGCTCGTGCAGCGGGCAGCAGACGTGGACTGGGCCGCATTTAAGGGTGTGCGCACCGTCGGCCTGACCGCCGGGGCTTCTGCACCCGAGGAGCTGGTGAACGAGATCGTCGATGCGTTCCGCGAGCGCTTTGATGTGACGGTCGAGACCGTCAGCACGGCGCAGGAGCACATCGCCTTCAACGTGCCGCGCGAATTGCGCGATTTTGCCCCCGCCCGCAAGCTGTCCGCGAGTGCCTGACGCCATGGCGGTCTATACCGAGGTCGCGGACGACGAGCTGGCCCGGTTTATCGAACGCTACGGGCTCGGCGAATTGCTCTCCTGCAAGGGAATCGCGGAGGGGGTTGAGAACACCAACTATCTCGTGCAGACCGCCAAGGGCCGCTTCATCCTGACGCTTTATGAGAAGCGGGTGCAGCGTGAAGACCTGCCGTTCTTCTTGGGGCTCATGGAGCACCTAGCGAAAGCGGGCATCACGTGTCCCACGCCGGTTCGGGATCGCGACGGCGTGATGCTCAACGAGCTCGCTGGCCGGCCGGCGGCGCTGGTGACGTTCCTCGATGGCATGTGGATCCGGCGCCCGCGGCCGGAGCACTGTCATGCCGTCGGTGAGGCCCTGGCGAAGCTGCATCTGGCCGGCCGGGATTACAAGCTCACGCGTGAAAACGCACTGGGACCCAAGGGCTGGGAAGCGCTGTTCGAGCGGTTCGAGGATCGCGCCGACGAGGTGGCGCCGGGGCTCGGTGATGAAATACGCCGCGAGCTCGAAGAACTGCTGCCGGCTTGGCCGCAGGGCCTGCCGTGCGGCGTCATCCATGCCGACCTCTTTCCCGATAATGTGTTTTTCCGTGGCACCGAGCTGTCGGGCCTGATCGACTTCTATTTCGCCTGCAACGATTTCTTCGCCTACGACATTGCGGTGTGCCTCAATGCCTGGTGTTTCGAGGCTGACTTCGCATTCAACATCACCAAGAGCCGTGCATTGCTGAAGGGTTACACCGCGGTGCGTGAGCTCGAGCCGGCAGAGCACGAAGCCTTGCCCATTCTGGCCCGCGGCGCAGCGCTCAGGTTTCTGCTGACGCGCGCGTACGACTGGCTGCACACATCACAAAACGCCCTCGTCAAACCGCACAATCCCCTCGAATACCGGCGCCGGCTGCGCTTTCATCGCACGGTGCGCTCGGTCGGCGAGTACGGGCTCGAAACCGCCCAATGACGAGCCGCCGTCCCGTCGTCGAGATCTACACGGATGGAGCCTGCTCCGGAAATCCGGGTCCGGGCGGCTGGGGCGCCATCCTGATCTCGGGCCCACACCGGAAGGAGCTGTGGGGTGGCGATCCCGTCACGACCAACAACCGCATGGAGCTGATGGCAGCCATCAGGGCGCTCGAGGCCTTGAAGCGTCCCTCGATCGTCGACCTCTACACCGACAGCGCCTATCTCCGGAACGGCATCACCGCCTGGATCCATAGCTGGAAGCGCAACAACTGGCGCACGGCCGACAAGAAACCGGTGAAGAATGCCGAGCTCTGGCAGCGCCTTGATGAAGCCCTGAAGCCCCACGAAATCCGCTGGCACTGGGTCAAGGGACACGCTGGCCACCCGGAAAACGAGCGTGCGGACGAGCTTGCGCGAAAGGCGATCCGCGAGATCCGCGGGAGCTGAGGGCACGGATTGCCCCCGTGTCAGCTGCCCCGCTGTTACCAAATGAAGAGCTTTTCTCGCGGGTGAACATTGCCCGACATCATCGCTCTTCCCTTTTTCGAATTCCCAGGCTTTGATGTAGCCTAAGACAAAAGTAGGACGCGGCAGCTCGATTGGGGGCCGCGCCAAGGGAGGAAACGATGGATCTCGGCAAGCTGGACGAGATGCTCCAGAGGGCATTCGACGAAAGCACGAAGATCTATCAGCAACGCGGCTTTCAGCGCCGGATAGGGTTCGGGCGCAAGCCTGCCCTTGTCAGCGTCGATCTCGCGAATGCCTGGACCCGGCCCGGCAACCCTTTCACCTGCGAAAAGATTGACGAAGAAATCATCCCCGGCATGCAGCGGCTTCTCGAGGCCTGCCGCAAGAATGGGCACGTCGTGGTTCACGTGACGACCGCCTACCAGAACACGAACCGGAACGACCGCACGTCCGATATGGGCTTGTGGCATTACAAAATCCCCGTGGAGGCGGTCGACATCGCAGACGAGCACCTGTGGGCCATCGACTCCCGCATTGCGCCGATCGAAGGCGAATACGTGATGCTGAAAAAGCGCGCCAGCGCGTTCAGCGGCACGCCGCTTGCCGGCTATCTCCGCTCGGCGGGCGTCGACACCATTCTCGTGACCGGCGTGACGGCAACTGCCTGCGTGCGCACCACGATCTGCGATGGCCTGGCCGAGGGTTTCCGGACGATTGCGGTTCGTGAATGCATCGGCGACCGTGTGCCCGGCGCTGTTGCCTGGAACCTGTTCGATATCGATGCAAAGTTTGCCGATGTCGAATCGGTCGACACCTGTGTGAACTACTTGAATAACGTGGAGGGCTTCAATCAGACCCACGGCTGATGCTGGAGGGTAGGGCCGGGTCGCTCAAGCCGCGAACGGCCCCCGCACTAAGAATAACCTCAGACAACCAAGGGAGAACGCCTATGAAACGAGTTTCACTCGGTCTGAAGGGCATGGCGGCTGCAGCGACGATTGCGCTGGCCGCCACGGCCATGACGGCAAATGCGGCGGATGACGAGATCGTGTTGCTCGGACTCTGGCCGTTCAGCGGACCTTATGCGGATGTTGGCCCGCTGCTCGATCACGGAGCGCAAGTCGCCCTCGAGCAGTTTGGCTATCAGGCTGCCGGCAAGAAGATCAAGTACATCACCCGCGACAGCGAGACGAAAGCGGGCACGGCAACGAGGCGGGCACAGGAGGCGATCGACGGGGAGGGCGTGAAATTCATGGTCGGCCCGTGGTCGTCGGGTGTCGGCCTCGCCGTCTCGGACGTCGCGCAGAAGAACAAGGTCATGTACGCGTTCAGTGGCGGGACAGAGGACCTTTCCGGCAAGCGCTGCCATCGTTACACGTTCCAGTGGGCAGCCCCGGCGTACACCGCGGTCGAGGCAAACCTGCGGGTCTTCAAAAAGAACCACCCCGAGGCAAAATCACTTTACCTTTTTATTGCCGACTATGCGTTCGGCTGGTCTCTGCAGAAATATGCAGAAATGCTGGCGCCGAAGTTTGGACTGACGATTGCCGGCGTCGATCGCCATCCGTTGGGGCACCGCGAGTTCTCCTCGTACATCACGAAGGCCGTTGCGGCCAATCCGGATGCGATCATGATGGTCAACTTCGGTATCGATGCCGTGACCGCGCTGCGCCAGATCTATAACTTCGGCTTTACACCGAAGAAGCCGGTGATCATGGCTTGGTCCTCGGGAACCGAGGAGTTGATCCAGCTCGATCCGGAAATGCGCGAAAATCTCCAGGTCGGCACCAATTACTACTGGACGATCGACAATCCCGAAAACAAGGCCTTCGTCGAGGCCTACAGGAAGAAGAGCGGCGGCGTTCCTCCCGGATACGCGCCAGCAGCGGCTTACGGCATGACGCATGCCATCCTTACCGGGATTCAGCTCGCCAACAGTGCAGAGCCACAAAAGGCGATCGAGGCGCTTGAGAACTTCAAGGGCAAGACCATCCTCGGTGAAACGTCGGTCAATCCCAAAACGCACCAGATCAACCGGCCCTACTTCATTCTCAAGACGAAGTCGAAGTCCGAGATGAAGGACGAGTACGACCTGGCCACGGTCATAGACGAGAGTTCGATCGAGCAGCCGCCCGAGCTGAACGAGTGCAAGGACATCGGTGGGTTCTGAGCGCGATATGCTGCATTGGTCCGCTTGCGAGGGCCAATGCAGCATTTGTTCTGATCCGACCCTGATCGCCCGCGCCTTGCAGGGACTTTCATGACCTTTCTGATCGCCAGCCAATTGCTGAACGGTCTTGCGACCGGAATGCTCTACGCGCTCGTTGGTGTCGGCCTGACACTCGTGCTCGGGATGCTCAATATCCCGAATTTCGCGCACGGCGGTTTGTACGCGTTCGGCGCCTATTTCACCTATACGGTCGTAAACCTGACCGGCTCCTTCTACCTTGCGGTGCTCATCGGGCCACTGCTCGTGATCCTCGTCGCATTCCTCATCGAGAGCCAGGGGGTCCGACGCCTTTACGCAGCACATCACGACTACCAGCTCCTTTTCCTCTTCGCGATGGCGCTGATCCTGCAGGAAGCGATCATCCTCATCTGGGGGCCAGTCGGCTTTTCCGTGCTGACGCCGAAGGCGCTGTCCGGCGTCGTGAACCTTGGATTTACCGTTTACCCGGCCTATCGCCTCGCCCTGATCGGAATGACCGTTCTGATCACCGTCGCGCTCTGGCTGTTCCTCACGCGAACGAACGTCGGTGCGATCGTGAGAGCCGGCATGGAGAACCGCGAGATGGTTGCTGTGCTTGGCACTGACATCAACCGTGTCTTCATGTGGACATTCGCGCTCGGCGCTTATCTGGCGGGGCTGGCCGGCGCGCTGGCCACGCCGATCATGGGGCTGACGCCGAGCATGGGCGCCGACATGCTGCCGATCAGCTTCGTGATCGTGGTCATCGCCGGCCTGGGCAGCATTCTAGGTGCCATCGCGTCAGGCATACTCATCGGAGTTGCGCAGAGCTTGACCACCATCTGGTGGCCCGAAGCCTCCAACATCGCGATCTACGTGCTCATGGGCCTGACCATCATCCTGAGGCCGCAGGGTCTTTTCGGAACACGCTAAATGCAGAAACTGTTCAGTCTTCCGAGCCTGATCGTCATTGCTTTACTGATCGTAGGGCTCCCGTTCCTTCAACGGCCGGTCGTCGCGGCGGAAGTGCTGACGCTCGGCATTGCGGCCGTCGCGACCAACCTGCTGCTGGGCTATACGGGGATGCTGTCGTTCGGACAGGCTCTGTTCTTTGGTGTTGGCGCTTATTGCGCCGGTATCCTCGCCACGAGGTATGGGATTTCCGCTTTTTTGGCGATCCCGGTCGCGATGCTTTTTTCGGCCGTCATCGCATTCCTGATCGGCCTCGTTTGTGTGCGCCGATCCGGCCTCTACTTCATCATGATCACGTTCGCATTCAATCAGATGGTGTTCTTCATCGCGTATTCCTGGACGACCATGACGGGCGGTGAGGACGGGCTGCCCGGTGTGCGGCGGCCGCCGCTCATCGACGATCAATGGTCGTTTTATGTTTTCACTGTGCTCGTCTTTATCTGTGCGCTGTGCGTGATGAAGCTCTTCGTCGACAGCCCGACGGGGCGCATTCTGCAGGCGATCCGCGACAATCCAGGACGTGCGGCGGCAACCGGCCATGACGTCGGACGCTACAAGCTCATCGCATTCGTGATGGCCGGCATGTTCACCGGCCTTGCCGGGGCGATCTTTGCGTTCGTCTTCGGCATTGTTCCGATCGACAAAGTCGACTGGCGCTTTTCCGGCGACATCGTTTTCATGACGTTGCTCGGAGGCAGCGGGAGTTTCATAGGCCCGGTTATCGGCGCCGCGTTCTACACCTGGCTCCAGGAGACCGTATCGCACTATTGGGATCGCTGGCCCATGATCCTCGGCATCGTTTTCGCCCTGGTCGTCCTGTTCTTCAGAACCGGAGTCGCGGGCATGGCCGAGTTCCTCACGGGCAAGCTTACCCAGAAGGGCGCGGCCGCCAAGCCGAAGGAGATGGAGGCCGGCTCATGACCACGGGTCTCGAGTGCATCTCGGTCTCGAAGCACTTCGGCGCAGTGAAGGCCGTCAATGACGTCAGCTTTGAAGTGCCGCCTGGCGCATTGCATACCGTGATCGGCCCCAATGGTGCAGGTAAGACGACACTCTTCAACTGCATCACCAGTGAGCTGAAGCCGACATCCGGAGAGGTGCGGTTCGAAGGTCACGTCATTTCCGGGCGGAAAACCCATGAGCTGCCCGCGTTCGGCGTCGCGCGGTCCTTTCAGCGGACAAGCATTTTCTCGAATTTGACGGTCGCTCAGAATGTCTGGGTGTCTGCATTTCGCGCGTTCGCCGGCACGCGCGTGGAGGTTCTGCGGCCTGCCGATGCGCATCCGGAGGTGACGGAAACCATCTACCAGACCCTCGAGGAGGTCGGCCTCGATCGTTACGCCAATTCCCCTGCTACCGAGTTGGCGCACGGCGACCAGCGGCTGCTCGACTTTGCCATCGCGCTGGCTCCGAAGCCGAAGCTGCTGCTGCTCGATGAGCCGACGGCCGGGCTCTCCCGATCCGATACACAACGCGTGATGCACCTGATCGAGAGCCTCAAGGGCCGCTACACCATCGTGCTGATCGAGCACAAGATGGACGTGGTCATGAGAATCTCAGACCGGATCACCGTCATGTACTTCGGCGAGGTGCTGGCCGAAGGAACGCCTCAGGAGATCCGCGCCAACCCGAAGGTCCGCGAAGCTTATCTGGGGAGGCGTGCATGAGCCTGTCGCTCGCCGGTGTCCACGCCTATTACGGCAACTTCCACGTTCTCCAGAATATCTCGATGGTCGTGGAGCAGGGGACCATCCACGTCCTGCTCGGCCGCAATGGTGCGGGCAAGACGACCACGCTCAGAACCATCTTCGGCCTGATGGACAAGTGGTCGGGGTCCATAACGCTCGACGGCCAGAGCATCGGAGGGCGGCCGCCGCATCTCATCACCCGCGCCGGGCTTTCCTATGTTCCGGAGTATCGCGGCGTCTTCTCAGGCCTCACCGTGCGCGAGAATCTCGCCATCAGCGAGTACCCCGGATCGCCGTGGCCGGCGGAGCGTGTCCTGGATCTCTTTCCTCCGCTCAAGCCGTTGCTCGGGCGCATGGGAGGTCACCTCTCCGGCGGCGAGCAACAGATGGTCGCCATCGGGCGCGCCCTCATGTCGGGCCCCAAGTTCCTGCTGCTCGACGAGCCCTCCCAGGGCTTGGCACCCGTTATCGTCGATATCGTCGTGGACACGCTGCTGCGGCTCAAGGAGGAGAACCTCGGCATCCTGCTCGTGGAGCAGAATGCCGAAATCGCACTCGAGATCGGCGATGAAGCCACGATCATCGAGCAGGGTGAGATCGTCCATCGCGGCACCGCGGCGGAGACGCGTGCCAACCCGGATGTTATGACGACCTATCTGTCGGTGGGATAAGCTCGCCGTCTTTGGAAGCCGGCAATCCCGGGCCTCGTGCCCGGGATGCAGCCAACTGACACGAGTTAATCAGCAACAACTCAGAATGAGCAGGCCAGAAGGTTCACGGCGCTCGACTTGTCGTGCTGAGGCGGAGCATCCTCGACATTGAGGACCTTCACCACGCCATCGTCCACGATCATGGAGTAGCGCTTGGAGCGGACGCCGAGGCCGCGGGCAGAGAGGTCGATGTCGAGGCCGATTTTCCGCGCGAACTCGGCGCTGCCGTCGGCCAGCATGGTGATCTTGCCTTCGGCGCCGGAGTCCTTGGCCCATTGCGTCAGCACGAAGATGTCGTTCACAGCCGTGCAGGCGATCATGTCGATGCCCTTGTTCTGGAACTCTGGCGCATTGGCGACGAAGCCCGGCATGTGCTGCTTGTGGCAGGTCGGGGTATAGGCGCCGGGGACGGCGAACAGCGCCACTTTCTTGCCGCCGAAAACCTCGCCGGTCGTCACCTGCTTCGGGCCCTCGGGGCCCATCACCGTGAAAGTCGCTTCAGGCAGCCGATCACCCACGTTGATTGTCATGATGCTCTCCGGAATTTTTCAGTCTGGGTACCACTACCTGCTGCAGGTAGTGATCCGAGCTATACGCCGTTGTTCCGCTCAGATCAAAGAGCGGTTTTTCAGGGGGCCCCGTGAGCTCACTCGAGCTTCCACAAGGCTTCGGACTGACCTGCGTCGGAGACCATTGTGATACGCAGAGTCTTGCCGCGCAGCTCGTCGGGCTCGGCGCCCTGTGTCAAATCTGCCTCGAAGCGGGCCGTGTCGCCGCGGGTTTGTGTCTTCACTGGCAGCGGCACAAAACCGCCCTCCAGGACTTCGATGAACATGTCACCGGATGACGCGCCTTTGGGGAAGCGGGCTTCGAGGATCAGCCTCGGCCGATCGCCATCGAGACGGGCCGCCTTCGAAATCAACTCGGGATCGTTCGGCCGGCGCTCGTCGGAGCTGCGAGGCACCGCCGAGAGGGCGGCGCTGATGCCCGGGTCGGCGGGAATGGTCGCCGTCGCGGGGATCTGAAGCGTCAACTTGGCTTCAGCGGGGATGCAGATTTCGTGGCAAATCCCGTAAAGCAGCGAGAGGCGCAACTCGATGGGCTTGGAAGAATTCTTGGGCCGGAGCTCGACCGGAAAGATGACCGATCCCGAATAGCCGAGCGCATCCCCAAGGGCGTCCTTGAACCGGCTCGGTGCCGGGTAGAGCACCTTCGCGACATCGAGGTTCGCCGACTGCGACCAATCGAACTGCGGCGGAAGGCCACCTGAGTCGCCTGGAGAGCGCCAATAGGTCTTCCAACCCGGCGCGAGCCGCATTTCGATTCCGGCCAGGAGCTTTGGTGCGCTACGTCCGGCCGAGTCGACAGTTCCCGCGATCAGGCGCGCCTTGCCGCCGTGCGCCTCGACCCAAGGGGAAGCCAGCGGGTCTGCCGCTGCAGGCGTCGAGAACGCGAGCAGGATGGCCAACGCCGACGCCAGAAGGTGCACCCTGCAACCATGCACGACCAAAGCCTCCTCTTGCCGGTCCGACACCGCTGCCTATGTACCCGAGGTTGCGGTTGCGGCAAGTCACAATGATTTGGGCCTGAGGGAGCAGAATATGGTTTCGGGCGCATTTCCAGCTTCACGGTGGAGACGCCTGAGGCTAGAGTCCTAGGATGACAGTGAAACGGCGGTCACAACACTTGGCTGGCAGCAGCTATCTCGAAGGGCAGTTGCTCATTGCGATGCCTGCCATGGCCGACAAGCGGTTCGCACGCTCGGTGATCTACATGTGCGCCCATTCCGACGAGGGTGCTATGGGGCTCATCGTCAACCAACGCGCGCCGAACCTCAGTTTCCCCGATCTCCTGGAGAGATTGCAGCTTCTCGACGAAGACGCCGAAATATCCGTGCCTTCCAAAATGCTGCACATGCCCGTTCATCTGGGCGGTCCCGTCGAGCCTGAGCGCGGCTTCGTTCTGCACAGCTCGGATTATTTCACGCCCTCCTCGACACTGCCGATCGACGACAACGTCTGCCTCACCGCAACCATCGATATCTTGAAGGCGCTGGCCGCCGGTGAGGGACCGGATCGGGCGATCCTCGCTCTCGGGTATGCCGGCTGGGCGCCCGGGCAGCTCGAGAGTGAAATTCACGCCAACGGCTGGCTGAGCTGCCAGGCGGACTTGGAGCTCGTCTTCGACCTCGACGTGGAGGAAAAATACGAGCGGGCGCTCTACAAGCTCGGGATTGACCCCACCCATCTGGTGAACGCCGCCGGCCACGCCTGATCGCGCGTGCCATCATCGAAATCCAGACGTTCGAATGCAATAGGGCCAGGCCGGCGGGCCTGGCCCTTCTTGCTTGATCGCGGGCCGCTTCATTCCGAGCAGGGCACCCTAATGGTCATCCCGACGTTGGCGAAGTAGCGCTTGCACTCGAGCTTCGCAGGCGTCTCGGTGGCCGGCTGTGAATTGGCCGCGGTCGTGGCGTCCGCTGTTTGGAGGGCCTCGCCTGCAGGCGTCTCGGGCTTTCTCTCAGGCAGCGGAACCGCTGCGAGCTCCGCCTCTCTGGCGGCTTCGAGCTTCTTCTGCTCTGCGGCCGCGAGCTCCGCCGCGGCCTGCCGCTTGGCCGCCGCAGCCGCCAGGGCAGCAGCGCGCTTCCTTTCGGCGCGGGCTGCTGCGGCCTCTGCGGCTGCTTGTCTGCGCCGGGCTGCCTCGATGGCCCTCGCCCTGCGAAGAGCCTGCAGTCGGCGGTACTCGTATCTGTGCGCGTGATGGTGGTGGTGATGACCGCCGGCGTAGAAGCTCCCGATTGGGAACCCGAAATGGATGCGCATCCCAGCCTGAGCACCGGGGGCCGCGAGCGATAGTCCCGCGAGGACGACGGTTGCAAGGGCGATGATCTTCCCGTTCGCGTACTTCAGGTTCATGACGGTCCTCCATCAGGTCGGGCGTGGACTGCGGCGCCCAAATTGCTGCCGATGGCTGACATCATGAGGCGGTCGGCGGGCGCGGGCTGTTCCGAGTGTCACAGCCCGTGATTTTTCAGGCCGCCGGAAGAGGCTGGTCGGCGCGGATCGGGCTCACCTGTGCAGGACCGACCTTCACTGCAGCCGCCTTCTCTTGGAGCTGCTGGCACACCTCGCGCACGAAACGGGTCGTGCGTTCCACCACGAGATGGCGCTGACGGTCGAGCGTGATGATGTGATAGCAATCGTCCAGGACGACGGCTTCCACACGGCCACCCAGCTTTTTCTGCAGATCGAATGCATTGCCCAGGCTGGCGTGATCGTCCTCGCGCGGGTGGAGCACCAGCACAGGTTGCCGAATGTTTCGCAAAGACCGGCGGACGCTGTTGGCGAGCCGGCGCAGCTCGAGAACGGAGCTGCCGGGCGTGCTGAGCACGCCGGCCTGTGAGCTGTCGCCGCTCTGAAGCGCGGCGGTGACGAGCCCCCGGACGCGGGGATCCTTGATGCCGTATGGTTCCCTTTCGACGAAGTCGAAACGGTCCGCGACCCATCGGTGCCAAACCAGCCGGAACAGGCGCGCATACCAGGGAACCGACCAGCCATCGAGCCTGAAGGTCGGCGCGAACAGGGCAGCGGCGTGAACGCTGTCCGGGCGGTCGGCGGCAAGTCGGAGTGCCATCACCGCGCCCATCGACAGGCCGCCGACGATGACGACATCGCACTCCTGCCGAAGTCTGTCATGGGCGGCGCAGACGCTGGCGTACCAGTCCTGCCAGCGCGTGGCCCTGAGATCGTCCGCAGTGCCGCAGTGACCTGCGAGCTGTGGGCAGGACACCGTGTAGCCGGCGCGCGCCAAACCCACCGCAATGAAACGCATTTCGATCGGCGTGCCGCCCAGGCCGTGGATGAGCAGAATGCCGGTCCGGCCACCGGACAGATACAGGCTGCGATCGACGATATTCATATTCCTATTCCTTTTGAACAAACGCCAGCGCTCGGCTGGCCATCGGGCGACGACCAAGCTGCGCCGTACTCTCAGCAGCCACTGTTCCGGGGGTGACTTTGGCGAAATTTTGATCACTGCCGTCTAACGGCAGGCACACCTTTAGTTGGCAAACCGAACCATGCTGCAGTGATCCTTATACTTTTGTTGAATGTCACGAGCTGTTTAGCGCCGCTTCTGACTGTCAGAGCTTGTCGAATGCGACGGACTGTGCAAAGTGAGTTTGGAGCAGCTCCAAGCTGTGAGTTGGCAGCTGTAACCAGCGCGGCATGGCCGCTTTAGGATCAGGGAGGATTGTGCAGATGTCAGAAAAGAAACCCGCAATGACGACCCGGCGTAAATTCCTCGCCGGCGCCGCCGTAACGGGCGCGGCAACGATTGCCATGCCGCAGGTTTCGCGTGCCGAAACCGTCACGCTCAAGATGCAGGGCTCCTGGGGCGCCCAGGACATGCTGAATGAGATGGCCCAGGATTTTGTGAAGATCGTCAACGAGCTGGGCGAAGGCCGTCTCAAAGTCGACTATTTGAACGCCGGCGCCGTCGTAAAGCCGTTCTCGGTCATGGATGGCTGCCACAGCGGCGTTCTCGACGGTGCGCACAGCGTGCCCGCCTACTGGTACGGGAAGCATCGGGCTGCATCTCTGTTCGGCACCGGTCCGGCCTATGGCTTCAACGGCAACCAGCTCCTTGGGTGGGTCTACTACGGTGGCGGTCTCGAGCTCTACAACGAGCTCATCCAAGACGTATTGAAGCTCAATGTCGTCGGCTTCCTCGGCTTCGCGATGCCGACGCAGCCACTGGGCTGGTTCAAGAACGAGGTCAGCGGCCCCGAGGATCTCAAGGGTCTGAAGTATCGTACCGTCGGTCTGGCCAGCAATCTCTTCCAGGCAATGGGCCTGAGCGTCGCTCAGCTCCCCGGGCCGGAAATTCTGCCCGCTATGGACCGTGGTGTCATTGAGGCGTTTGAGTATAACAACCCGACCTCCGACCTTCGCTTCGGTGCGCAGGACGTCTCAAAGCTCTACTACATGGGCTCCTACCATCAGGCCGCCGAGACGTTCGAAATTCTGTTCAACAAGACGAAGTTCGAGAGCCTGGCCAAGGAGCAGCAGGCGATCCTGAAGCACGCCGTGCAAGCGGCGGCTGCGGATAACGAGTGGAAAGCCTGGCACGCCTACTCAGAAGATCTGCAGAAGCTGATCAACGATCACGGCGTCAAGGTGAAACGCACTCCGAAATCGATCTTCGAGGCGCAGCTGAAGGCCTGGGATGAGGTCGAGGCTGAGCTGGTCAAGGATCCGCAGCAGGGGCCGTTCATCAAGAAAGTGCTCGACAGCCAGAAGGCCTGGGCCAAGCGGGTCGGCTTCTATCACTTCAACAACGACGCCGATTACAGGACGGCTTACGAGCATCACTTCGGTCCAATCGAGACCTGATGGCACTCCAGTGAGTTGTCGGCCGGGCTCGATAGAAGGCCCGGCCGATGACGTGTGCCCAAAACAATCGAACAGGCGAGGGTACCCACGTGGTCGGCTTTACTCTCCTTATCGACCGCCTCAGCGCGGGCGTCGGTAAGGCTTTTGGCTGGTGCATGATCATTCTGACCTTCGGCACCTGCTACGAAGTTTTCATGCGCTATGTCCTCCGGGCTCCGACGAACTGGGCGTTCGACATGGCCTACACCATGTACGGGGCGTTGTTCCTGATGGCAGGAGCATACACGCTATCGCGGAACGGCCACGTGCGCGGTGATGTCGTCTATCGGCTGCTTCCAGTCAGGATGCAGGCAGCGATCGATCTCGCCCTATACGTTCTCTTCTTTTTCCCGGGATTCGTGGCGCTGCTTGTCTACGGATATCCCTACGCAATGACATCCTTCATGATACGAGAGGTCTCGATCTATAGCCCCGCCGGCCAACCCATTTGGCCGCTGAAGGCGCTTATTCCCATCGGCGCCGTGTTCATGCTCATCCAGGGCGTTGCGGAATCGATTCGCTGTATCGTTGCATTGCGCGATGGAGTCTGGCCGCAACGGCTTCAGGACGTGGAAGAGATGGAGTCCGCAATTCTCGCCGATGAAGAGGCGCGCGCGCGCCTTGCACAGCAGCAAGCTGCCGGTGGAGCTGCCCAATGACGAATCCCGAAGTCGGCATGCTCATGCTGGCGCTGTTTATTTTCATCATCCTGCTGGGCTTTCCAATCGCCTTCACGCTCATCGCGATGGGCGTCTTCTTCGGCTATTTCGCGATGGGGACCCGGATCTTCGATCTGCTGGTCACCAATACTGCCGACGTGATGCAGAACGATGTCCTGACGGCGGTGCCATTGTTCCTCTTCATGGGATACGTGATCGAGCGGTCCAATATTCTCGACCGATTGTTTCACTCGATTCAAATGGCAGCCAGAAACCTGCCGGGGTCGCTCGCGATTGCAACGCTCATCACATGCGCCTTGTTCGCCACGGCAACGGGTATCGTTGGCGCCGTCGTCACGCTGATGGGATTGCTGGCGTTCCCAGCCATGCTGCGCGCGGGCTATGACACCCGGCTCGCAGCCGGCGTGGTCTGTGCTGGCGGGTGTCTCGGCATTATGATCCCGCCCAGCGTTCTGCTCATCCTATACGGTGCGACGACGGCCACCTCAGTGGTGAAGCTCTATGCGGCTGCTTTTCTGCCCGGTTTTCTGCTTGCCAGTCTCTATGTTCTGTATGTCATAGCGCGTGCAGTCATTAATCCGAAGCTGGCACCTAAGCCGCCCGATCTGGAAGAGCACATACCTTTCATCAAGGTCATTTCGGCGCTGATGACCTCATTCTTTCCGCTCTTCATCCTGATTATGGCAGTGCTCGGCGCAATTCTTTTCGGGCTTGCCACACCGACCGAAGCTGCAGCCGTCGGGTGTGCAGGTGCACTGCTGCTGGCGGCGCTTTATCGCGCGCTGACGTTCGAGCGGCTGAAGGAAGCGACCTATCTTACGGCGCGGACTTCCGCCATGGTCTGCTATCTGTTCATCGGATCGTGGACCTTCTCTTCGGTC
>DASVDU010000062.1:0-14128 GCA_036380915.1 Hyphomicrobiaceae bacterium | reverse complement strand
CTTGGAGGAGAACAAGTTTCCACTCGCACCGATGGTGCTCGGTATCGTGCTCGGGAAACTGGTCGAGCAGCACTTGATGCAGTCCTTGATCAGTACGCAGGGGAGCATCGTCGGCCTTTTCGAACGGCCGATGGCCGGCATTCTCGGGGCAATCACTCTGGCGGTGTGGCTCTTCCCCTTCGTACGCTGGGTTTGGAACAGGGCTCGCGGCTAAAGCGCCATCCGAGATCATAACCAGAAGAAGGATATCCGGTTCTTTTTTGCGAGACTGCGTCGATGTGGACAGCGTGCTTTTCGGGCATACGCCTCATTTGGACTGGCGCTGCTGCTCCGTCGGCCACTCGGCATTCTGATGGGCTGGCGACGACCGTGCGCTAGTATCCGCAGCCACTGATCAGCCTGCTGCGTCTCCTGCCGCCGTTGGCCTGGGTGCCGATTGCCATCTAGTGTCCCGTCTCATTAATTCCTAGCCATGAGATCGTGCGTGTGATTCCTGATTTGTGCCATGGCGAATCGGGGGATCGCATGACGAGGCGGGTGGCAAGTCCGATCGAACTTTCGGCCGATGAGCGGGACGTTCTTGAGCGCCGTATCCGGCGCCGCAAGATCGCCCGGGCCGAAGCGCAGCGCGCCGAGATCATCTTGCGGGCCGCCGACGGGGAGAACAACTGCCAGATCGCGGACGCCGTGGGGGTCACGCGCCAGACGGTCCGCACGTGGCGTGAGCGCTTCGCCAAGGACCGGCTGGACGGTCTCGGCGACGAGCCGAGATGCGGCGCACCGCGCAAGATCGGCGACGACCGCATCGAAGCCATCGTGGTCAAGACGCTCGAAGAGAAGCCGGCGAACGCGACGCATTGGAGCACGCGCGGCATGGCCAAAGCGTCGGGCGTCTCGACATCGACGGTGCATCGGATCTGGCGGGCGTTCTCGCTGCAGCCGCATCGGAGCGAAACGTTCAAGCTGTCGGCCGATCCGCAGTTCGTCGAGAAGGTGCGCGACATCGTCGGCCTGTATCTCGCCCCGCCGGAGAAGGCGCTAGTCATTTGCGTCGACGAAAAGAGCCAGATCCAGGCGCTCGATCGTACGCAACCGCTGCTGCCGTTGCGCCCTGGACAGATCGAGCGGCGCACGCACGACTACGAGCGTCACGGAACGACGACGCTCTTCGCGGGCCTCATCGCGTCGGTCACGGCCAAGGCCGACGTGAAAGCCGGCACCGTCATCGGCAAGTGCATGCCGCGGCACCGGGCGCGGGAGTTCCGCACGTTTCTCGACGAGATCGAGAGGAACGTCCCCGACAGGTTCGACATCCATGTCGTGATGGACAACGCGTCGAGCCACAAGACGAAGCTGATCCGCGACTGGTTCGCCAAGCGACCCCGATGGCACATGCACTTCACGCCGACCTCGTCGTCCTGGATCAATCAGGTGGAGCGCTTCTTCGCCCTGCTCGCCGAGAAGCAGATCAAGCGCGGTGCGCACAGATCGGTGGCAGCGCTCATCAAGGACATCGAGGCGTTCATCGAGCGCCAGAACGCCGACCCGAGGCCGCTGCGCTGGACCAAATCCGCCGACGATATCCTTGCCTCCATCGAGCGCTTCTGCCGCCGCACACTCCAAGTTCACGTACCGCCTGGATAGGAACTTCTGAATCGGGACACTAGGTCATGCTGAGCACAACCCGCGTATTGTGCGCCGCCTCCGGTGCGCCAATGCCGGTGTAGCGGGCGAGGCTTCGGGGGCGGCGCTTTCCACAGCGGGCATAATGCTTGATGCCTGCTGTTACGCCTTGAAGACCGCCTCGCGCTTTTCCTGAAAGGCCCGAATGCCTTCCATGTGGTCGCCGGCGGAGAAGCACAGCGTGTTCATCTCGTTCTCGTAGCGAATGCCGCTCGCCAGGTCGGATTGCAGCGCCATGCGCACCGCGGCCTTGACCGATTCCACCGCGACTGGGCTATAGCTGGCAATAGTACGGCAGATGTCGCGGGCTTTGGCTTCGACCTCGGCATCGTCCACCAGGAACTCGACGATGCCGAGCCGCATCGCCTCTTCCGCATCAAGCGGCTCTCCGAGAAGCAGCAGGCGCATCGCCTGGCCGTAGCCGATCAGGCGCGGCAGCATCTGCGAGGCACCGCCGCCGCCGACCCAGCCGCGCTTGACCTCCGGGAAGCCGAGGCGGGCGCTGCGGCCCATTACGCGGATGTCGGCTGAAAGTGCCATCTCGGCGCCGCCGCCGAGCACCCAGCCATGCAGCGCCGCCACGACCGGCTTGCGCATGTTGCGCACGGCTGTGGCATATTCCACCCGGTTGCGGAATTTCCACGGCGTCGGATACTCTGCCAGAGCGTTGAGGTCGCTACCGGCGCAAAAGGCGCGATCACCGGCGCCGCGCAACAGCACCACGCGAACGCTGTCGTCGCGATCGAACTCTCGGCAGTGGTGCTCGATAGCGGCCGCCATGGCAGGCGTGATCGCATTCATCTTGCTGGGACGGTCGAGGATGATCTCGGCAATGAAATCACCCTTCACGGTGCGGATCTCATCAGACATGCTGTATTCTCCATCAAAGTTCGTCACGATTTGGGGACTTCGACGACATGGATGACCGGCCGAAACCGGTGCGCCCCCGGGAGCGGCTGACGCTGCAGGATCTCGCCGCTCATGCCGGCGTATCGCGGGCCACTGTCTCGCTGGTACTGGCAAATAGTCCTCTCGTGGCCGAGAAGACGCGCGCCCGCGTGCTCGAATCGGTGCGTGTCCTCGGCTACGTCTATAATCGCGGCGCCGCCAATCTGCGCACACGGCGTACCCATACGATCGGCATCGCCATCAACGAGATCACCAATCCATACTTTACCGAGCTGACTGCCGTACTGCAGGGGGCCTTCCGTGATCTCGGCCGTACGGTGTTCGTGTCGAATTCGGATGAGGACCCTGCCCGGCAGGACCAGTTCATCGCGACAATGCGCGAGTATAACGCCGACGGGTTGGTGATCTGCCCGGCCGAGGGCACCGAGGCGGAGAGCCTTCGGCGCTTGAAGGAGCAAGGCATCGCGTGCGTGCTGCTGTCGCGCGATGTCCCCGGCAGCGGCCTCGATTATGCTGGCCATGCCCACCGTCAGGGCACCTCGATGGTAACCGAGCACCTCATCGGTCTCGGCCACCGGCGTATCGCCATGATCGGCGGGGCTGACCGCAACTGGACCGGTCGCGAGCGGCGCCTCGGCTATCGTGACGCGCTCGCAGCCAACGGCCTGCCCCTGGCGCCCGAACTGGTCCTCGCCGGCACGCCGAGCCGCAGCTTCGGCGCCGAGGCCATAAAGCGGCTGATGCGTCTTGACGATCCGCCGACGGCGGCGGTGTGTTTCAACGACGTGATCGCCTTCGGAGTCATGCTTGGCCTGCGCCAGATCGGCCGGGAGCCGGGGCGCGACTTTGCGGTGTTCGGCTACGACGATCTCGCCGAGGCGGAGCTGTGGACGCCGGCCCTGTCGACAGTGCGCATCGACACGCATGCCATCGGCACGGCCGCTGCGAAGCTGTTGCTCGAGCGTATCGAGAATCCGGACGCACCTCCGAAACGAGTGATTTCGCAACCTTCCCTGATCATCCGTGAATCCAGCTGTCCGCGCCCGCGCTGAGCGCGACAAGGGCCCGCCAGCGGCTTTCGAGGCTGAACAAAAATTAGGATCTTTGAGGCAAAGCCGATGATATCGTGGACCCCTAGGCACTTGTTGACAGCCCGGCATGTGAAGTTTAGAACGATCTAAGTTGAAAAAAATGGCGCTAATTCGGGAGGAAGCATGGAGGTGACCAATCTCCTGAAAATCTTGCCCCGGCGGCCGCTCGTCAGCCGGGAGACAGGGGAATGACGCGCTATATCGTCTCGCGGCTGGGCATTACGGTCGTGATGGCGGTGCTCGCCACGCTGGTGATCTTCCTGATTGCAAACACTGTGCCGGGTGATCCCGTGCTGGCGCAGCTCGGCGACGTCGCCGCCTCCGACGAAAAATTCGTCGCCGAGTGGCGGACCAAATTCGGTCTCGACCTGCCGCTCTGGCAGCGTTACCTGATTTTCCTTTCCGGCCTGGTCCATGGCGATCTCGGCATCTCGATCGCCTCGCAACGTCCGGTGCTCGATGACATCATACAGTTTGCACCCGCGACGATCGAGCTTGCCACAATCGGCTTCGTCCTTGCTCTGCTGATCGGCATTCCGCTCGGCATCATCGCCGCCGTCTGGCGCGACACCTGGGTCGACCATATCGCGCGTGTGGTGTCGCTGATCGGCGTGTCGTCGCCGACTTTCTGGCTCGCGTTCATTATGCTCGCCATCTTCTATGGTGGGCTTGAGATCGCTCCCGGTCCCGGCCGGCTCGATCCGATCGCGCTACCGCCGGAGCGGGTCACCGGCTTGCTGCTGATCGACACGGCCATCGCCGGCGACTGGGAGACCTTCCGCGATGCTGCGGCGCATCTGGTGTTGCCGTCGATCGTGCAGGCTGCAGCGACGCTCGGCCTGATCACCCGCACGACGCGCGCCAGCATGTTGGAGAGCATCCAGCAGGATTACGTGCGCGTCGCCCGCGCCAAGGGGTTGAAAAAGAGCACGATCATTCTGGGCCACGTATTTCCGAACGCTGTGATCCCGGTGGTCACGCTCGGCGGCCTCGCCTATGCCAATTTGCTCAGTGGCGCAGTGATGACAGAGACGATCTTCTCCTGGCCGGGTCTTGGCCTCTATACCTTCCGCAGTGCCGCGGCGCTGGATTTTCCGGCCATCATGGGCATCACGCTGGTGGTAGCGCTGGTCTATCTGATCATCAACCTGGTGATCGACATCAGCTATGCCTTCCTCGACCCACGGGTGACGCGGTGAGCGTTGCGGGTGAGGCAGCAGCGGCACGGCGCATCGCGCCAGTCCCGACCAAGGCGCAGCGCTGGCGCAGGCGGTACGGCCTGCCGGCAGTCGGGATGTTCATCATCCTGGTTTGGATCGTAGTTGCGATCACCGCGCCATTGCTCAGCCCGTACGATCCGAATCTGGTCGATGTTTCCAACCGGCTGAAGCCGCCCTCTGGCGAACATTGGCTGGGCACCGACGCGCTCGGGCGCGACGTGTTCACGAGATTGCTGTACGGGTCGCGCATTTCGCTGACCACGGGCTTCGTGGTGGTTCTGGTCGGAGCATTCTTCGGCACGCTGCTCGGGGGCATCGCCGCCTTCGCCCGCGGCAAGGTCGAAGAAATCATCATGCGCCTGACCGATCTGGTCCTATGCTTTCCGCCGATCATCCTGGCGCTCGCCATTGCCGCCGCGCTCGGCATCGGCACCGTCAACACCATCATCGCCATGCTGGCGGTGTGGTGGCCGAAATTCGCCCGCCTCGCGCATTCCATGGTGTTGACGCAGCGCTCGCAGGAATATGTCGAGGCGGCGGTCGTCGCCGGTTTCGGCCCCGGTCGCATCCTGTTTCGCCACATCATCCCGAACTCGATCGGGCCGCTGATCGTGCTCGTGACGCTCGATATCGGTAACGCCGTCATCACCTTTGCAGGGCTGTCCTTTCTCGGGCTCGGCGTCGTGCCGCCCACGGCCGAGTGGGGCTCGATGGTGGCGGAGGGGCGCGAGCTGGTCGCTCAATGGTGGGTCGCGACCTTCCCCGGCTTCTGCATCCTGAGCATCGTGCTGGGCTTCAACTTCCTTGGTGACGGCGTGCGCGACTGGCTCGACCCCAAGGCCAGGAAACGTTAGGGGCGCCATGACCAAGACCCTCAAGGCCGAACTCGGCCGCGTTGCGACCGGTGCCGATGCCCCCGCGCTCGAGGTGAAAAATCTGCACACGCAGTTTTTCACCGACGACGGCGTCGTCTCGGCGGTTGACGGTGTGTCCTTCACCGTGAAACAGGGCGAGGCCCTCGGCATCGTTGGCGAATCCGGCTCCGGCAAGAGCGTTACTGCCCTGTCGCTAATGCGGCTACTCGATGAGCCAGCCCGTATCACCGAGGGCGAGGTGCGCTTTCAGGGCAGAGACGTGCTGGCGATGAGCCCCGAGGAGCTACGCTCGGTGCGCGGCGACCGCATGGCGATGGTCTTTCAGGACCCCATGACCTCGCTCAACCCGGTGCTGAAGATTGCCAAGCAGTTGATCGAGACCATGGTGGTGCACGGCCGCTTCACAGAGGCGGAAGCCTCCAAGCGTGCCGTCGACCTGCTTGGCCGCATGGGCGTGACCGCGCCCGAGCGCGCCGTCGAAAGCTATCCGCACCAGTTCTCGGGCGGCATGCGCCAGCGCGTCATGCTGGCGCTCGGCATGAGCAACGAGCCGGCCCTGTTGATCGCCGATGAGCCGACGACGGCACTCGACGTCACCATCCAGGCGCAGATCCTCGACCTGATCCGCGAGTTGAATCGGGATTACGGCACCTCCGTCGTTCTGATCAGCCACGATCTCGGTGTTATCGCCCGCGTCTGCCACCGCACGATCGTCATGTATAGCGGCGAGGTGGTCGAGGAGGGGTTGACGGAGGATCTGCTCGCCGATCCGCGCCATCCTTATACCTGGGCGCTGATCAACGCAGTGCCGCGCATCGACGAGGCACGGCCCCTCGACCGTCGCCTGACCACGATCGAAGGTCAGCCACCGGATCCTCTTAACCTGCCTCAGGGCTGCCGTTTCGCGCCGCGTTGCCCCTTCCGGGTGGAGAAATGCGATGTGCATCCGGACCTCGCCGAGGTCGCGCCCGGCCGTAAGGCGCGCTGCTGGGTGACGCAGGCCGGCACTACGCTCCCGAAGAAGACGCTGCGGGCCACAGCCGCTTCGGCGGAGGCGACTCCGCCGCGCGTCATTGCTGGCCGCGATGAGGCGCCCCTGTTGAAGCTGCGTGACGTCGTCAAGCATTTCCCACTGCCCAAGACCGGCTACTTCCAGCCGCGGCGCGTCGTCCACGCCGTCGACAACGTCGATCTCGATGTCTTCCGCGGCGAGACGGTCGGGCTCGTCGGCGAGTCAGGCTGCGGGAAGTCGACTATTGCCCGTTTGGTGATGCGCATCCACCAGCCGGATTCCGGCGAGATCATTTTCGACGGCCACGATATTGCGAAGAGCACGCAGAAGCAGATCAGGCCGCTGCGCCGGCGCATGCAGATGGTCTTCCAGGATCCCTATGGTTCGCTCAACCCGCGCATGACGGTTGGTGACATAATCGCCGAGCCACTGCTGTTTCACGGGATAACGAAAGGCAAGGCGGAGACGCAGGAGCGTGTCGACGAGCTACTCAACATCGTTGGCCTCAACCCGCGCGTCGGGCGGCGCTATTCGTACGAGTTCTCTGGCGGCCAGCGCCAGCGCGTTTCGATCGCCCGCGCCCTCGCCGTGAGGCCGGATTTCATCGTCGCCGACGAGCCGATCTCGGCGCTTGACGTCAATATTCAGGCCCAGATCATCAACTTGATGCTCGATTTGCAGGAAAGGTTCGGGCTGACCTACCTGTTCATCGCTCACGACCTCGCGGTGGTGCGCCATATCTCGGACCGCGTGGTGGTCCTTTACCTTGGCAAGGTGATGGAGATCGCCCCGGCTGATCGGCTGTTCGATCGGCCACTGCACCCCTACACCCGCTACCTGCTTTCGGCCGCGCCGATCCCGGATGCGGCGGTCGAGCGCGAGCGCGGCTATCTGAAGCTCGAGGGCGAGCCGCCAAGCTCGATCTCGCCCCCCAGCGGCTGCCGATTCCGCACCCGCTGCCCCTTGGCCAAGCCGATCTGCGCCAGCGAGCCGCCCCCTTTGGTCGAGCATGAGCCCGGCCATTTGGCCGCCTGCCATTTTGCCGGGCAACTGAAATGATCATTGGAGATTTGAATGCAGCGCGTCACCGCTGAGGAATTTATCGAGCTGATCCGCTCGGGCGATACATCGCTGATCGGCGGATCGGGGAATGGCCATGCCGTTCCCGAGCTGCCGACCTTCGACACGATAGGTGCACGCCTGTTCCCGCCTGAGCCGATCGCGCTGGCGGCGCATCTTGCTGGCTGCACGCCCCGGGCGTGCTCGACCCCGCTCGCAGCGGCGGCTTTGTCAATTGCAGGGGAATGACGATGAGCGCTCCCCTGCAAGCACTGATCGGTGGCTCCACGCGGCTCTTCGCCATCATTGGTCATCCGATTGCCCAGGTAAGGTCGCCGCAGACCTTCAACCCGCGCCTTGCCGCCGCCGGGCACGATGCGGTGCTGGTGCCGATGCATGTCGAGCCGGATCATTTCGATGAGACGGTGCGCGGTCTGAAAAGGCTCGCCAACCTCGACGGTCTCATCATCACAGTACCCTACAAGTCGCGCATCCTCCCGTACGTCGACCGTGTGCTGCCGATGGCCGAGGCCGTTGGCGCCGTCAATGCGATGCGGCGTGAGCCAGACGGCGGCTGGAGCGGTGATATCTTCGACGGTGTGGGCCTGATGCACGGCATGCGGGAGCAAGGCGAGGATCCCCGCGGTCGCCGCGTCATGCTGCTCGGAGCCGGCGGCGCCGGCAGCGCCGTCGCGGTGGCTCTGGCGCAGGCGGGTGCAGCGGCCGTCACCATCCATGATGTCGATGCTGGCAGGGCCGAGGCGCTCGCCGCGCGAGTCAAACGACTTTATCCGAGCTGCAACACACGTGCTGGTGCGCCGGACCTCAACACGCACGACACGCTGATCAATGCCACGCCGATCGGCATGGCCGAGGACGACCCGCTGCCCATTCCGATCGGGCAGCTGCGGCCCGAGATGCTGGTGGTCGACATCATCATGAAGCCGGAGATCACGCGCTTGGCTGCCGCTGCCAGAGAGCGCGGCTGCAAAACCCTGCCGGGCAAGACCATGCTCGAAGGGCAGGCTACGGAGCTGATGAGGTTTTTCGGGGTGGAGGAAGGCACATGAGTGACATTCCCGTTAAGATCGGCGAGGAGGCCCAGTTCTCCAAGACCATCGGCGAAGCGGATTTGCTGCTGTTCTCGGGTCTGTCGGGCGATTTCGATCCGATCCATGTCAACGAGGAATATGCCCGCAAGAGCCAGTTCGGCCGGCGCATCGCCCATGGCGCGCTGGTGATGAGCCTGCTCTCGACCACAGCTTCGATGATCTCGCGCCGTGCCGTCGAGCGCGGTTCGAAGGGCGTTTCAGTGTCGCTCGGCTACGACAAGATCCGGTTCCTGCGCCCGGTATTCATTGGTGACACGCTGACGGCGACCTATCGCGTCGAGGAACTCGACGAGGCTGCGGGGCGCCACCGCGCCAGGGTCGAAGTCGCCAACCAGAATGGCGAGCTCTGCCTCGCCGGCACGCATGTCATGCGCTGGCTGCCACCGTCTGCCTGAAAGAAGCAGCTCCGATCATGCCGCTCTCAGAGACTCACGAGGAAATCCGCTCCCTCGCTCGCCGATTTGCTGACGAGGTGATCCGCCCCCAGGCCGAAGCGCTCGACCGGGACGAAGCCTTCCCCGCCGACATCTATCGCCAGATGGGCGAGCTCGGTCTGTTCGGAATTACCGTGCCGGCCGAGCTCGGTGGCGCCGGATTGGATACGCTGGCCTATGCGCTGGTGATGGAGGAATTGTCGCGCGGCTATGCTTCAATTGCCGACCAGTGCGGCCTGTATGAGCTGATCGGCACCCTGCTTTCGGTGCACGGCACGCCGGCGCAGCAGCAGAAATGGCTCGGGCCCCTGCTCAGCGCCAGGGTGAAGCCAGCTTACTGCATCACCGAATCGGGCGCGGGCACCGACGTCTCCGGTATTCAGACCACCGCCGAGCGCACCGCCACCGGCTGGAGGCTGTCGGGATCCAAGCTGTGGATCCATAACGCCCCGGTCGCCGATGTCGGATTCGTGCTGGCGCGGACCGACAAGGACGCCGGCAAGCGCGGCATGAGCATCTTCATCGTGCCGTTCGATCTGCCGGGCGTGTCGCGCGGCCCGAAGGAACACAAGATGGGCCAGCGCGCGAGCCAGGTCGGCGCGCTGCACTTCGACCAGGTCGAGGTGCCCGCTGATGCGCTACTCGGCGCCGAGGGCAGGGGCTTCCACATCATGATGAGCGTGCTCGACAAGGGGCGCATCGGAATCGCCGCGCTCGCTGTCGGCATCGCCCAGGCCGGCCTCGAGGCGGCTGTCGCCTACGCCAAGGAGCGCAAGCAGTTCGGCCAACCCATTGCTGATTTCCAGGGCCTGCAGTGGATGCTGGCCGATATGGCCAAGGACATCACCGCCGCACGCCTGTTGGTGCGCAATGCGGCCGAAGCGCTCGATTCGGGGCGCCCGGCGACGATCTACTGCTCGATGGCCAAATGCTTCGCCAGCGACATGGCGGTGGCCCAGACGGCGAATGCCGTCCAGGTGTTCGGCGGCAGCGGCTATATTCGGGGCTTCGAGGTCGAGCGCCTCTATCGCGACGCCAAGATCACACAGATCTACGAGGGCACCAATCAGATCCAGCGTTCGATCATCGCGCGTGAGCTTTTGAGCAAGGGTGTGCCGGCATGAACGACGTGCATTCGGGGTCCATAGAGCTACGCCTGCCATCGACCGATGGCTCCCTGTCGACTTATCGCCTGACCGGCGAGCCGCTGCCGATCGCCAAGCCGGCGCGAGCCTTCAACCGGGTCGCATTTGCGGCGGCGCATGTCGTTGCCGACCCGTTCACGGCGGTCGAGCCGAGCGATAAGCCGGTGCTCGACTGGCCGCGCACCATTGCCTATCGCCGGTACCTGATCGGGCTTGGGCTCGGCGTCGCCGAAGCGATGGACACTGCCCAGCGCGGCATGGGGCTCGACTGGCACGGCGCGCTCGAGTTGATCGGGCGCACGCTCGCCGAGACGCGCGACCTGCCCGATGCCCTGATCTTCTCGGGGTGCGGCACCGAGCAACTCGATCCTGCCGATGCGCGCACGATCGACGACGTCATCGCCGCCTACCTCACGCAGATGCATGCCATCCAGAAGCTCGGCGGCCGCATCATCTTGATGGCGAGCCGCGCGCTGGCCCGGGTCGCCAGGAGTCCGGAAGACTATCGGAAGGTCTATGCCCGTGTCTTATCGGAGGCGGACCAGCCGGTCATACTGCACTGGCTCGGCGACATGTTCGATCCAGCGCTCGCCGGCTACTGGGGTGGGGACCGCTTCGAGGAAACCGTCGAGACGGCCCTCGGCGTGATTGCCGAAAACGCGGCAAAAGTCGACGGCATCAAGATATCGCTGCTCGACGACGCCAAGGAGATTGCGATGCGCCGCCGTCTGCCGGCCGGCGTAAAAATGTACAGCGGCGACGATTTCAATTATCCCGAGCTGATCGCCGGCGACGCGCATGGCTATTCGCACGCGCTGCTCGGCATTTTTGACGCCATCGCGCCGGCCGCTTCGAGCGCGCTTGCCGCGCTCGCAGCCGGTGATCGCGCGCGTTACGACGCGCTACTGGCACCGACCGTGCCGCTGTCGCGCCTCATCTTCCGGGCGCCCACGCGTTTCTACAAGACCGGTGTGGTGTTCTTGAGCTATCTCAACGGCCATCAGGACCATCCGATCATGGTTGGTGGCCAGCAGGGGATGCGGCCGCTGCCCTATTTCTGCGAGATTTTCAAGCTGGCCGACCAGGCCGGCCTGCTCGCCGATCCGGCTGATGCGACGGCGCGTATGCGGCGCTTCCTCGCCTTCTACGGCGTCTGAGCCATGAAGGCTCACCGCATAATTCTGCGCCCAGGGTGAAGCCAGCGCGGCTTGGATTTCACCACGAGCGAGAATGGGCCGGTAATCGGCGCCGGGGGCGACGATGTTGGCCACGCAATCGCGATGGCGCTGACACGCGATGGCTTTGCGGCCGAACGCTATGTCAAGCTGTTCGTAATGCTGACGCGGATTTTTGCGCTTGGAGAATTGTAATTGGGAAATGTAATCAATTGATAATGCCTAAATGTGCGAATAGGATCCGGTAAATCTAGCTGCGGAGTTTGCTTTTTTGGTTCATTAGATCGATCCAAAGAAGAGACTTCGACCAAGTGACGTGCTGAGAATCGAAGGGAGAGAAGCATGACGAATAAGACAGGCTGGATGAGCCGGCGGGACTTGGCGAAGTTGCTGGGTGTGGGGGGTGCGGCGATTGTTGCGGGTCTGCCCGAACGCGTTTTCGCCGCGAGCGACAAGACCACCCTGGTGATCGGGATCGACATCAGCGATACCATCACGCTCGATCCGGCCCGTCAGGCGCAGTACACGCCGCCGATGTCGCTCAGGGCCGCCTACGACATGCTGGTGACGATGTCTCCGGGCGACTATGTCAACCTGAAGCCGGCGCTTGCCACCAAATGGGAGAGGACGCCGGACGGCAAGGGTTGGCGCTTCACACTGCGCGAGGGTGTCAAGTTCGCCAGCGGTAACCCGATGACCGCTGAGGACGTCAAGTGGTCGATCGATCGCGTTCTCTATATCGGCGATCAGCCTTCCCAATATATCTCGCACCTGGACCGCACTGAGATCGTCGATGCCAAAACCGTCGATCTGATCCTCAAGGACCCGAGCCAGCCGATCCTGAACATACTCGCCGCACCCGGTTTCCCGGTCTACGACCGCAAGCTGGTCGAGCAGCATGGTGGCGACGCCAGCAAGGACGCCAAGACCAAGGACAAGGCGACCACCTGGCTGAATAGCAATTCCGCAGGGACCGGCGCCTACAAGCTGGTGCGCTGGGAGCGCAACTCCCAGATCCAGTTTGTCCGAAACGACCATTACTGGGGGGGCAAGCCGCCATTCCAGCGCGTCGTCATCCGCCACATCGCCGATAGCGCCGCGCAGTTGCTCGCCATCCGCCGCGACGACATCGACATCGCATTCAATCTGATCCCGGAGCAGATCGCCACGTTGAAGGAGGAGCCGAATGTCCGCCTTGAAGGGCTGACCAGCCTCGACTTCGTCTACATGGCGCTGACGCAGGAGCCGGAGTTCAACAAGGCGCTTGCCATCAAGGAGGCTCGTCAGGCGATCGGCTACGCCATCGACTATGACGGAATCATCCATGGCCTGCTCGGCGGTGCGGCGGTTCGCCCAGCAAGCTTCCTGCCGATCGGCGTTTCTGGCTCGACCGAGGAGATCGCCAAGGAGATCAGCTTTCGCCACGACCCGGACAAAGCCAGGCAGCTGCTACAGAAAGCTGGGCTCGCTGATGGCTTCGAGTTTGAACTCGCCTATGGCAACGCTGCCATTGCCGGCCTGAACTATCAAACCCTCGGCCAGAAGATCCAGAGCGACCTCGCCAAGGTCAATATCAGAGTGAAGCTTGCGCCGATGGATCAGGTCAACCTGCGCACCACATATACGGGGGGAAAAGCGCAAGGCGGCGTACTGACCTTCTGGAACCCACCTGCGGTCGAGAACCTGCTCTGGGCGGCGGCGACCGTAGAGCGCGTTGCCAAGCGCGTGCATTGGACGCCGCCAGAGGACTTGGTGAAGCTCGTCCATCAGGCCGCGGCCGAAGAGGATCAAAAGAAGCAGGCCGATCTCTGGGTCGAGTACCAGAAGGCGATGGTGGACCAAGCCAACCTGATCGTCCTGTTCCAGCCGATCTATCAGATCGCTGTGCGCGACACGCTTGGTAAGCTGCCGCTAACCGCCGCCGGCTGGCAGCTCGACATGGAAGCGGTGAAGCCGGCCTGATCTGGCCAGAGGAGGGGCCGCGTACTCGCACCCAGGCAGTTGCGCGGAAAGAAGGCATCTGCGACGCCTCACCATGAGCCACTCGTGGTGAGGTGTCGTCGCGATGGGCGCCCTGCTTCCTGGGCAACTATCGATCCCGAACACCGCGGCTCGAATTGTTCCTGCGAGGTGGGGCCGCATCCCTGACAGCGTGACGCTGTAGCGTAGCGAAGAGAGGCCTATGTCCCCGGACAGGCCAAAAATCGGGGGACAGAATAGTGGGCTATTCGGACACTGGCGCTCCCTACGGGAGTCGAACCCGTCTTTCCAGATTGAAAATCTGGCGTCCTAACCGATAGACGAAGGGAGCGCTGGGCGCAGGGTATAGGGGGGTTTCAGGGGGCTGGCAAGGGAGCAGGTGGCGTTTCCGCGCCGCACCTCCCGGTGTGCCGGCCGCGCGGAAACTGCCCGA
>DASVDU010000061.1:0-2504 GCA_036380915.1 Hyphomicrobiaceae bacterium | reverse complement strand
GCCGCGCTGGGTGAGCGTGATGTCGAGCAGCCGCGCCGCCTTCTCGGCGTCGTCGTAGAAGAGCTCGTAGAAATCCCCCATCCGGTAGAACACCAGGATGTCGGGATGCTCGGCCTTGATGCCCAGGTACTGCTGCATCATCGGCGTGTGCTCCAGGCTTTTCTCGTTCAACGCTTTTTCCCGGCGGATGTTTCCGTTCATTCTGGGGCCGGCGGCGGTGCCTTGGCCTGTGCGCGAGCCAGGCCGGCGATGAAGCGCGCGAGAGGCTCGATGTTGCCGAACGAGCTCGCCTGCTCGAGCGCCTTCATGTACTCGTCGCGCTGCTGGACCGGGATCACGGTCCATGTGTATCCCGCCGACACGAGCATGAGGTTCATCAGGTATCGGCCAAGCCTGCCGTTTCCATCCATGTACGGATGGATATAGACGAAGAGGAAGTGCCCGAGGACCGCCCGCACCGCCGGCTCTCGTTCCGCCTCGAGCAGCTCGAAGAGGACTGGCATGCAATCGCGCACCGCCTCCTTCGAGAGCGGCACGTGGAGCGCGCCGCGTATGAACACCTGATCGTTTCGATAACCGGCCAGGTCGGCCGGCTTGAGAATGCCCGCCTGGACGCTCGGGCTGAACAGTGCCTGGTACCAGCGCGGCAGAGCGTTCCGGAAGACCGTTCCGGAGTTCTCTCCCTCGATCGCGCGGACGAGGTCTTCCGTTACGAGCTTATGCGTCTCGAAATACCCTCGGGCCGCCATGGCATCGCGGGTCCCGCGGTCTTTCTCGTCGCCATCGGGGTTCCAGTTGCCGTCGCGAACCTTGTCGATCAGCGTTGCGGTGACGCGGTAGCCCTCGATAGACAGCGAGTGGTAGGCATCCGTGACGTAGCGGGCTTCTACGTCCTTCAACAAGCCCTCGACATCTCCTGGTGGTGGCGGACGTTGCGGAAACGCTTTGATTACCGTCTCACGCATCTGCGCCCACGTGAGCCGCAAGCGCTGCACATAAGGCGACTCTGGCCGGCCGCCGGGCAGAATGGCGGGCAATGGCCGCTCGAACGGGTTCACCTCGTTGACAGCGTAGCCGGCGCTTTTCATTGCACCAACGATTTCGTCCGCCAGGGCTGATCGGTGGATCGCCCTCAGGGCGCCCGCAAGGCGCCCGGCGACGGAAGGATGCGGACCCTCGAGAACGATTCGAAGCACATCCGAGGCGTCGGGCAAGGAGGCGAGGGCGATCTGCCCGGCGATCGGATGTTGGGCAAAGACAGTCGGACTCGCGTGGACGAGCGCGAAAGGCATTTCCACGAGGCGAAGACGGCCGCAGTCGGCGACGGGCGATGAGGGGAGCAGTTTCGGCGCTTGATAGATGAAGAGCGAACAGCCATGCAGCAGTTGCACGGTCTGGTTGGTCCCCTTGTGCGCCCAGATCTGAAGTTGCCTGGGGACGGTGCGATCCCCGGAGCGTAGTAGCAGAGACTGCTCCGGGTTTACGTGCCATTCGTCGCCGAAGCGGCTTTGCGCATAGCCGGCGACGAACTCCCGCATGCTGGCGTACCACGCGGTGGTATCGCCTTGAAGTTCGTCGGGCCGGGCAGGAATGTACCAGCCGCGAATGACCTCCCTGAGGAACCCAGCCCGCAAGAGGGCCTCCCGGTCTTTGCGGGAGAGCTCCGGACCAGGGACGGCGTGTAGCCCTCGGTCCTGAAGGCTCTTCAGGGCCGCCAAGCCGGCTGCCAGACGTTCTCTTTGCGCAGACACAATAGCCAGTTGCAAGTGGACACAAGAGTCTAGTGCTTTTCAGCACAAGAGGCTATTGATTTTCGATACAAGAGTATATTGTAAATCCTATTTATAAATAGAGACTTGCCTTGACGCCTGACCTCGGTCCGCTGACTGCCCGCCTGGGCGAGGCTCTTCAACTCTCTTTCGTCGCTCCCGCCTCGGGCGCATGCAGGTCGCCGAATCGGCGCAGGAGCTTGACGACGCGCGGATTGACGCGGAGCTCCGCCAGGCGCGCGTCGCGCTCGGTGCGCCCGCAGTCGATCGCGCCTGCCGCGCGCAGCCGCTGCAAGCGCCGCTGCACGGTGGCGACGGAGGCGCCGTTCGCGAGGTAGAGCTGCTTCATGGAGAGCGGCTGGCCCCGCTCCTGGTGGAAACCGATTTCGACGAGGAGCTCCAGATCCTCCGAGCCGTGCAGAAAGTGCAAATGCTGCTTCCAATAGGCCTGCGCCGACTTCAGCCTTGCGAACAATCCCATCCCACCCTTGTCCTTGCCTTGCTGTCGGGAAAATCCCGACAGGTATTTAAGGCCAAGGGATAAGCGCAGGCTTGATCCATATCAACTGATATTGCAACTCATTTTTGAGGCGGATTAGGATGGCTGCCTCACACAACAAGAAAAGGCTCCCGGGGGGGAGCCGGCGGGATGGGAAAGCCGACGGTGTACGGTCAGCCCGGCCGCGCCGGTGTCGCGGTGCTTTGCGCGCTGATCGCCGCGTTCGTCTGGGCGGT
>DASVDU010000060.1:0-24948 GCA_036380915.1 Hyphomicrobiaceae bacterium | reverse complement strand
CCATTCGGCAGGTGGACGCCGGCTCCTGCAACGGGTGCGAGCTCGAGATACACGCGCTCAACAATATCTACTACGACCTCGAGCGCTTCGGACTCCGCTTCGTCGCTTCTCCGCGCCATGCCGACGTATTGCTGGTGACGGGACCGGTCACGAAGAATATGCGCGAGGCGCTGGAGCGGACCTATAACGCGACCCCCGATCCCAAATGGGTCGTCGCCGTCGGCGATTGCGCATTGAACGGTGGGCTCTTCGCGGGCAGCTATGCCTGCGCCGGCGGCGTCTCCGACGTCATACCGGTCGATCTGCATATCCGCGGATGTCCCCCGAGCCCGACGGACATGCTCAAGGGGCTCATTGCGCTCGTGGAGAGCAAGGCCGTCGCGGGGCCTGCTTGATCCAAGCGGCTCAATCCGTCTGCAAAATTGGGGCGGCCGAGCCCTGAAATCGAACGGCCGGGCAACGGCTCAGGGAGCTGAGATGGCAAATCGCTCCGCAGACTGCAGCGCTATGTCAATGACACAGCGCAGGCCTCCCGGCTCGAACGCGATCCTCGCCGCGCCGTCCGCAGCGCTGCCCATCGTGCGCTCGATCAGCCCCATGCCGAACCCACGCGAGATTGGCGGCCGAACCGCCGGCCCTCCACATTCCTGCCAGGTCAGGCGCAGCACACGCTTGTCGTCCTCGCGCACCACTTGCCAGGAGAGTTGCACGCGTCCGTTCGCCACCGACAACGCACCGTGCTTGCGGGCGTTGGTGGCAAGCTCGTAAAGCACGAGCCCTAAATTCAGGGCGACCTGCGGAGGCAGCCAGACTTCAGGCCCATCGGTGTAAACTTGACCGGAGCCGCAGCTCGAAGCGAGCTGCTCTCGGACGAGACCGGTGAGATTTGCTCCTTGCCAGGTCGTCTCGTTCAGGAGCTTGTGCGCACTGGCGATGGCCTGAAGGCGGCCTTTGAAATCTTGCACGAAGGCTTGCGGGTCCTTGGCGGTGCGCAAGGTCTGGGTCGCGATCGCCTGCACGACGGAGAGCGTGTTGCGGACGCGGTGGTTGAGCTCGCCCATCAGGAGGCGTTGCTGCTCTGCCCACATCCGCTGCTCGGTGACATCAACGACTGCACCCACAGTTCGGACCGGGCGTCGCTCTTTCCCCTCTCCCTCGAAAAATGTACGCGACTTCACGCTGATCCAGCGAATTTCGCCGGTTTTGCGGATCATACGGTATTCGTGCTCGAGCTGCCCTGTGCCGCGGGGATCATGTGCTTTGGCGATCGCTTCGCGAAATGGCGCGAGATCGTCCGGGTGAACGATCGCGAACACATCATCAAGGGTGGCCTCCGTAGGAAGCATTCCCGCCCATGGCTCGGGCGAGAAACAAATGACATCGGCGATTTGATCGTGGTCGAAAAATCCCACGCCCGCCAACTTGGTGGCGATCGCAAGGCGCTCCTCGCTCAACTTGAGTGCCTGCTCTGCCTGGCGGCGGGCCGTGATATCGCGATGCGCTTCCATGACGATCCTGCGCTCGCCGGAAACGACGGGATCGATCCGCGCCTCGACGATGATTTTGCGACCATCTTTTGCTGTCTGGATCACCTCGCCCGTCCAGGACTCACCAGCCTCCAAGCGCTTTCTGATTTTGGCGATAGGGACGGGGAACTGCGAATGCAGCAGCTCATCGATTCGGTGTCCAAGGGCCTCCTCGCGAGAGTAGCCGTAGAGATGCTGGCAGCCCGGGTTCCAATGGAGCAATCCATCGTCAAGGCTCCAGCACAGGATGGGCTCCAGCGAGAGATCGATGAGCTGTTGCTGCTCGATCAGCTGCTGTTCGCGCAAATGAGCCTGAGTCACGTCGCGGACGATGCCGAACACGCGGAGTAGCTCGCCGTCAGGTGCGTAATCCGGATCCGCCTGGAGCTCTATGATGCGCTCCTCACCGTCGCCGCGGCGGATGCGATATGACGTTGCGAAGCTCTCGCCTGCTTGGATCGCAGCCATCATCCCCGCGCGTACCCGCTCCAGATCATCTGGATGGATCAGTTTCTCGATCGTTTCCGCCGAAACCTCGCGGGACTCCTCCTCACCAAAGAAGATGCGCCGTGCTTCGGCCGACCACTCCAGCTTCTTTGTAGCCAGGTCGAAGCTCCAATGTCCGAGATGGCCGACCCGCTGCGCCCGCTCGAGGAGATCACGGCTGCGTTTCAGCTCGGCCTCGATCGCTTTTCGGCGTGTAATATTGATCCCCGAGGGAACGAGGTATTGGACCTTGCCCGTCTTCTCGTCGAGAACCGGGTGGATCATGAGGTCGATTGCCAGACGCTCGCCCCCGTGGGTCGTGACCGTCGTGTCGAACCGTACCGTCTCGCCCTTCGCGGCGCGGGTCACGGCGTCCTTGACACGAGCGGCGCTCTCGGGATCGCTGGTGAACCATGAGAGATCCCACAGCTTCGTCCCGATCAGCTCATGGCGTTGTGAACCGGAAATTTTCAGTGTCGTCTCGTTGACCTGGGCAACCGTTCCGTCCAGGTCAAGAACTCCGACGAACGCCGCAATGTGATCGACTATATCGCGCGGAAGCACCGGCTTCTTGTCCACTTGATCCGCCAGGCGGCTCCCTTATTGTAGCAGATGCAATGAAGGAAACGCCGACGAAATTGAATCGTTCTGAAATGCAATTGACTCGATGCCGCGGTTTGCGGCAGGCAGACCGGCGCCTGCCTAGTGGCAAGCAAGCCACAGCTGCGAGTTATAGTTAAGTAAGATCGTCCGATGTGGAACCATTCCGGGCACTCCGCGTTTCACGATTGCCCACTGGTCATGCCCCCTAGTCTCGATCGGTGGCAATGAGGGCGCCTCTCGGTCTCCCCCCGACGAGGCGCCCATCTCTCCTTGTTTGTGCTGGTTTCCGTCAACACTATTCGGCGCGCTGTGCCTGCCATGATGACAGCGGTTGCCGACACATCAACTCGCCAGTGACCAGGATCGGTTAGATGCAATCAGGTCTTTACCTGATGAACCTCGATGATGTTGCCATCCGGATCGTGAAAGAAGATCTGCTCCCAGCCGTTCATCGCCCAAGCGCCATAATCCGAAAACGGGATGCCCTTTTCCTTGAGCCGCTTCTTGAAGGCCTCGATGTCGTCCGTTCGAAAAGCGATATGGCCTCGCTCCAAAGGGTTGATGGCGTGTCCGGTCCGAAAGGCGCAGTTCAAGTCTCTTTCGGCCAAGTGCAGTTGCATGTTCCCGTCCGTCACGAAGCCGACCTTTCCCGCATACCCCTGAGAGGTCACGCGGGTGGCGTCGAGTTGCGGATCCTCCTCGAGCTGGAGGACGTCACGGTAGAACTCAGTCATGGCGGGAACGTTGCTCGTCGTCAGATTGACATGGTGCAGTTTCAGTTTCATCGCACTCAGCCTCGCTGTTGTTCCTGTGGCTGGCGCGAACTCTAGAATGTCCGGAGGAGCGGCCCAAGCCGTGTTTTTCGGAACCAAGCCAAGCGAATCACAATTGGCGATAACGGATCTGAATGCCTCAGCGCTTCGCCGCCGAGGTCACGAGGACCGGGTGCGATGGCGCGCTTCGCGCCGCCCCGAATGGAAAATCCGTCCGCAGCCGCGCCTGTCTCGTGGACCAGTTGTGCTCGCTGCCGCAATGTGGGCAACGGGTCTTGAGACGGATATCCGGAAGGGCACCGAAACTGATTTCGTCAGTTTCAATTCCCACGGAAAAATCCAACCCCGTAGCGTCACATTTTATGACAACGGTACCCATTCCGACTCCCCCAAGGCTCATTGCGGCACCGCATCATTCGATATCACCGCTTCGGGTTAGACATAACCTCTGGTTGTGCTCCCTGCCAGCCATTGATTGCAGGCCGGTTAATTCCTTGCAAACGGGTGTTGCGCTGGTGCTATACAGGAGATTGCAGATTGTGGCTGGCGCCGGCGCAATTTCCACGCGGACGGCACCTCGCCACAGATCATCCGACGCGCCGGCAATACCTGGCGCAACTGCAGTCTCGCGGTAACAAGGAGATTTGAATGGCTCTGCAAATCAATAGTATTGCTCCGGATTTCGAGGCCGATACGACCGAAGGCCGGATCCGTTTTCATGAATGGTTGGGCGATTCCTGGTGCCTTTTCTTCTCGCATCCCAAGGATTTCACGCCTGTCTGCACGACCGAGCTCGGTAGCCTGGCAAAGATCAAGCCGGAGTTCGATCGGCGCGGCGTGAAGCTCGTTGGACTGAGCGTCGACCCTGTGGAAAACCACAAGCTCTGGTCGAAGGACATCGAGGAGACGCAGGGCGTCGCGCCGAATTATCCAATGATCGGTGACCCTGAACTGAAGGTGTCCAAGCTCTACAGCATGCTTCCGGCCGATGCGGGGAACACCTCCGAAGGGCGGACGCCCAACGACAATGCGACGGTGCGGAACGTGTTCGTCATCGGCCCGGACAAGAAGATCAAGCTGATCCTCACCTATCCCATGAGCACCGGCCGGAACTGGGACGAGGTGCTGCGCGCGATCGACTCGCTTCAGCTCACCGCCAAGCACAACGTCTCGACGCCGGCCAACTGGAAGCCGGGCGACGACGTGATCATCTCCGGCTCGGTTTCGGACGACGAAGCCCGCAAAAAGTATCCACAGGGATGGAAGGCGCCAAAGCCTTACATCCGCATCGTCTCACAGCCGAACTGAGGCGGGTTGGGGATGCCGATCAACTCGGCATCCCTGCATGCATTGCGTTGAGAACTCGCTCTGGCGTCATCGGCATCTGCAGGACACGAACCCCGATAGCGCGGGCGACAGCGTTGGCGACGGCCCCCGCAACCGGCACGATCGGCACCTCGCCGACGCCGCGCACGCCGTATGGCACGTTCGGCACTGGCGTCTCGATGATGACGCAGTCGATCGGCGGGACATCCAGCGCCGTCGGAATGCGATAGTCGAGCAGGCTGGCGTTCCTCAGCCGACCGTCAGGGCCGTAATCGAATCCTTCCGTCAGCGCCCAGCCGAGACCCTGCACGACGCTGCCCTGCATCTGCCCCTCGACCGCCGGAGGATTGAGGGCGCGGCCCACGTCCTGGAAGGCGGTGTATCGGAGAACCGTCACCTGGCCGGTGCCCGGGTCCACCTCCACGTCGCACACGTGTGCGCCGATTTCGACACCCAGCGGCAGCCTCGTCGAGACGCCGCGGCCGACGATGGCGCCTTCCCCCAATGTCGCTGCCATCAGCTCTGACAACGAGATGGCCGCCCCGCCGGGCGCACGGAAAACCCCGTTGGCATAGGCGACGTCTTCAGGTCGGCTCTGCAGCTTCTCGGCGGCTCGGGACCGCAGCTGCCGCAGCGCGTCCGCACAGGCTTCGACCAGCGCCGCAGTCGTGGTTCGGCCGACACGGCTCCCCGCAGCGACGTCGCTATAGCCCACCGACTTCGAATCACCGGTGCTCACGTGGACGTCATCGATGGAGAGCCCGAACTCCTCGGCAACGACCTGAGCCATCGCGGTGCGCGTCCCGGAGATGTCGACCGGCCCCATCGTCACCATCGGGCGGCCATCGCCCGCGATCGTGACGTGCGCGGCTGACGTCATGGACGTGCCCCGCCAATAGCCGAGCGCCAGACCGCGCCCGCGGGGATGCTTGCCGGGTTGCAGCGGCTCCGTCCAGCATGGGTGCCGGCCCACTTCCTCCAGGATGGTCGTGAGGCCGATCGGCGGGAACGGCGTCCCGATCGGCATCAGGCTGCCGGTCACGGAGGCGTTGCGCTTGCGGAACTCCAGCGGGTCCATGTCCAGGCGCTGGCAGAGGATGTCCATCGCCTGCTCCATGGCGAACGCCGCCTGGATCCCGCCGGGCCCGCGATAAGCCTCCGTCCGCGGCTTGTTCGTGACGACGTCGTAGCCTTCGAGCCTGAGGTTGGGGCACTGATAGAGCGCAGCCGAGGCCTGCATGAGCAGCGAGGGGCTCATGCCGGGCAATCCGCCTGCATCAACCCGATAAGTGCCTTTGATCGCGGTCAGCCGTCCGTCCTTGTCCGCCGCGACGCGAATGTCGATCATCGCTCCCGCAGCCGGGCCGGTGCCGCCTTGCAGCACCTCCTCGCGCGAAAGCATGAGCCGCACCGGACGGCCGCACTTTTCCGAAAGCTTGACGGCGACAGCCTCGCCGTGAAGCGCGATCTTGCCGCCGAACGCCCCGCCCACCTCCAGCGGCACCACACGGATCTTCGATTGCGGAAGGCCGAGGATGCGCGCGAGCATCAGCTCGGCGGTGAACTGCCCCTGGGTCGAGGCCCACACGGTGGCAAACCCGTTCGGATCGACCTGCGCCACCACGACAGGAGGCTCGAGATAACCCTGGTGGGCCGTGTCGACTTTCACTTGAATTTCACCAGTCGCGGCTGCCTCGGCGAATGCGGCTTCGGTATCGCCGCGTGAGATGGTCGTGAGCGAGCAGACGTTGCTCGGCGACCTGGGTGCAGGCTCGACGCCCTTCGTGACGACATGCGAATGCAGCACCTGCGCGTCGGGCTTCATCGCCTCGGCGAGATCGACCACCGGCGGCAGCGGCTCGTAGTCGACCTCGATCAGCTTCAGGGCCTCTTCAGCCGTATGCACGTCGACGGCGGCCACGGCGGCGACAGGCTGGCCGACCCAGAACACCTTCTCGCGCGCCATGTTGGCCTGGTTGACGATCCAGACGTCGAAGCTGCCTTCGCCCATGGTGACGGATGCGCCAAAGGGTAGGTCGACAAAATCGGCGGCGGTAGCGACTGCGAGGACGCCTTTCAGCGCCTCGGCCTTGCTGGTGTCGATCCCACGGATGCGGGCGTGCGCGTACGGGCTGCGGAGCAGCTTGGCGTGCGCGAGGTCCCGTAGATGCAGGTCAGCGGGATAGACGGCCTTGCCGGTGACCCGCTCTCGCGCATCGACACGCGGCAGGCGCCTGCCGACGACCCGCAGCTCTCGCTTATCCTCGACAGGGCTCGATGTGGTCATAGGCTCACTCCCCTGCCACTACCGCCGCGGCTGCGGCGATCGCTCTGACAATTTTGTCGTATCCCGTGCAGCGGCACAGATTGCCGGCGATGGCATGACGGATCTCCGCTTCGGTCGGGCGCGGTTTGGCATCCAGCAGCGCCTTGGCCGACATGACGATTCCCGGTGTGCAGAAGCCGCACTGGGTGCCGCCATGATCGACCAGCGCCTGCTGAATGGGGTTGAGCTCCGCCCCTCTGGATATGCCTTCGATCGTCACGATGTCATGCCCCGGCGCCTCGACGGCGAGCATCAGGCAGGCATTGACCGGCTCGCCATCGACCAGCACGGTGCACGTGCCGCAATTTCCGTTGCTGCAGCCCTCCTTCGTACCGGTCAGCTCCAGCCGGTCCCGGAGCAGCTCGAGCAGCGTGTCCCGTGGGTCGGCGAGCACCGCGTGCTCGTCGCCGTTGACGGTGCATTGAATGAGCTTCTTCATGGGACATCGACCTCCACGCCCAGTGATCGGCAGCAGACGGCAAGGGCACGCGCGGTAAGGACAGAAACGAGGGTTCGGCGGTAATCCGCACTGCCGCGGGTATCCGAGATCGGCCGCACATCAGCGGAGGCAAGCCGCCCGGCCTCCTCCAGCAGAGCGCGGCTCGGAGCCTCGCCGATGAGCCGCTTTTTGGCCGCTTGCGCCCGCAGCGGCGTTGGCGCCACCGAGGCAAGGGCGATGCGCGCGTCGGAAATGCGGCCTTGCTCATCCAGGCTGATCCAGGTCCCGGCACCCGCCACGGCGATGTCCATTTCGCGCCGGGGGGTGAAGCGATGATAGTGCGCTGCCGAACGCGGCTGCGGCGGCGGAAGAACGATGGCCGCCAGGAGCTCTCCCGGCTTCAGGGTGGTGCGCCCGGGACCCGCAAACACGTCCTCGATCTCGACCTCGCGCGTCCCCTCCGGCCCGGCGATCCGCGCCCTGGCCCGATAGCAGATCAGCGCCGGAACACCGTCCGCGGACGGTGCCGCATTGCAGATATTTCCGCCGAGGCTGGCGCGGCTCTGAACCTGGACGCTTCCGATCAGGCGTACCGAGCTGGCGATGGCGGGATAGTCGGCGAGAACGCGGGCATGGCGTGCGATCGCTGAGGCACTTGCAGCCGCGCCGATCGCCAGCCCGCCATCCGGCAGATCCTCGATTGCCGTAAGCTCGCCGACTCCCTTCAGATCAATCACCAGCCCGGCCGTCCGCCGTCCCTCGCGCATCTGGGGGATGAGATCCGTCCCGCCGGCGAGCGGGCGCGCATCCGGCTTTTGCATCAGTTGGACAGCGCTCGCTATGCTGTCCGGACGCTCATAAGCGAATTCTCTCAATGGCGTGCTCTCCGCAGCCGCTTGCCTTGTTGCTGCGTTGAAGTAGACCGAAGCGGCGCCGAATGTCCATCTATCGGCCCCGTAGCGGCCTGCATCCGGGTTCTGGAATGGGCGTGTGGAATGTCATCATCTTGAAGCAAAGCCTCAGCATCGGAGCCGTTCATGCGATTGGCGACGTTCAACCTGGAAAGCCTGGATCTGCCGCCGAAATCGAAGGTTCCGATCGAGGTGCGCGCGGAGGCTCTGCGCCCTGCTCTGGCGCGCCTCGATGCCGATGTCCTCTGCCTGCAGGAGGTGAACGGCCAGCACGTCCCCGACCGCCCGGAGCGCGTTCTGGCAGCCCTCGATCACGTCCTCGAAGGCACACCCTACGCCGACTATCACCGTGTCTCGACCAGCGGTCCGGACGGTATCGGCGTTGCCGACGTGCACAACGTCGTGACTCTGTCACGCTGGCCCATCCGTGCCGCACGGGAAATTTTGCACACGCTGGTGCCTTCTCCGCGCTACCAGCTGGTCACGGCTGTGCCACCTGCCTGCGGTCCGGAGCCCATCACGTTCGATCGCCCTTTGCTGCTGGTCGACGTCGAGCTTCCCGGCGGCAAGCTCCTCACCGTCATCAACCTGCACTTGAGAGCCCCGCTGGCTGCTGTCATTCCCGGCCAGAAGCAAAGCGCATTCGTGTGGAAAAGCATTGGCGGATGGGCGGAAGGTTATTTCCTTTCGGCGGTGCGTCGCGCCGGCCAGGCCCTCGAGCTGCGGCTGCTGCTGGAAGAGCTGTTCGCGTCGGACCCGCATCGGCTCATCGCGGTCGCGGGGGACTTCAATGCCGAGGACCACGACACCCCGCTTCGCATCGCGATCGGCGCGGAGGAAGATACAGGCAATGGTGCGCTCAGCCCGCGCTCGCTCGTGCTGCTCGACCGCGCCATCCCCGCAGACAAATGCTGGAGCGTTCTCCACCATGGCCGCCCGCAGATGCTCGACCACATCCTCGTGAGCCGCGCGCTCTACGGCCAATTCCGTGAAATCGAGGTGCACAACGAAACGCTTGGGGACGAGCTGGTTGGCTTCGGCAAGGGCACCCGCTCGGCCGCCTCCTACCATGCGCCCATAGTGGCAGAGTTCGCGCTCTGACGCCGGCTATTCACTATTCTCCGCCTCCAGCGCATTGAGCCGCTCGCGGTGCTCCGCAGCGAATTGCGCGAATCGGCCCTCTGCGATGGATTTGCGAATGGCTGCCATCAGCTCCTGATAGAACCAGACGTTGTTCCAGGTGAGCAGCATGGAGCCGAGATATTCGCCGGCCTTCACCAGATGATGCAGGTAAGCCCGCGAGTAGTCACGCGAAGCCGGGCAGCTGCTCCGCTCGTCCAATGGGCGCGTATCCTCCGCGTGGCGTGCGTTGCGCAGGTTCACGCGGCCATTCCAGGTGAACGCGAGCCCGTGGCGGCCTGCGCGCGTCGGCATCACGCAGTCGAACATGTCGATGCCGCGCGCAACCGACTCGATGATATCGGCCGGCGTACCGACGCCCATCAGATAGCGCGGCTTGCCCGCAGGCAGATGCGGCGTCGTCCGCTCCAGCGTCTTGAGCATCGCCGCCTGGCCTTCGCCCACCGCGAGCCCGCCGACGGCATAGCCAGGCAGGTCGAGCTCAACGAGTTCCTCGGCCGACCGGCGGCGCAGGTCGGGATAGATCCCGCCCTGAACGATGCCGAACAGCGCCTGCCCGGGAGCGCTCTTCTCGGCGAACGCGCGCCGGCACCGCTCCGCCCAGCGCAGCGACAGCTCCATGGCGCGGCGCGCCTCGTCGACGCTCGCCGGCAGCGCGATGCACTCGTCGAGCTGCATCTGGATGTCGCTGCCGAGCAGGCACTGGATTTCGATGGACCGCTCCGGGGTCAGCATGTGCCTTGCTCCGTCCACGTGCGAACGGAACGCCACGCCTTCCTCGGTGATCTTTCTGAGGCCTGCCAGCGACATGATTTGGAACCCGCCGGAGTCGGTCAGGATCGGCCATGGCCAGCGCATGAACGCGTGCAAGCCGCCGAGCCGCGCGATCCGTTCCGCGCCCGGCCGCAGCATCAGATGATAGGTATTGCCGAGGATGATATCGGCTCCCGCCTGCCGCACCTGCTCAGGGTAAAGCGCCTTCACGCTCGCCGCCGTGCCGACCGGCATGAAGGCCGGCGTGCGGATGATCCCGCGCGGCGTCGTAATCTCACCGAGGCGCGCACCGGCATCCTGAGCGATAAGCCGGTAACCGAAGCCGATCGTCATTGCTGGTCTGCGGCCGGGTAGAGCAGGCAGGCATCGCCATAGGAGTAGAAGCGGTACCCGGCCTCCACGGCATGGGCGTATGCGCGCTTCATGCGGTCAAGGCCCGAGAAGGCCGAGACCAGCATAAACAATGTCGACCGCGGCAGGTGAAAGTTCGTCATCATGATATCGACGGCGCGGAACCGATATCCCGGCGTTATGAAGAGCGCCGTTTCGCCTGCGAAGGGTTGTATCTCGCCATTCTCGGCGGCCGCAGCCTCGAGCGTCCGCAGCGCGGTGCTGCCGACGGCGACGATCCTGCCGCCGTTGCGGCGGGCGGCGTTGAGTGCCTTGGCCGTCTCGGCAGTGATCTCGCCCCACTCGGCGTGCATGCGATGCTCGCGCGTGTCCTCCGCCTTCACCGGCAGGAACGTGCCGGCACCGACGTGAAGCGTCACGAACTGTCGCCCGATCCCCCGCTCATCGAGCCGCTCCAGCAGCCGTTCCGTGAAATGCAGCCCCGCAGTTGGCGCCGCGACGGCGCCCTCACGGCGCGCAAAGACCGTCTGGTAGGCCGTGCGATCCTGTTCGGTCACAGGCCGGCGGCCGGCGATGTAAGGGGGCAGCGGTGCGTCCCCCAGCGCATCGATGGCCTCGTCGAGATAGGCGCTGTGCTTGCTGAACGCGAGCTCCACCTCGCCGCCCTCGCCCTTCGCCGCGACGGTCGCATCGAGCGTCCCCAGCAGGCAGACCCGCCCCTCGTCGCCGAAGCGGACGAGATCGCCGACCTCGAGCCGCTTGGCAGGCCGCGCGAAGGCGCGCCAGCGACTCTCGTCAATTCGCTTATGCAGGTTGAACTCGACCCGGCTTTCCGCGCCGCCTCGAATGCGGAAACCCGTGAGGGCTGCTGGAATCACACGCGTATCGTTGAAGACCACCACGTCCCCCGGCCGCAGCAGGTCCGGCAGATCGGCTACGGAGCGGTCCGCAAGCTCAGGCTCGGCGCCTGGGTGGATAACGAGCAGGCGCGCGGCATCGCGCTCCGGCAGCGGATAAAGCGCAATCCGGTCCTCTGGCAGGTCGAAGTCGAAGAGATCGGTTCGCAACTGCGTCTTCCTGGCTTTTTTCGAGAAGGTAATCGAGATCCGTCATCAGGGGGAGTGGCAATCGGGCGCGCCCCAGGAAGTACGCTCTGTTGGCCGCATCCGGTGGCTCTGAGTAGCGGATCGCTGGCGGTCCGGCGCTAACTCTATTGGCAACCCGCGGTTGCGAGAGGAGCGCTCGCTGCGACAGTTGAGCCCCGCGTGACCTTGACCAGGATCAATAAGCTTCGCCGTTGCCGTAAATAGGTTCCCCCAACCAGCAAGGCGCTAGGCATCGAGCTTGGCAGAGCACAGATGAATCCCGAGGTTCTGGAACGTTATGCGGCGCCCGTGCCGCGGTATACGAGCTATCCCACGGCCCCGCACTTCACGTCAGCCGTGAATGCCGAGATCTACGCCGGATGGCTGCGCGAGCTCACGCCAGGGGCCGCGCTGTCGATCTACGTACACATCCCGTTCTGCAACAAGCTTTGCTGGTACTGCGGTTGCCACACCAAAGCGACGCAGCAATACCGGCCCGTCGCCGACTACATGGAAGCGCTCCTCAAGGAGGTCTCGACCGTTGCCGGCCTGCTGCCGCCCGATTGCCGCACCGTCCATATGCACTGGGGCGGCGGGTCGCCGAGCATTCTTTCGCCGGACGACATCCGGCGTCTGGCCGACGCGCTGAGCCGCAGCTTCAACCGCAACGCCGATGGCGAGTTCGCCGTCGAGGTCGATCCGCGGCACGTGGACCCGGAGCGGGTCGCAGCGTTCGCCGCAATCGGCGTCAATCGCGTGAGCGTCGGCGTGCAGGACTTCAATCCCGAGGTGCAGAAGGCGATCAACCGCGAGCAATCGGTCGAGATGACCCGGTCGGTGGTCGAGATGTTCCGGGCCGTGGGGGTGCGCAGCATCAACATCGATCTCGTCTACGGCCTGCCGCATCAGACGCGCGCCAGCGTGGAACGCACGATCGAGGAGGTGATCGCGCTCGCGCCGGACCGCATCGCACTGTTCGGCTATGCGCATCTGCCCTCGCGGCTGCCGCACCAGCGCTTGATCGACGACGATGCGCTGCCCGACATCACCGAGCGTTTCGCCCAGTCGAACCGGGCGGCCAACAGGCTCATTGCCGCGGGCTACGTGCGCGTTGGCCTCGACCATTTCGCCCGGCCCGAGGACACGCTGGCGCGCGGCCCTCTGCATCGCAATTTCCAGGGCTACACGACGGACGCCGCCGACGCGCTGCTGGGTCTCGGGGCTTCCTCGATCGGCAAGCTTCCACAAGGCTACGTTCAGAACAGCGCTATAACGCCCGACTATCAGCGCCGCGTGCGCAACGGCGGACTTGCAACGGTTCGAGGGCGGGCACTCACGGAGGACGACCGCGCGCGCAGCTTCGTCATCGAGCGGCTGATGTGCGACCTACGTTTTCCCGCCGAGGAACTGCGCGAACGGTTTCCCGAGCAAGCATTTCCGCTGATCGAAGAGGCAAACGATCTTCTCCGGTCCGACGAGGACGGGCTCGTCGAGCCAGAGGGCGCCTGTGGTTTCCGGGTTACCGAGAAGGGCCGGTTGTTCCTGCGCACCATCTGCGCCTGCTTCGACGCTTATCTCGGAGAAGGCCAGGCGCAGCATTCGGTCGGAGTGTAGCCTAGTTCTCGTTGCTTTTCCAAAGCAAGCAGCAACGGTGCTTGCTTCAACCCCCAGGACAAGGGGCCCGCCCGAAGGCCAGGTTTCCAGCAATCGCTTCTGATGGAAGCGATTTCTTTTACTCGCGTCTTCCACTGCGAGAGCTTGGCTGGCGTTTGCGGCGAGCCGAGCGCGGGTTACGGCCGCACCAGCTCTCGAAACCGGACGAGAAACCGCGATTGCGCCTCCTCGGTCGGCCAGGCCTCGAGGCGGCTGAGCCGATCGGCCAGTCGCCGCGGCAGGCCCGTCGGGTTGCCGAAATACAGTTCGCCTTCGTCCTCTGAGAAGCCGGCAAGCCGTGTGGCCTCGAAGTAGGCGGCGATGCGGTCGGCGTTTTTGATCGCGGCAGTCGTATCCGGTGACGACTCCGGCGGCAGGCCGAACCGGGTGTGGATGGCCCGTAGAAGGCGCATTTCGAACGCCTTGTAATCGAGCCCGATGGCCGCCTTGAACGGACTGATGAGATCTCCGACCACGTACTCCGGCGCATCGTGCAGAAGCGCCATGAGCCGATGGCTCCGCGGACAAGCGGGGTTCAGTGCACCGAAGATCTCTTCCACCATGAGGCAATGCTGGGCGACGGAGAAGGCATGCGTGCCGAGCGTCTGACCATTCCAGCGGGCGACGCGCGCCAGCCCGTGTGCAATGTCCTCGATCTCGATATCGAGCGGGGATGGATCGAGCAGGTCGAGCCGGCGGCCGGACAGCATGCGCTGCCAGGCTCGCGGCTGCTCGCCCGACCTCGAAACGGCCCGAGACTGCCGGCGGGGACTGCTCATGACCGTGGCAACTTGAACGCGCGCTGCAACTCGGCGCAAGGGCCGTGGCGATGACAGCTCGTCAGGTGGTCGTTCACCATCCCAACCGATTGCATGAAGGCGTAGACCGTCGTCGGCCCGACGAAACGAAAGCCTTCCTTCTTGAGTGCCTTCGAAATGCGGAGCGAATGCTCGGTCGTCGCGGGCACCTTATCCATGCCGCCACGACGATTGATAATGGGTCCGTCCGGCAAAAAGGCCCAGAGGAATGATGCAAACGACTGTCTCTCGGCCAGTTTGAGATATGCCCGCGCGTTTTCGATCGTCGCCTCGACCTTAAGACGGTTGCGGACGATGCCTGGGTCGGCCAGCAGCCGTTCAATGTCTTTGGCGCCATAACGGGCGATCTTCTCGGGATCGAATCCGTCGAAGGCGCGGCGGAAGTTCTCGCGCTTGCGGAGGATGGTGATCCACGAAAGGCCGGACTGAAAGCCTTCGAGCACGAGCTTTTCGAAGAGCGCCCGGTCGTCCGCCTTCGGCACCCCCCATTCCTCATCATGATAGCGGGCGTAAAGCGGATCTGTTCCGGCCCAAGGGCAGCGTACAACGCCGGTGGTGGATTGCTCGACTGCGGCCACGCTACACCTTCGCGCTCTCTTCGCGTCCGGGAATGCCGAAGCGGACCCAGGACGGCAGGTTTACCGTAACAGGCACGCCGCCTGCCGTAATCGGGTGGCCTTTGCCCAGCGCTTCTCCCACCCGGTCGAGCCGCAACAGGGCGAGGCCGCGGGTCCCCGATACGGAACCGACCTTACCGATCACAGCCTCCCCGGCCTTGACGTCGCTGCCGGCCTGCAGCGGCTCCGCGCCGTCGACCGGCACCACGCGCTTGCGAGCCGTCGAGCGGTGCTCCATGCGCGAGACGACCTCCTGCCCCACATAGCAGCCCTTCTGGAAGCTCACGCCGCCCACCTGGTCGAACAGGGCTTCATGCGGGAACGTATCGCCGAGCACGTAGTCCTCACCGCCTTCCGGCAGCCCAAGCGTGATCCGGTGAGCGTGATAGTCGCCCTCCGTTGCAGCGGTGCTCCCCAGCTGATCCCAGCGGAAGTCGGCCGGTGCGATCGCCCGCCATCCCATTTCCGCGAGCCGCGGGTCCGGATAAACCACAGCCAGGCTCCCAAGCTCGGGCTTTCCATCACCCCACAGCGCCGCGACCGCGTGCTCCGCGGAGGCATCGGCGATGGTCACATTGGCCCGCAGCTTGTAGAACGTGAGCCGCTTGGCGAGATCGGGCGCCTTCTCGCGCCGCGTTTCGAGCAGGAACTCCTGCTCCCTCCGAACGATGAAGAAGTCGAACAGGATCTTGCCCTGCGGCGTCAGCAGGCCGGCAAATGCCGCCGGCTGCTTCTGAAGCAGGTCCAGGTCGGCGGTAATGAGTCCCTGCAGCAACTTGGCTGCGTCGGCACCCGACACGCGCACCACGCCCCGGTCGTGGAGCGGTGCAATGTTCATGCTGGTCATCGTGAAATCCCCGGTCCCTTGCACCCGAGCGCAAAATGAAGCACTGGCAGCGTGGGCACGTAGCAGTACGTAAGCGGCGCGCCACACTGAAGCAAGCGGATGGAGGGCACGTGGTATGACCGACACATTCGACCTGGTGCTGAAGGGCGGCACTGTCGTCAACCACGACGGCACTGGCGTGCGTGACGTCGGCATCCGCAGCGGCCGTATTGCCGCGCTCGGCAGCATCGACGCCAATGCCGCCGGTGAGGTGATCGACTGCACGGGTCTGCACATCCTCCCCGGCGTCATCGACACGCAGGTCCATTTCCGCGAGCCGGGCCTCGAGCAGAAGGAGGACCTGGAAACCGGGAGCCGCGCGGCCGTGCTGGGCGGAGTGACCGCCGTATTCGAGATGCCCAACACGAGGCCGCTGACGACCAGCGCCGATGCTCTTGCCGACAAGATCCGCCGCGCGCGCCACCGCATGTTCTGTGACTTCGCGTTCTACATCGGCGCCACCCGCGAGAACGTGGACGACATCCCGGAGCTGGAGCGGCTCGAAGGCTCAGCCGGGATCAAAGTGTTCATGGGCGCCTCGACCGGCGAGTTGCTGGTGGAGGACGAGCCGACCCTCGACCGCATCATCGCCAGGATCGGCCGCCGCGCGGCGTTCCACGCGGAGGACGAGGCGCGCCTCCGGGAGCGCGCTGGCCTCCGCCGTCCGGGAGATGCGTCATCGCATCCCGAGTGGCGGGACGAGATTGCCGCTCTGACCGCTACCAAGCGTCTCGTTCGCCTTGCGGAGAAGCATGGACGGCGTGTTCACGTGCTTCACGTCTCGACGGCCGAGGAGATGGCGTTCCTCGCCGACCACAAGGAATGGGCGAGCGTCGAGGTGACACCGCATCACCTGACGCTGGTCGCGCCCGATTGCTACCAAAGGCTCGGGACCTTCGCCCAGATGAACCCGCCGGTGCGCGACGAGCGGCACCGGCAGGCGATCTGGGCAGCGCTGTCGGCCGGCATCGTCGATGTGCTGGGCTCCGACCATGCGCCGCATACGCGGGAGGAGAAGGAGCATCCCTATCCGCACAGCCACTCCGGCATGACCGGCGTGCAAACGCTCGTGCCGATCATGCTCGATCACGTCAACGCGGGCCGCCTGTCGCTCGAGCGGCTCGTCGATCTCACGAGCCATGGGCCTCAGCGGCTGTTCGGCATCCGCAACAAGGGACGAATCGCCGTCGGCTATGACGGCGACCTCACCATCGTCGATTTGAAGCGGCAGCAGACGATCGACGACTCGATGATCGCCAGCCGCTGTGGCTGGACGCCCTATCACGGCGTGACCGTCAAAGGCTGGCCGGTCGGAACCATCGTTCGCGGGCGGCACGTCATGTGGGAGGGCGAGGTGCTCGGTGCAGCCGGCGGCGAGCCGGTGCGGTTCTACGAGGCGCCCTGATTGTCATGGCTTGACGCACCGCCTCTGCTGCCGGAAGACGTTCACCCCCGACTGACTGACGAGGAGCATGTCCCATGAGTGTCGCCGCGGGCCGAGAATTCCTGAGCATTCCCGGACCAACGACGGTTCCCGACGAGGTTCTGCGGGCCATGCACCGGCCGGCCGTCGACATCTACTCGGGCGGGCTCATCGACGTGACGATGAGTCTGCTCGCCGACCTCAAGCGGGTCTTCCGCACCAGCGGGCGGACGTACATGTACGCGGCCAATGGCCATGGCGCCTGGGAGGCGGCGCTCTGCAACGTGCTCTCGCGCGGCGACAAGGTTCTGGTGCTCGAAAGCGGCCGCTTCGCTGTCGGCTGGGGCGAGATGGGCCAGAAGCTCGGTGTCGACGTGGAGGTGCTGAAAGGCGATTGGCGCCGCGCGGTGCGGCCCAGTGACGTCGAGGAACGGCTGAGAGCGGACAAGGCCCACGCGATCAAAGCTGTCCTGGTCGTGCAGGTCGATACGGCCTCCGGCGTCGTCAACGACATTCCGGCGATCTCAAAGGCCATCCGGGCAGCGGACCATCCCGCCTTGTTCATGGTCGATGCCGTGGCCTCGCTTGGCACAATGCCTTTCGAAATGGATGCGTGGGGCATCGACGTTGCCGTTTCCGGCTCACAGAAGGGTTTGATGACGCCGCCGGGGCTCGGGCTGGTGGCGGCCAACGAGCGCGCCTTTGCGCGAAGCAGGACGGCCGACCTCAACACGCCGTACTGGGACTGGGGCTTCCGCGAAGGCGAGGAGCATTATCAGAAGTATTGCGGCACGCCGCCGGAGCACCTCGTCTTCGCGCTGCGCCAGGCGCTCGACATGCTCTTCGCGGAAGGGTTCGAGGCGGCTTTCGAGCGGCACAGGTTGCTCGCCGAAGCGGTCCGGCGGGCCGTCTCGGTCTGGGCGGAAGGACAGGCGCTCGCGTTCAACATCGCCGACCCGCACGAGCGCGCCAACTCGGTGACCACCATCCTCTGGCATCGGGACGGCGGGCCGCAGCCGCTGATCGACTATGCGCGCGAGAAGTGCGGCGTTGTGCTTGGCGTCGGCATCGGTGCGCTGTCAGGCAAGGCGTTCCGGATCGCTCACATGGGTCATGTGAACGCGCCGATGGTGCTCGGCACGCTCGGGGTGATCGAGACGGGCCTGTCCGCGCTCGGCATTCCGCACGGGCGCGGCGGCGTGCAGGCCGCGATCGCGTGGCTGGGGGAGAACGTGCGGCCCTGATACGTGAGCTATCGGTTCTGAAGCTGGATTTCCGCGCCCATGTCCGGATGCAGCACGACGCGGTATCGCGCGTTGCCGCAATCGAGGAACCATACGGTGCTCAACGGTCTTGAAGCGGACTGATCCCGTTCGGCCTTGATGGGCCTATCGCAAGGAAAGCCCTGCTCCCGCACGCGCACCGCAAGGATTTCCAGCGGAGTTTCCTCCTGCGCGATGGCATCACCAGCCATGACGCCAAGCGCAACCAGCACCGGCACGGCGGTAGACAGGAGCCGGCGCGATCTATGTTCGTCCGGATTGGCCATAGGTTATGGAAGCCTCCGCACACGGACTACGGCCTCTGGCGAACATGAGGGGCGCCCCTGAGGTTCCAGGCCACTTGCAGACGCGGTTAAATGCGCCCCTCCGCAACACCGTGACAGGCCACGAGGCGATCTCCTGTCGTGACCAGCTCCGGGGCCTCTCGGCGGCAGCGCTCCCACTGGAATGGGCAGCGCGGATGGAAGCCGCAGCCCTTCGGCGGGTTGATAGGATTGGGGATTTCACCTTCCACAGCACGGCGCACGCGGCCGGTCATCTCCAGATCCGGCACTGCATCGAGCAGCATGCGCGTGTAGGGGTGGCGCGGGTTGGCGAAGAGCTCGTGTGACGGCGCCACCTCGACGAGCCGCCCCAGATAGAGCACGCCGATCCGCGTTGCCATGTGCCTGACGACAGCGAGATTGTGGCTGATGAAGAGATACGTGAGCCCCAGCCGGTCCTGCAGGTCACGCATCAGATTGAGGATCTGCGCCTGAACCGAAACGTCGAGGGCGGAGGTCGGCTCGTCGCAGACGATGAACTCCGGATTGGCAGCAAGCGCGCGCGCAATCGCGACGCGCTGGCGCTGACCGCCGGAGAACTCGTGCGGATATTTCTGTCCGTCCGCGGGATCGAGGCCGACCAGCTCCAGCAGCTCGGCCACGCGCCCGTCGATATCCTGGCTGACGCGGTATAGCCCGAACGCGCGCAGCGGCTCAGCGATGATCTTGTCCACACGCCAACACGGGTTGAGGCTGGCGTACGGGTCCTGGAAAATCATCTGAATGCGGCGGCGCAGCTCGGCGCGTTTGCTGCGGGCCTCCGTGCTGCTCATCGAGACGCCGTCGATGCGCACGTCCCCGCTGCTCGGCGGGAGCAGACCGACGATGATCCTGGCGATCGTCGACTTGCCCGAGCCGGACTCGCCGACGAGCGCAAAGGTCTCCCGGCGGCCGATGGCGAAGGAGACGTCGGCCACCGCGGTCAAAGTTTGACGTGGCCGACCCTCCAGCACACGGTTGAGCCACGGACCCGAGACGTCGAATACGCGCCAAAGCCGGTCGACCTCGACAAGAGGCGCCTGGCTCATGACACCGCCTCGCGGGAATCGGCAAGCCAGCAGGCCACCATCGCGCGATCATCGCCGGTCAGCAGCGGTCGCTCACTGCGGCAGCGATCGATGGCCCGCGGGCACCGCGGGTGGAAAGCGCAGCCCGGAGGCCGTGCATCGAGCCGGGGCATCGTTCCCGGAATCTGCACGAGACGATCGGCATCGCTCGTCAGCGTCGGGATGGAGCCCATCAGTCCTTGCGTATACGGATGGCGCGGCTGTTTCAGCACGTCGCGGACCGGACCGATCTCGACGATGCGGCCGGCGTACATCACCGCCACGCGATCCGCCATTTCGGCGACCACGCCCATGTCGTGGGTGATGAGCATGACGGACGTGCCGTGGCTTTTCGCCAGGTTTTTGAGGAGCGTGATGATCTGCGCCTGGACGGACACGTCGAGCGCCGTCGTCGGCTCGTCGGCGATGATCAGCTCTGGGTCCGTGCAGAGGACCATGGCGAGCACCACCCGCTGCCGCATGCCGCCGGAGAGCTCGTGTGGATAGGCGTCGATGCGCTGCTCGGGGGCTGGAATGCCGACCTCGCCCAGCAGCTCGATTGCGCGCTCACGCGCTCGGGCGGGCGAAATGTCAAGATGCACGGTCATGGTCTCGACGATCTGCTCGCCGATCCGGAACAGCGGGTTGAGGCTGGTCAGCGGGTCCTGGAACACCATGCCGATCCGCTTGCCGCGGATCTTGCGCATCGCGCCGAGCGGAAGGGTGTCGATACGCTCGCCCTGAAGGTAAATCTCGCCGGACGTGATACGGCCAGGCGGCTCTATCAATCCGATGATGGCGGCGCCTGTTACCGATTTGCCTGCTCCCGACTCTCCCACGACGCCCAGAATCTCACCCCTGGCTATGTCGAACGACACGTCTTCGAGCGCAACGAGGTCTGCGCGCCGGGTGGCGAAGGCGACGTTCAACTTACGGACGGACAGCACGGGCACCGGCATGTCCGGTCGCGTGGAACGCTCCGGTGCAGACGATCCCATCACTTCAGCCTCGGGTTCAAAGCATCACGCAGCCAGTCGCCGAGCAGATTGATGGCGAGGGCGAGAACGATGAGGGCCATCGAGGGGAAGAACAGGATCCACCATTCACCTGAGAACAGGAACTGCTGTCCGACGCGGATCAAGGTGCCGAGCGACGGCTGGGTCGGTGGCACTCCGGCGCCGAGATAGGACAGCGTCGCCTCCTCGATGATCGCCAACGCCAGATTGATCGTGGCGATCACCAGCACGGGGCCGAGGACATTGGGCAGCACATGCTCGCGCATGATCGCGAAGGATGGCCGGCCCATCACGCGCGCAGCCTGCACGTATTCCTTGCCCTTCTCGACCATGGTCGAGCCGCGGACCGTACGTGCGTACTGAGCCCAGTGCGACAGGCCGATGGCGACGATCAGTACGGCAATCGCCATCTCCTCGTGCTGCGATGGCGGGATGAGGCCGCGGCCGACGCCGAAGACGAGCAGCGCGATCAGGATTGCCGGAAAGGACAGCTGGACGTCGGCGATGCGCATGATGACGGCGTCCGTCCGTCCTCCGATGAATCCGGCAACAAGCCCCAGCATGACCCCCAGCACCATGGAGAACCCCACGGCTGCGAAGCCCACCAGCAGCGAGACGCGGCTGCCGTAGAGGATGGCGGAAAGCAGGTCCCGGCCCTGGCTGTCCGTCCCGAGCACATACAGCATCCCGGTGGCGGGGCTGCGGTCCATCGGCTCGAGGAACCCATCCTCCAGGCGAACGGCGCCCGGATCGAACGCGTCCTGCGGCGCAACCCAAGGTGCCAGCACCGCGAGCAGGATGATCGAGACTGTCGTGATGCTGGCGAGAATGGCAACGGGGGAGTGCCGGAAATTCCACGCAAGGTCCGAATCCCATGCGCGGTAGAGCGACGAGCGGAAAGATCTCGATCGGGTAACTGGCATCCGTTGGTGCTTTTGCACGGCGCCCCCTATCCCACTGGCCGAATACGGCCAGCCCTCAGCCGAGGATCGAGCACGACGTAGAGCAGGTCGACGATGAGATTGACGACCACGAACACCAACGCAACGAACAGCAAGTAAGTGGCCATCACCGGAATATCGACGAATTGCACCGCCTGGACAAACAGCGCCCCCAGCCCCGGCCACTGGAAGACGCTTTCCGTCACGATGGCAAAGGCGACCACCGACCCGAACTGCAGCCCTGCGATGGTCACCACCGGAATGAGTGTATTGCGCAGCGCATGCTTGAAGTGGATGCGGCTCTCCGGAAGCCCGCGCGCGCGAGCGAACTTGACGTAATCCGTCCGCAGCGTCTCCAGCATCTGGGCCCGCACCAGGCGCATGATGAGGGTGAGCTGGTAGAACGCCAGCGTCACGACCGGCATGATGAGAGAGGCTCGGCCCGACGGGGTCAGCAGTCCCGTCGTCCACCAGCCGATCTTCACCGTTTCGCCGCGTCCGAAAGACGGCAGCCATCTGAGCTCAACGGCGAACAGGTAGATCAGTCCGATCCCGATGAGAAAGGTCGGAAGGCTCACCCCGACGAGCGACGTGGTCATGATGATGTGTGCCAGCAGGCCGCCTCGCCGGATGGCCGTGTAGACCCCGAGAACGATGCCGACCACGGTCGCGAGGATCGCCGACAATGCGGCGAGCTCCACGGTGGCCGGCAAGCGCTCCAGGATGAGATCGGAGACCTTGCGGCCGTGGCGATAGGAGATGCCGAAGTCGCCCTGAGCCACATCCCCGATGAAGCGGCCGAACTGCACGAGGATCGGATCGTTGAGGCCGAGCTGCTCGGCAAGCGCGCGGCGATCTGCCTGGCTCGCCTCCTGCCCCATCATGTTGGCGACCGGATCACCGACGAAGCGGAACATCGAGAAGGCGATCAAGGCGACGGCGAGAAGCACCAGCAGAGCCTGCGCGACGCTCCTCAGGGCATAGGCTATCATTGCGGCCCGCGTGAGACGGGCCGGCAAGGGCCGGCCCGTGCTTGCTACTGATTCTGCTGCTTCTTGATCTTCAAAAACTTCAGCTTCGGCTGGTTGGAGATGTCGACCGGAATGTCGAGGTCGGGCTTCATCGCATAGGCCAGCGTCTGGATGTGGATCGGGATGTAGATCGTCTCATCCTGCAGGATCTTCCACATTTCGGCGATGGTCTGATTTCGCTTTACGAGGTCCGTCTCCCGGCTGAGACTGGCCGTCATCTCGTCGATCTTTGGATTGGAGTAGCGGGTGCCGTTCCACCCCCCCTCCTTGTCGGTCTTGGTGTGGTAGAGGTACGAAAAGATGTACTGGCTATCGAAGGTCGGAACGCCCCAGCCAAGCAGATAGAAATCCGCTTCATCTTTCTGGACGATCGGGAAATGCAGCGATTTCGACTGTGAAACGAGATTCACCTGGATCCCGATCTGGGCCAGCTGACCGACCACGGCCTGGCAGATCGCCTCGTCGTTTACGTAGCGGTCGTTGGGGCAGTGGAGCGTGACCGAGAAGCCGTCCGGATAGCCGGCCTCCGCGAGCATCTGCTTTGCTTTCTCGACATCGTTCGGCGGAATGACGTCGAGCTCCTTCGTGTAGCCGTTGACGCCCGGCGGCGCGATGATCCCCGTCGGGATCGACTGGCCGCGCATGACGACGCGCTGAATGGCCTGCCGGTTGATCGCCATGTTGATGGCGTGGCGGACACGCTTGTCGGCGAACGGGTTCCTGCCCTTGATGTTGGATGTCTTGAGCTCGGGATCGCCGACATTCAGTCCCAGGAAGATGGCCCGGTTCTCCGGGCCGACGACGACGCGAAGGTTCTCGTCACTCTGCAGGCGCTGGATGTCCTGCACCGGCACGTCCTGCACGAAGTCGACCTCGCCCGACAGAAGGGCCGCAACCCGCGTCGCGTCCGACTTGATGGGGAGATAGACGAGCTCGGTGATCTCCGCCGGCATCTGGCTCTTACCCCAGTAGTTCTCGTTCCGCTTCATCACCGTCTTCACGTCGGGCTCGCGGCTGACGAGGACGAAAGGCCCGGTGCCGTTGGCATGCCGGACGGCGTAGTTCTCCTCCTTGTTCTTGAAATCCTGCACCTTCACGGCGTTGTTCTTCTCGGCCCACGCCTTGCTCATGATGAAGAGGTCGGTCAGGTTGGCGGGAAGAAGCGGATTGGGCCCTTTGGTCTTGATCTGCAGCGTGTAGTCATCGACGCGGATCAGCTTATCGACCGACGACAGCAACGACTTCATGTCGGAGGTCGGCTGCATCGCGCGCTCGTAGGAGAAGATGACGTCGTCGACCGTGAACGGGGTGCCGTCGTGAAACTTGACGCCGCGGCGCAGCTTGAACTCCCAGACAGTCGGATCGGAGGTGAGCTCCCAGGACTCCGCGAGCGCCGGCAGCGGCTTGCCCTGGTAGTCGCGGATGATCAGCGGCTCGTAGATGTGGTGGGCCAGAGCGTGCGTTACGCCTTCATTCTGGGCGTGGGGATCAAGAGTGAGAGAGTCGCCGGAGCGTGCCCACTTCACTGTTCGCGCATCGGCTGTTCCGGCCAGCAATGCGATTGCGAGCAGCGCGGACGCGAGCAGCTTGGCACTCGTCAACATACCCTTGTCTCCTCCAACGATCGTAATGTGGCCGGCAGGAGCCGCGATCATAGCCGGCATACCCCGGGATGTCACCGCCAGGGCCTGCGCCCTGGCTCAATTGAGCCCTGCGCCAGCAGCTGCTTTCCAGCTGCCGCGAACCGCTGTTGACATTACGCGTGGGCGCCCGTATCACACGTCCGTGTTAGCACTCGCCTCGAATGAGTGCTAACGTGCTTCCAAACACTCCAAACCACATAGATCCCAATCGCGGGAGCGCTGAAACCATGAAATTTCGTCCCCTCCACGACCGTGTCGTCGTGCGCCGTGTCGAGAGCGAAACCAAGTCGGCTGGCGGTATCATCATTCCCGATACGGCTGCCGAGAAGCCCCAGCAGGGCGAAGTGATCGCTGTCGGTCCGGGAGCCCGTGACGAGTCCGGCAAGGTCGTCGCGCTCGACGTCAAGGTCGGCGACAAGGTGCTGTTCGGCAAATGGTCCGGCACCGAGGTCAAGATCGATGGGCAGGAGCTGCTCATCATGAAGGAAAGCGACATCATGGGGGTTCTGGATCGCTGAGCGATCCAGC
>DASVDU010000059.1:0-7073 GCA_036380915.1 Hyphomicrobiaceae bacterium | reverse complement strand
TCACGAATGGCGAGGTCAAGGTTTCGGTGCACCCGGCGGGCGAGTTGGGCAACGATCCGGCAATACTCGAAGGCGTTCGGCTCGGAACCATCGATATCGCGAACACCGGCAATCCGTTCTTCACCCGCTTCGAGCCGCGGCTCAACGTGCTGGATCTACCCTACGTCTTCAAGAGCTATGAACATGCCTATCGGATCATCGACGGCCCGATCGGCCAAGAGCTGATCGACGGCCTCCAGAAGCACCGGATGCAGCCGCTGGCTTACTGGGAGATCGGCTTTCGCAACATCACAAACAGCCGCCGCTCGATCCGCACGCCGCAGGATCTCGATGGCCTGAAGATTCGCACGACGCCAAATCCTGCCCACGTCGAGGCCTTCAAGATCTTGGGAGCAATCCCGACGCCGATGCCGTTCACCGAGGTCTACCTCGCACTGGAGTCCGGTACGGTCGATGGACAGGAAAATCCACTCGCGATCATTCACTCGAACCGTTTCCACGAGGTGCAGAAGCACCTGTCGATGACGCGGCATGCGTACACCGTGTCCATCACGGTCATGAACCAGCAGAAATTCAATAGCTTGAGCGAGGAGCATCGGAAGGCGCTGCTTCAGGCCGCCAAGGAAGCGCAGCAACTGCAGCGGAAGCTCAATCGCGAGGCCGACAAGACGGCGCTCGAGGAGTTCCGTAAGGCCGGCGTCGAAGTGATCGAAGAGATCGATACGGAGCCTTTCCGGAAAGCTGTGTTCGAGCCGGTCAAGGAAACCTACGTGAAGGAGTACGGTAGCGAGATCGTCGACAAGATCATCGCTGCGGGACAGTGAAGATCCGATGCTGGCCCTGCTCCAGCGAGTCGTCGATGGCGTATGTGCCGCGTTGCTCGCAGTCATCGCGGCACTCGCCTTTTACCAGGTGATCGCGCGCTACATGCTCGGCGTCTCCACGCCCTGGGGCGAGGAGTTGCTGCGTCTGCTTTTCGTTTGGCTTGTTCTTCTCGGCGCGACGCGGACGGCTCATATGCGCATCGACCTGCTGGAGCAAGCCGTATCGCCAAGGGTGCGCCAAGCACTGGTAGTTCTGCAAACCCTCGTCGCGGCTAGCCTTCTGGGCTTCATGATTTGGCATGCCCTGACGCTCATCGAGCTGACGGCCTATGACCGGTACACCGCCTTGCCGGTCTCGGTGCAGTGGCTCTACCGGGCCATGTTGATTGGTGGGGTCCTCTGGCTGGTGTTCACGGTGGCAGGTGTCGCGGGCAGGCTACGAGGGGAAAACTAGTTCATGGCGCTGACCCTGCTTCTCGGCGTGATGCTCGCGCTCACTGCCCTGGGAATCCCGTTGGTGTTCTCCCTGCTCGGTGCCTCGGTTTTCACGCTCTTCATCATCCGGCCTGAGCTTCCGCTGACAGTCCTGCCACAGCTCTTCATCGGCGGCATCGATAACTTCGTGCTGCTGGCGATCGCCCTGTTCTTTCTCGCCGGCGAGCTGATGACGGCAAGCGGTGTCATCGACCGCATCCTGACGTTCGCCCGGGCACTTGTCGGCCACATGCGTGGCGGCCTGGGCCAGGTCGGCGTCGTGAGCTCGGTGGTGATGGCCGGCGTGTCGGGCTCCGCGGTGGCCGATGCGGCCGCCGTCGGCCCGCTCCTGATCCGCTCCATGAAGAAGGAAGGCTACCCGGCGAGCTTCTCGGCGGCCCTCGTAGAGACGGCATCGACTTTGGGACCGATCATCCCGCCGTCGATCCCGATGATCATCTATGCCGTGCTCGCGAATGTTTCTGTCGGAACGATGTTCATAGCCGGCATCCTGCCCGGCGTGCTCATCGCCATCGGCCTCAGCACCGTGGTCTACATCAGCGCCAGGCGCATGAACCTGCCGCGCTCGGAGCGGGTGTCTAAAACCGTGATCCTGTCCGAAACGCTGCGTGCGGGCCTGGCGCTCTTGGCGCCCGTGATCATCGTCGGCGGCATCCGTGGCGGCGTGTTCACCCCGACAGAGGCGGGGGCCGTTGCAACCGTCTACGTGCTGCTGATCGGTGTCTTTGCCTACCGCGCCTTGTCTTTCCGCGGCACTCTCGATGCGTTGATCCGGGCGGCACACGGGACCGGTGCCGTGCTCGTGATCCTGGGTGCCTCGTCGATCTTCGCGTGGATCATTGCCGACCAGAGAATCGGTCAGGAGCTTGCGGCCACCATCCGTGGCCTCGACCTGGAGCCCTGGGTGCTGCTTCTGGCGCTCAACGTGATCTTCTTCGTTGTGGGCATGTTTCTCGATCCCTTGCCCGCCCTGGTGATTCTGGTCCCCGTGTTCCTCCCCATGGTCACCGCGATCGGCATGGACCCGATCCACTTCGGCGTCATGATCGTGCTCAATCTGGTGATCGGGCTGTGCACGCCACCCGTTGGCGCTCTCATCTACCTCATGGCGTCGATCGGCGACGTGTCGCCCGCAGCCGTCGTGCGCGCCTCCCTGCCGTTCCTCGCGACGCTGATCATCGTGTTGATGCTCGTGACCTACATCCCGGCGGTTTCACTGACCTTGCCGCACCTGATCGGCGGTCACTGACCACCATCGCGTCAGACCACCGAAGTCATGCCGCCATCAACGAACAGCACGTGACCGGTCACGAAGCTCGCCGCATCTGACGCCAGGAAGACCGCGGCGCCGACCAGCTCGTCCACTTCGCCCCAGCGGCCGAGCGGTGTCCTGCTCTCCACCCATGACGAGAACTTCTCGTCTTTCACCAGCGCCTCGTTGAGCGGCGTTTTGAAGTAGCCGGGGGCGATGCCGTTGACACGTATGCCGTGCTTGCCCCAGTCGGCAGCGAGGCCCTTCGTCATCATCTTCACGCCACCTTTGGAAGCGGTGTAGGGGACGATGGTGGGCCGGCCCAGCTCGCTCATGACCGAGCAGATGTTGATGATCGAGCCGCGCTTGCGCCCGATCATGTGCCGGCCGACGGCGCGGGACATGTAGAAGACGCTGTCGAGGTTCGTTCTGATGATCTCGTGCCAGATCTCGTCGGGCAGATCTTCCGTTGGCATGCGGCGGGTCGTGCCGGCGTTGTTGACGAGAATATCGATCGGCCCGATTTCCCGCTCGATGGCCTCGACGGCAGCGGTTGCCGCCTCGGAGTCGGTCACATCGAATGCCCGCGCATGAGCGGTATGGCCGGCGGATTGTACGGCAGTGAGCGCCTTCTGCAGCTTCGCCTGATCCCGCCCGTTCAGGACCACCGTCGCACCGGCTGTGGCAAGACCATTCGCAATCGCATACCCGATACCCTGGCTTGATCCGGTGATGAGCGCGCACCGGCCCTTCAGGCTGAAGCGATCGAGACTCATGGTCGAATCCTCCCTTGGTGAAGCCGTCAACATCGGCCGGAACGGCTCGGGAGACAATACAGATGCGCTCTTGGCGGACTTGCGCTTCGGGACGCATCGCACTTCAATAGGACAAGCGACAATGAGGCAAGCGGCCCTTGCAATCGGCGCCCTTCGGGGCGATGTGTCGGGTATCCGGTAGAATCTTTGTGACCATCATGGATTTGCAGTCCGATGCCGGTTCGCGCCTGAACGTCTTCGTCAACGGCGAGCCACTCGCAACTGAAGCACGCACGCTTGCCGAGCTCGTGATCGAGGCCGGATTTGCCGACACACGTATTGCAACCGCGGTCAACGGGGAATTCGTGCCCGAGCGCGCGAGGGCCGGCCGGCAGCTTGCGCATGGGGACCGGATCGAGATCGTATCGCCGCGTCAGGGCGGCTGAGGACAGATGAACGCTATCGACATCCAACAGTCACGTGCGGCCGCGCCGCTGAAGGTCTACGGAACCAGCATCGGCTCGCGACTGCTGCTCGGCACGGCACATTACCCGTCGCCGCAGATCCTGGCGGACGCGGTGAAGGCGTCGCGCACTGAGATCGTGACGGTTTCCGTCAGGCGCGAGACTGCCGGCGGCAGGACCGGGCAGCGGTTCTGGGAGCTGATCCGCGAGCTTGGCGTGCGCGTGCTGCCCAACACGGCCGGCTGCCGGACGCCTAAGGAGGCCATCACCACCGCGCAGATGGCGCGCGAGCTGTTCGAGACCGATTGGGTGAAGCTGGAGGTCATCGCCAACGACGACACGCTACAGCCGGACCTGTTCGGCCTGGTCGAAGCAGCGCGCGTTCTTGCCGAGGACGGGTTCAAGATTTTCCCGTACACGACCGAGGACCTCGGCGCCGCCGAGCGCTTGATGGCCGCCGGCTGCGAGGTTCTGATGCCCTGGGGGGCGCCCATCGGCACCGGTCGCGGGCTCAACAACAAGTACGCATTGAAAACGCTGCGCAATTACTTCCCTGGCGTGCCGCTGATCATCGACGCCGGCATCGGCGCCCCCTCGCACGCGAGCGAGGCCATGGAGATGGGGTACGACGCAGTGCTGCTCAACACGGCCGTCTCGAAGGCCGGCGATCCCGTCCTGATGGCGAAGGCCTTTGCTGCAGCCATCGAGGCCGGCCGGATGGCTTTCGAAGCGGGCCTGATGGAAGTGCGCGACATGGCCGAGCCGTCCACCCCGGTGGCCGGCACGCCGTTTTTCGATTTCGGGGGGAGGCGATGACCGCTTCTGCCGCTGACGCAGCCGGCAAACTCGACGTTTTCTATCCGATCGTACCGGACGTCGGCTGGTTGAAGCGCATCGTCCCGCTCGGGGTGCGAACCGTACAGCTTCGCATCAAGAACGCGAGCCCGGACGAGATCCGGCGGCAGATCCTCGAAGGCCTCGAACTCTGCACCCGCCACGGCTGCCAGCTGATCGTGAACGACTACTGGCGCGAGGCGATAGACGCGGGCGCCGACTACGTCCACCTCGGCCAGGAGGACTTGGCCGGCGCCGACGTGCCGACGCTCAAGGCACATAAGATCAAGATCGGCATTTCTACCCACACCCCCGAGGAGCTCGAGACTGCGCTGGCAGCCGAGCCCGACTATGTAGCTCTCGGTCCCATCTGGGAAACGAAGCTCAAGGTCATGAGGTACGCCCCCCAGGGGCTCGACCGCATCCGCGAGTGGAAGGCGCGCATTGGCGCACTGCCGCTCGTGGCCATTGGCGGCATCACGCCGGAACGGGCCTCGAGCGTCATCGAAGCGGGTGCCCAGTCTGCCTCCGTCATCACCGACTTCTTCACCCATCCGGACCCGGAAGCGCGCATTCGCACATGGCTCGAATGGGCTGACGGCATGCGGCAGCTTGCCACGGCCTGACCGACTGAGGCCAGCGCGCAGGACTGGACTGCGCACCAACGTATTCCGTACACCTCTTGAATCCAGGGCATCGCGACCTAGATCGCTTATCGGGCAGCCCATTTGGGAGCCCGTTCCCGTGATTTCCGTGGTTGTCGCTTCGAAAGGAGGATGGCTATGGCAACACTGGACTTCACTCCCCTCTACCGATCCACGGTCGGTTTCGACCGCGTCTCGATGCTGCTCAGCCATGCCATGCAGCGCGAAGAGAGCGGTTATCCTCCCTACAACATCGAGAAGTGTGGCGAGGACAAGTACCGCATCGTCATGGCCGTGGCTGGATTCAGCAAGGATGACATTTCCGTCATCGCAGAACGCAACCGGCTGACGGTTCGCGGTCAGCTCAAGGACAGGACCGAACGCACATACCTGCATCGCGGCATCGCGGCCCGCAGCTTCGAGCGTCACTTCGACCTGGCGGACTACATCGAGGTCGAGGGCGCCACGATGGGCGATGGCCTGCTGATCATCGACCTGAAGCGTGAGCTTCCAGAGGAACTGAAGCCGCGCAAGATCGAGATCACGGCCGGCACGATCACCCAGATCGAGCACAAGAAGCTGGAGGGGTCTGCGGAAGCAGCCGCCGCCTAACCGGTGCGGGAGCGCACCCGCGCCAGCAAGCCCTCACGGCTCCGAGCGGGCCGACAGGGTGTCTGCAACGTGGGGAAGCATCAGGAAATATGGAGGTGCAAGATGAACTTCGGTTCTCTGATCCCTTGGCGGTCGAAATCTCAGTCCATGGCTCGGCGGGACGATTTCTTCGATCCGATGTTCTCGCTGCGTCGTGAGGTCGACCGCATCTTCGACGAGTTCTTCAACGGGTTCGGCAGCTTTGGCGATGGTGCCGGCCTAAGCCCGCGCCCTGTCGTCGACATCGCCGATAACGATAAGGAGCTCGTCATCACGGCCGAGATCCCCGGTCTGGATGAGAAGGATCTCGACGTCTCGCTCGCCGGCGATCTCCTCACGATCAAGGGTGAGAAGAAGGCCGAGCACGAGGAGAGGAACGGCGGGGCCTACTACATGGAGCGCCGCTACGGCTCCTTCTCTCGATCCGTGCGTCTGCCGTTCCAGGTGGACGACCAGGACGTCGAGGCCAAATATGAGAAGGGCGTGCTGACCATCCGCATCCCGAAGCCCATCGAGATGCAGAAGGCTGTGCGCCGAATTCCGATCAAGGCGTCCTGATCCCGCTCGTCGGACTGCCATCTCCGCACCACCGTGGTGAGAAGGAGGTCCGAATGCGTGTCGGGAGGCGTACCCTGTCCAGGCTCTGGGCACTCAACATGCTGCTCCTGAGCCTGGCCTTCATCATCGCGGTTCTCATGCCGTGAGCTCATCCCCGCGCGGCGGCGGATGGGTCCGCCCCCGCGCGGATCACGTTGCTGAAGCGCAGAGAGGAGAAACGTGACATGAGCAACTTCGTCGAGAAGCTCACAAATCGCTGGCCTGATGTGGCCAACTTCCTCCTGGGGCTGTGGCTCGTAGCGTCGCCTTGGGTGCTCGGATACGCCGGTGAGGCGACCGCAGCGTGGAATGTCTACATCTTCGGTGCCGCGATCGCTGCCCTGGCTGCAATCGCATTCTTTGCGCAGCAGAAGTGGGAGCACTGGGTCAGCCTGGCCATTGGCGCGTGGCTGATCGTGTCGCCGTGGGTGTTGGCGTATGACGCGCTGCAGGCTGCCCTCTGGAACCAGATCGTAACCGGCCTCGTCGTTTGCGTGCTTGCGATCTGGGCGGCAGCCAGCGAGTCCGGCTTCGGCGGTCTCGCGGCGCGGAGCTGA
>DASVDU010000058.1:0-11169 GCA_036380915.1 Hyphomicrobiaceae bacterium | reverse complement strand
TTCACGATCGTGAACATTGCGGTTCTTGTGCTTCGGAAGGATGTTGTCGACCACGACCACTTCGAGACGCCGACCATTCTGCCGGTCCTCGGCGCGATCTCGTGTGCCTTCCTGGTAGGGCCATGGACCAGTCGCGACCCGGTGCAGTACGCGATCGCCGGGGTTCTCCTTGCGATCGGCGTCGTGCTCTGGTGCCTCACCGCATTGATGATGCGTCGGTACGCGGCAAAATCCTGAGATGCCTCTCCGCCCCGAACCGCTCCTCTCAGCTCACGACCAACTCAGATCGTGCTTCACGATCGGCGTCGAACGGATGCGTTTGCCGGTCGCGAAGTAGATCGCATTCGCGACCGCCGGCGCGGTTGGAGGGCCGCCCGGCTCGGCGACGCCACCCCACCAGCCATCCTCCGACAACGCGAAGTGCGTCTCAACCTCAGGCATCTGGTCGATCCGCATCAGATTGTAGTTGTCGAAGTTCAGGTTGGTGAATCTGCCGTTTTGCAGCCGCAGCCCGCCATAGAGCGCGTGGCTCAGCTCCCAACACGCGGCGCCCTCCATCTGCTCTGCGCAGTTCAGCGGGTTGATGATGTAGCCGCTGTTCATCACGAGCACGATCTTCTCGACCCGCAGCGCCCCGTTCCGGCTCACCGAAACCGTCGCGCAGGCGCCGCAATAGGAACCATGGTCCTCGACCACGGCGATTCCCATTCCTTCACCGCGCGGCAGATCGGTCCTGAAGCCGGAGACCTCCTTCAGCTTGAGGAGGACCCTCTGCCAGGGTTCGAGCCCCTTGGTCATTTCGAGGCGCCACTCGAGCGGATCCCATCCCCCGGCCAGCGCCATCTCGTCCACAAACTGCTCGATGATGAAGCCGTTCTGGTTGGCGCCCGGAGCACGATGCGTTGCCGTCGGAATGTGAGCGGCCACGTTGTGGCGCTCATGCCGCCGGTTCGGGATGCGATAGGGCATGGTGCTGATGGCATAGTCCGCCGTGGCCGGCCCGTGTCGCGACACACCCTGAAAGGTGAACCAGACAGCACGCGAGAAGATTGCGGCGGGAAGCCCATTTTCCCCAATAGCGGCTGAAAGTTTCGTATAATGTGGCGGCCGCTGCTTGTCCTGGGCAATGTCCTCTTCACGCGACCAGATGACCTTGACCGGCCTGCGGAGCTTGTCGGAAATCACCGCAGCCTGTCGCGTTACGGCCGTGTTGCCGCCGCCATTGCCGCCGAACGCGCCGCCGATGAAGACGGTGTGCACGTGGACATCCTTCGTATCGCGGCCGAGTTGATCGGCAACGATCCGGAGGGCTGCCGCCTGGTCCTGCGTCGGCGACCAGACATCGACGCGCTCGTCGGTCACGCTCACGGTGGCGTTGATCGGCTCCATGCGCGCATGTGTCTCGTAAGGGCGATGGTACTCCGCACTGATGACCCGATCCGATGCAGCAATAATTTTCAGCGCATCGTCGCCTTTGTGGCCGCTGACCTCGCCGGCCTCTTCCCAGAGTCTCTTCGCTTCCGCGGCCTGAGTTTCGTCGCTGACCTGGCCTTCGGATCCGAAATTCCATTCGATCGAGACGAGGTCGAGCGCCGTCTTCGCGCGGTACCAACTGTCGGCGACGACCGCAATTCCATCCTGCAGATGGTTTGGTCCGGTTCGGCCCTTTTCGGCCCGGAACTCCATCACGGCGACAACGCCAGGACGCTTTTTCGCCGCCTCGGCATCATAGCTGATAAGGCGCCCCCAGGGGACGGGGCAGCTCTTGACCGCAGCATAGACCATGCCGTCCAGACGCGTGTCGATGGCGTAATGAGCGCTGCCATTCACCTTCACCGGAACGTCGAGTCGCGCAACCTCGGTCCCGAGCAGCCACCACTCGCCGGGCGCCTTGATGTCCGGCTCTTGATCCAGCGTCACCGTCGCCGCGGCGCTCGCAAACTCCGCGTAAGTGGCGCGGCGGTCACCGGCCGTGAGGATGCCCTGGCGGGCTGTCACCTCCGAGCGGTCGATACCCCATGCCTCGGCCGCGGCCTGCTTCAGTCGCTCGCGGGCAGACGCCCCGGCCTGGCTGATATGGCGACGCTGCATGCGGACGAGCTGCGAGCCATGCGTCGTGGTGACGATATATTCCCGGCCGCGATTGACGTGACGGTTCATGTCCGCGAACACGGCGTGCACGCTTTCCCACGGCACGTCGAGCTCTTCGGCGACCATCATGGAAACGGAGGTGAGGGCGCCCTGACCCTGTTCCGTGTGCGGCACGCGGATGGTCACGGTGCCGTCGGCGCCGATGGTCAGCCAGGCGTTGATCTCGATCCCGTCCGTCGGACCCGTCCAGGGTTTCGGCGCGACGACGGCCGCCTCGACGCCAGGAACGTGAAAGCCGAGGATCATGCCGCCCCCGGTAGCGAGCATCGAGCGGATCAGCGTGCGCCGCGAAATGTTGGTCTCGAGTACGGCCATGGCGTCCTCCCTCAGGCTTGCGAGAGCTCCGCAGCGCGATGAATCGCGCGCCGGATGCGCAGGTAGGTTCCGCAACGGCAAAGATTGCCAGCCATCGCTTCGTCGATTTCTTTGTCGGTGGGATTGGGAGTGCGCCGCAAAAGTGCGGCCGCCGCCATGATCTGGCCCGACTGGCAGTAGCCGCATTGCGGCACGGTATGCTCGATCCAGGCCCGCTGCACCGGATGGCTGCTGTCTTCGGAAAGGCCCTCGATCGTGGTGATCATGGTGCCGACGACACTGTCCACCGGAATGCTGCACGATTTGACGGCCTCCCCGTCGACGTGGACGGTGCATGCGCCGCATTGGGCAATGCCGCAGCCGAACTTGGTGCCGGTCAGGCCGATCGTGTCCCGCAGAACCCAGAGCAGCGGCGTCTCGGGCTCGACATCCACATCGTAGGTGGTGCCATTCACGTTCAGCTTGAATGTCATGTGTTCCTCCCAGTTGTTTGGAGAGAACGCCGATCCCAGCGGGTCAGAGGGCAATCAAGTTTCGCGTCGCGGTTACCGTGAGCCAAGTTCCAACTCTAGCGAATGATTGCAAGGCAGCCCGTGACCTCAATCAGTACCTATTATGGCAGCATTATCATGACAGTGGGGAGTTCACTATTTCGTGAGAACTCGAAAAGTAAGCGCGTTTTGAACGGATCAAATTGCTTAATTGAGATCGGGACAGTCGATCTCAAAAACAGCTCCTGAATGTGAGCAGAATATCGGGCGTACTCCGAAATTCACATCCGGCGGCAGCTGCAAGCACCACATTACATGGGTCTCGCCAGTTTGCTCTCCTGCACTCTGTCTCCGACCGTGCTTGGCTTTGATCGCGCGCGCAGGATGTCGCGCTTTGGCGGCGCCTTGAAGAGGCGAGCATATTCGCGAGTGAATTGCGAGACACTTTCGTAACCCACCTCGAATGCAGCGCTGCTCGCTGAAAAACCTTCGTCCAACATCAAGCGCCTGGCCTCGATGAGGCGAAGGCGCTTTTGATATTGTCCGGGGGTTAGTGAGGTCATGTGCTTGAAGTGCTTGTGAAAGGCAGTGACGCTCATCGCTGCCGCTGCCGCCAGGCGCTCGACGGGAAGCCGCGATCGATAATCCTCCCGGAGGATCGCAACGGCCGCGGCGAGACGGCTCACGTTGCTGTCCGGGGCTGCAAGCGAGCGCAACGCGGCGCCGTGCTGTCCTGCAAGCAGCCAGTAATGCAGCTCACGAATAATACCGGGTCGTAGAACTGGTATGGCCTCGGGTCGATCCACAAGGCCCATCAGCCGCGCCGCGCAATCCAAAACTTGGGCAGTGGTATCCTCGGCGAACAAAACGCGCGTTTCAGGGCAGCCTCCCGCGGGCAGATCTCCGAGCTGTACTGCGATTTCGCGCAAAACCGCCATTTCCAGTTCGACGGCAATCGCGAGATAAGGCTCGTCCGGGCTCGCCTCCACGATGCGGCCGATCACCGGCATATCAGCGCCCACGATCACGGATTGCCCCGCGGAGAAGACGCGCTCCTCCGTTCCGACAGTCATGCGCTTGGCGCCTTGCAAGATGAGACAAACCAGCGGCCGATAGACGGAATGCAGGTCGCCGCGGGGCGTCCCGACAGACATCATCCTCAGGCCCGGTACTGGCGTCAGTGCCAACCCATCACCATTGGCATGTCGGGCGGCATAGGTGCGGACGGCGTGTTTGAGCGACTGCACGGTCTCTCTCCTTGACTTCGCCCAAACTTAGCACACGGGGCGGCAATGATCACGTGGCCAGCAGGATCAGGCAAGTTTTGCATAGCTTTTGGCAAGCGCGCACCTGGCGCCACCGATATGAAGCGTGCCGACCGAACATTGTTCCTCGAAAACAAGGGATGGCACGATGACAGGAAAAATCGAAATTCCGAGACGGACCGTTCTGACAAGCTTGGCGTTGACGTCGGCGGCATTTGCAGCAGGCAGCGCTACTGCCCAACCAGGGGGCAAGACGCCGGCGACGAACGGCAGGGTCGCACTCGTGACCGGCTCGTCAAGAGGCATCGGCGCTGCCACGGCCAAGCGCTTGGCCCAGGACGGCTATTCCGTGACCGTCAACTGTGAGAAGAACCGCGAACTCGCAGCGGGAGTCGTCAAAGAGATCGAGGCGGCCGCTGGGCGCGCGATCTGGGTACAAGCGGACGTTAGTGATCCGAGTGCCGTGAAGCGTCTGTTCGATGAGACTGAGCGGGCATTCGGCGGCGTCGATGTGGTGGTAAGCAATGCTGGGATCATGCGTCTCGCGCCGTTCCGCGACATGTCCGATGCCGACTTCAGCCGGATGGTCGATGTCAACCAGAAAGGTAGCTTCTACGTCTTGCGCGAGGCCGCCCGGCGGGTACGCGACGGCGGCCGCATCATCGCGCTTTCGTCGAGCATCACACAGCTGCGCACCCCAACGTACGGCCCCTATGCAGCTACCAAGGCGGCACAAGAGCTTTTTGCGAACATTCTCGCGAAAGAGCTCGAGGGGCGCCTGATTTCTGTAAATGCGATCGCCCCAGGCGTCGTGAACACCACTCTATTCACGGATGGCAAAACGCCTGAGCAGATCGCTGGCTTCGCTGCGCGCACGCCGCATAAGCGCCTGGGCGAGCCCTCCGAGATCGCCGATGTCATCGCCGCGCTATGCAGTGCCGACTGCGCCTGGATCAACGGGCAAACAGTCTTCGCCAACGGCGGCATCGTCTGACGCCGTGCAACAGATGGGATACATCACAATGAAATTGACAGAGAACACGATTCTCATCACCGGCGGCGGCTCCGGCATCGGTCGGGAGCTGGCGTTGCGGTTCAACGATCTTGGAAACGAGGTGATCGTTGCCGGTCGCCGCAAAGAGGCGCTCGAGGAGACGATCGCCGGCCGGGATCGGATGCATGCCATCGCCCTCGATATGGAAAACCCGGAAACAATCAGGGCATTCGCCAAGCACGTGATGAGTAAGCATCCGTCGCTCAACGTTCTGATCAACAATGCCGGCGTCATGCGTTTCGAGGAGCTGACCCGAGCACGGGAGCTACGCGATGCAGAGCAGATGGTCGTCACCAATCTGCTGGGACCGATCCGTCTCACGAACGCCCTGATCGAGCACCTCGCCGTTCAGCCAAGTGCCGCGATCGTCAACGTAACGTCAGGCCTGGCGTTCGTACCGCTCAGTCGCGCACCTACCTACAGCGCCACCAAAGCTGCACTGCATTCCTACACGGTGTCACTGCGCGAGCAACTGGAAGGCAAGATCGAGGTCATCGAGCTCGCACCGCCTGCTGTTCAGACAGATCTGACACCCGGCCAGGCGACACGGGAAGGCTACATGCCGCTCCGCCAGTACATTGACGAGGTGATAAGCCTTTCTCAGCACCAGCCGACGCCCAAGGAGATATTGGTAGAGCGCGTAGGCTTTCTACGCTGGGCGGAGCGGGATGGCCGGTTTGATGAAGCTGTGAAGATGCTCAACAGCGGCTGACGACTGGGTTAGGCGCCGCCATTTGCGCGAGGTGGGACATCTCTCCCTCAAGCCTATCAAGAAAAATGCGGCCGCCAGAAAAGGCGGCTGCATCAAACATTAACGAGCTGGGATCTTCGTCTCAATGATCGGCGTGATGACGTCATCCACATGATACTTGTGGCACAGCAGGCAGTCCTGACGCGCCATGTTGCTGGTATGGCAGGTCTGGCAGAGCTCTTTTTTCACTGCACCGAAATTGGATGCGAAAGTTTGCGGATCTCCCTGTTCGTAGCTTTTCAGATAAGGGCGACCCTTCTCGAGGTTATGGCAGGTCAGGCAACCGCTATTCCTGTTTTCCAGGGCGCCGAAATGCGGCTCATGGACGAATTTTGTGAAGCGGCCCTGCTTGCTCTCGATCGAGGGTGGGGAGAAATTGACGACACGCCCTTTGCCAGGGATGTCATCGACACTGTGACATTTCGTGCATGACCCTTGAGCGTCCTTGCTCGTCAGATAATCGAAGACCGCCGCCGCGGGGCTGTTGTCTCCTTTCGGCGCCTGGGGGCCCGTGAGAAACAGCCAGGAGTAGATGAATTTATCCTTGTGGCCCGTGGGACGGTAATAAATGGCGTAATCCTGCCGATACCAGCCGCCATATTCGGCCCAGCTCTCCGGATCTATGTTGCTTTCGATGCTGATCACCGGCGTGACGGCGCCAGCGCTGGGGGTCGAGCCCGCTGGCTTGGCGTTTGGGGCATTGGCTTTTCCGGGTACTCCCTGAGGCTGGGCTGCATTTCCGACGTTCCTTCCCCTGGCTTTCATCGCCCGGAGCTCTTCCTCGGTGGGATAGAGGAGATCGTCGGTTTGGTCCGCCGCCTTCTTCCGGGGCGGCTCGCCGGCGGAAGGTGCTTCTGACGGAGCTGCCTGCGCGATCTGCTTGAGTCCTGCGCGCATCGGAGGAGGCGGCTCTCCGGCGAAGGACCTTTTCTCGACTCCGTCTTGTCTGAACGTCACGGTATTCGTTCGAATTCGATTGCCAGTATTCTCCGATTCCTTGGTCACCAGGCATTGGCCGAAAACGGCCACGAGGCAGGCTTGCGGATTGCGTCTTGGCGCGACGGCGGCCGCTCCGCTACCGTCGGATTCGGAAGCGAGTCCGGAGCTTGCTGCATCCGTATCGGAAACGGAAACTTTATCGGGACTCTCGGTTTCACCCCCGCTCTCTGCCGCCGCCGCCGCGGAATTTGGGCTTTCTGTGGAGAGCGATTCCTGGTTGCTGTCGGCCTGCGTGCTTGTGGCGTTGGTTTCTCCCGTTGCTCCTTCAGCCTGTTGAACTGTGCTGGCTGCTGCTGGTCCCTTAGCCATTTCCGCCGCGAGATTGGGCAGCCACTGCTCCTGTGCACCGGCGACGACATCGCGCGGGATGCTGGCGGTCAGATCGGCGACAAGATTCGCGCTCAGCTTCGCCCTGCCGCCGGTGATATTGAGGTCGGCTAGAACATCGGACGCTTTTCCTTTGATCAGAGCATAGAAGAGCCCCTTGATCTCCCAGACCAGATCGGTCACAGCCTTGATCTGGTTGTCGTTTGCACCGCTCAGGTCCTGCAGGTTCAGGTCTTCTACAGCTTTGATCAGGGCACGGCCGCGCTCATTGCGGCTTATCATGACTTTCATGAATGGTGCGAGCTCGGCTTCGGAGTCCTGCGGCCATTCTCCGATTGAGGCGTTCTTATTCTTCAATGTCTGCAGGTCGAGGCCGGGCAGGCTCAGGAAGGCGATGCCTTTCGGGCCGCTGACCCGTTCCTTGCCGGTGATCTGGTCGAGATGGCAGGCGCTGCAGGTCTGCTCGAACGGCGCCACGGCCATAATCCGCCTGTCCTGGCGGCTGTTGTGACAAGTCGAACAGGTAGCAGGGATGCGCTTTGCCGGATCCTTCTGTGCCATTTCCGGGAAATGCTTCTCGAAGTGGCCGGCATGGTCATAGATGATTGGTGTGCGCCGCTTGAATGGATAATTTTCGAATTTCGGATGGTGGCCGTCGAAGCTGTCGAACTTTACGACGTGGCAGGATTGGCATTGCTCGTTGGTGATCTTGTTCAGATCGAAATTGGCGCCTTTGTGCTCCTGGTGGCAGGTTGCGCAATAAAGATCGCGTGCGACGATGCCGTCAGTGGGGAAGGCGATGCTCTGCGCGCGGGCGGCGTGCGGCACGGGCGTCTTCGAGGCGATCTTGGTCAGCCGCGCGGTGCTTTGCTCGAGCACCTCGGGCGAGGCGCTGTGCGCGTTGAAGGCAGTGTCGGGCAACTTGTGGCAGGTGAGGCAGGCCTTGCTGTCGGCAAGCGGATCGCCGGCGATGAGGCCGTGGGCCCAGCTCAATCTGCCGCTGCCGCTTTTTGTATGGCAAACGTCGCACTTCTCGATTGCACCATGAACGCTGGCCAGCGGACCCGGCATCAGGAATTGCGTATCCCTGGAAAGAAGGAAAGCGGAACCGACGCAGAGAATAGTCACGACCGCCAGCAAAATTGCGATACGGTCGCGCCAGGAGCCTGGGGGCGTGGGTCTGTCGGCCTTTGGCTTGACCGATCCGGTCGGTGCTGGCTTCCGCATCACCAAGCCCCCGACGAAAAGGCGTAGGCGACGAGCACATGCAGCACGGTCAGCACGACCAGCCCATAAGTGGCAGGCACATGCACGAACAGCCAACCTCTGGTGAGCCCGAGATGGACACGTGCGAAATCAAGCCGGTCTTTTTCGACTACCAGGCTCTTGATGACAGCGAGCTTTTCCTGGCCCTTATGGTCGACGTAGCGTGACAGCTTATCGATCTCGTCAGTCAGCTGCTTGAGCGGGCGCTGCGAGCCGATGAGGTGGGCCGCAAAATTACGCGGCCCTTGGAAGAAATCCCGCAGGTGTGTGGTGTAAAGATCCCCGATCCAGGCATCGTAGGGCGGCGTCGGCAAGGCGATCAGGTTCGCATCCGGAGTAGGACTGGTAACGGCCGCGTGGACATCCCGCGCCAGCTCGGCCCTGCGGGCGGGAATGCGATCATAGCTGATGCTCTCGTCGATCGCGTGCTTGGCCCGCAGCGACCAGGCGAGATAAACGCCGAAAATCCCGCTCAGCGACACCAGCACGAATGCCACCCACAGCGCCCATTCGAAGCCGGTATCCGGCAGCGAGAAATCCGAATGCGCAAGAAACGCGGCGATGAGTAAATAGCCAAGAAAAATATGGACCTTGCGCCAGCACATGGCGGATTTCGGCGACAGACTGGTCGTCTTAATGGCGATGTGGAAATAGAGCTGCAAGCTCATGCCGCCGGCCAGCACCCAACCATCGAGATAACGTGGGTCGCGGAGCCCGTTGCCATAGATCCAAACAAGCCAGAAGAAGCCGCCGGAAAGCGCCGCTATCAGAAAGCCCTGGACCGTCTTACTGGTGAAAGTTCTCGCCGTGCCCCAACCGCGCCCGGCGATCGAAGCGCCAGACGTACGCCGCGCCGCCAATCTCACGGCGGCCCCCCGAAATCATCCATTGCTGTAGGTCTTTCCCGATCGAGCCTGTCAGGTTGCCATCTCTGCCACCGGTCGGCATCAGTTGGTCGCGCCGACTCCTTTCGCGGTTCCCTTGAACTGGTCTGGTCCGGGAATGAGGCTGTCGAGCCCAGCCATCGTGCTGCCGTCATACTTCTCGATAATGCTCATGAGGAGCTTGGATACACCGTCGGCGGCAGCCGTCAGGTAGCGCTCGTTATTCAGCTTCAGCCCGGCCGAATAAGCGTAATCGACCATCTTGGCAATTTCCGGCACGCCTGGCACCGCTTTCGCCGCGGCGGCGAGCTGCCTGCGCGCGCGGTCGACACGCCTCGCCATTTCGAAGGCGTAGAATTTTCTGTCCGTCGCACGAGCGACCGCGCGGAGCCCGGTCTCGAGCTCGACGCCGAGACCGACCAGATAGAGCATTCTCTTGCGTGCTGGGCTGGCGGGCACATTTTTTTTGCCTTTTGAGTGCCAAGTATTGTGTCGTACCTCGCCCTGCGACCAGGACACGAGCTCGAAGGGGCTGCCGGCAGGATGACCACCCTTATTCACAAGATCCTCTTGCGGCACGACGTGGCAGCCGTAGCAGTTCTTCGCCAGCTGATAGATTGAGGACGGCCTGATCATTCCCTTGGACTCAGCAAGCTTCCAACGCGCCGCCTTTTCGGCCTTTGTCTCGGTGGTTTCGGTTTTGCCACTGAACTGGCTGTGGACCTTGATCCAGTCCTCACCGGCACCGTGGCAAGACTCGCAGGAGATACCGGCAATTGGCTGCTTGTTGCTTCCCTTTTGCTGCACCGTGTAATGGCAGCTCAGGCACAAACTCTCCGATCGTATGCGCTGGACGCCCATCCTTTTGGCGATTTCGTTTGCTTCCTTCCGGCGCGGCATCTCGCGAAAGGTCTTGAAATGATGCGTTTCCTTCCAGGCCGCGGCCTCCTGCTTATGACATTCGGCACAGGCATTCGGACCGACGATCTTGGCGGGATCGGACGCGACTGAGCCGCCGGCGCCAAGGCCGAAGATCGTCAGAACGCCGCAGAAACAAAGCACAAAAGGCCAATGGGGGCGCCGACCCCTAGTTCCCATCGGTCGGTTAAGCACGCTCAGAACGATATTCACTTCTCACACTTGCTTCAGCCGCCCTATACGCCTGAATCGGTCGTTGCGGCCGGTTGCGGTTGCGATCAAGAGCTATTCGACCAATCTGCCGGCTGGTTTCAGCGAGCCACCCCGTAGCGCGAATGAGGACGCTCTCCGCGACCTTATCGTCGTTGCTCGGCAGGAATGGATCCGTATAGCAGGTCGCGCCGGCGCGGGCCGCGATCATCTTGACCGAATCGACCATCCTTGGCGCGCCACAGACGTAGAGCACGTCACTCGGCAGCAGGTTCGGCAGAAAGTCGGTCGGTCGGCCCAACTGCACTGCGCTGCTCACGGTTTGCGGCGTGCTGCAGACAGGTATGACGAGCACATTCGGAAAGCGGGCTAATTGCACGAGAGCGGGAGCCATGTAGAGAGACTCGACAGTGCGGCCGCCAGCGATGATCATCATCATGCGATGCGGGTTCTCGCGCAGCGCAGCGACGGCAATCGACCAGATCGGCGCAAAGCCGGTATTGGTTGCGACAAGAATAAGCCGACTGTCGTGATTGGG
>DASVDU010000057.1:0-11288 GCA_036380915.1 Hyphomicrobiaceae bacterium | reverse complement strand
TTCGGCTCACGTATCACGCACGGAAAGTTCATGGACCGCATCAGGATCGTTGGTGGCCGTCGCCTCCAGGGCACCATCCCCATCTCGGGCGCCAAGAATGCCGCTCTGCCGCTGATGATCGCGAGCCTGCTGACGCAGGACCGCCTGACGCTCAAGAACGTGCCCAATCTCGCCGACGTGAACCTTCTGGCGCGCATCCTGCGCAATCACGGGGTCGACCACTCGGTGGATGGCAAGCGGGCAGGCGCCGGGCAGAACACAGGCGAAACCTTCCATCTCACGGCGCGCGATATCGTCGATACCACCGCGCCCTACGAGATGGTGAGCCGGATGCGGGCGAGCTTCTGGGTCCTGGGTCCGCTGCTGGCCCGCATGGGCGAGGCGAAGGTCTCGATGCCCGGCGGCTGTGCCATCGGCACGCGCCCCGTCGACCTGCACCTGATGGGGCTCAAGGCGCTGGGCGCCGAGATTGACATCGACGGCGGCTACGTCGTCGCGCGCGCGCCCAAGGGGCTCCGGGGCAACAGGATCATCTTCCCCAAGGTATCGGTCGGCGCGACTCACAACGTGATGATGGCCGCCGCATTGGCCAAGGGGGAGACCGTCATAGAGAATGCGGCGCGCGAGCCGGAGGTCGCCGATGTGGCGAGCTGCCTCGTGAAAATGGGCGCGCAGATCGAGGGCATCGGCAGCTCGACGCTGAGGATCCAGGGTCGCGATCGGCTCGAGGGCGCCGTTCATCACGTGCTGCCCGACAGGATCGAAACCGGCACCTATGCCTTCGCCGTCGCGGCGACCGGAGGCGAGCTCTTCCTCGAAGGGGCCCGTCCCGAGCTCCTGGCCACCGCCTTGCAGACGCTGGAGCGAACTGGCGCTACGGTTTCGGCATCGGACGGCGGTATCCGTGTGTCGCGCAACGGCGCTCACAACGAGCCTGTCACGATCGAAACGCAGCCCTTCCCGGGCTTCCCGACCGACCTGCAGGCGCAACTCATGGCGCTGACGACGACGGCGCGAGGCACGAGCGTCATCCGCGAGACGATCTTCGAGAACCGCTTCATGCACGTGCAGGAGCTGGTGCGGCTGGGAGCCGACATCCAGCTCCACGGCGATACGGCCACGGTTCGCGGCGTGAAGAGCCTTCGAGGGGCCCAGGTGATGGCGACCGACCTGCGGGCATCCGTCTCGCTGGTGATTGCCGGCCTCATGGCCGAGGGCGAAACGACCATCAACCGCGTCTACCATCTCGATCGCGGCTTCGAACGGCTGGAGCAGAAGCTGTCGGCCTGCGGGGCGGAGATCGAGCGGATCAGCAGCTAGAGTCCCGATTATCCCGGTTCGGGGTTCGCCAGGGCGCGGCAAAGTTTGAGATTGAGTTTCGGAATCAACCCACGCTGGTAGTCCTTCGCACCCAGCGGCGGCTGCCGGGCTGGTACAATCGTCCCACCCATTGCAGGCAGACCGCACCGCCGCTATCTCTCGCCCATGCGGGCCTTTCGTGCGTATCGCCCGCAAAGTGCAGGAACTGAACCAATGGGCGATCTCAAGCTGGTGGCTTTCGATGCCGAGGATCTCAAAGTGATCTCGGCGCATCTTCAGGATGCGGTCCTTCAAGTCGGCGATATGGCCTACCGGCCGGCCGAGCACCGGTTTGCCGCCATCACAAACCGTTTCGACTGGGCGTCTGCGACGGGCGCCCATGGTCGCGAGCCGAGCCTGGAGCGCCGCCGCACAGGACTGCGGTTCGAGCGCGTGCTCGAGGCAAAATGCCAGGGGCTGGACCTCAAATCCAAGCGGCAGGTCCTCGAGCTGCTGGCCATACAGTTCGAGGAGACAGAGCCGCCGGGCGGGTATATCACGCTCTTTTTTGCCGGCGGTCCGGCGGTCCGGCTAAAGGTGGAGTGCATCGAGGCGGAGATGCGCGACCTCGGGGCGGCCTGGAAGACCGCGCGCCGTCCGCAGCACCCGGACGTGGAGACCGTCTCCGAAGGCTGATTGGAGGGAGACCGCCGAGGGGCGGTAAAGGCCGAATGCCGCAAAGGCTGAATACCGCCGACCCGGACTTCGAGGCGAGGTTTTTGGCGCTGCTTGCCATGAAGCGCGAGAGCGCGCCCGAGGTCGATACGGCTGTAAGGCAAATCATTGCCGATGTCATTGCACGGGGGGACCAGGCTCTGATCGAGCTGACCCGGAAATTCGATCGCCTGGAGCTGACCCCCGAAACGCTGCGCATCAGCGATGACGAGATCGCGCAGGCACACCGCGAGTCGGACCCTGACGTGATTGCGGCTCTGCAGCTCGCGCATGATCGTATCCGCGCCTACCACGAACGGCAGCGTCCGGAGGATGCGCGCTTCACCGATGCCATAGGCGCCGAGCTGGGCCACCGCTGGACGGCCGTCGAGTCGGTGGGCCTCTACGTTCCAGGCGGTCTTGCGTCCTATCCGAGCTCGGTGCTGATGAACGCCGTACCGGCCCAGGTGGCCGGTGTTCCACGAATCGTCATGACCGTGCCGTCGCCCTCGGGCGAGCTCAATCCGCTCGTGCTTGCGGCTGCCCGCATCGCCGGGGTGAGCGAGGTCTACCGCGTCGGCGGCGCGCAGGCCATTGCCGCGCTCGCTTACGGAACGGAGACCATCCGGCCGGTGGTTAAGATCGTAGGGCCTGGAAACGCCTACGTGGCGGCAGCCAAGCGCCAGGTGTTCGGCAGGGTCGGCATCGATTCCATCGCGGGGCCGTCCGAGGTGCTGATTATCGCCGACCGGGAGAACGATCCCGAATGGATCGCTGCAGATCTGCTCGCCCAGGCCGAGCACGACGTTGCCGCGCAATCCATCCTGATGACCGACAATGCCGGCTTTGCGGATGCCGTGTGCGCGGCCGTTGATCGCCAGCTGCGCGAGCTTCCGCGAGGCAACATCGCCGGCGAGAGCTGGAGCACGTTCGGCGCTGTCATCCTGCTTCGCTCGCTCGAGGAGGCGCCGCCGCTTGCCGATCGCATTGCGGCAGAACACCTGGAGATCGCTGCGCGCGACGCCGACGTGATTTGCGATCGCATTCGCAACGCCGGCGCCATCTTCCTCGGAGCGCTCACGCCCGAGGTGATCGGCGACTACGTGGCGGGCTCCAACCACGTGCTCCCGACAGCCCGCAGTGCCCGCTTCTCCTCCGGGCTTGGCGTCCTCGACTTCATGAAGCGGACCTCCATTCTGCGCCTTGATGCCAACGCTCTGGAGCAGCTTTCAGGTGCAGCCATGACGCTCGCCAGGGCCGAGGGGCTCGAGGCGCATCGGCGCTCGGTCGAGATTCGGCGATCAAATCGTAGCTGACGTGCCGGCATGAGCGAGTTTCAGGAGCAGCGAAACGGAGGAAAGGCGCGGCTGATCTCGATCAAGCTGGATGAGAAATCGATCCGGCGCTCCAACCCCAACATCGATCATGAGCGCGAGGTTGCGATCTACGACATTCTCGACGCCAATACGTTCGTGCTCGAAGGTCGTGACGACGGCCCCTACAAGCTGACGCTCGGCGTCGTGGAAGACCGGCTGGTGTTCAGTGTCGGCAACGAGAGCGTCGAAACGATCGTAACCCACGTGCTCTCGCTGACGCCGCTGCGGCGCCTGATCAAGGACTACTTCATCGTCTGCGATACCTACTACGACGCGATCCGCTCAGCGCCGCCATCGCGTATCCAGTCGATCGATATGGGACGGCGGGCGCTGCACGACGAAGGCAGCCGCATTCTGATCGAGCGGCTCAAGGGCAAGATCACTGTGGACCACGACACGGCGCGGCGGCTCTTCACGCTGGTGTGCGCGCTGCACTGGAAGGGGTGACATGGTCTGGGGGGGCAGGGACGCACCCAAAGCTGTACTGTTCGCCTGCACCATGAACGCCATTCGATCGCCGATGGCGGCGGCAATCCTGAGGCATCTTGCAGGGCAGCGCATCTATGTCGAATCGGCCGGCGTCAGAGCCGGCGATCGCGATGCGTTCGCCGAAGCCGTCATGGACGAAATCGGCATCGACTTGACGCGCCACAAGCCGCAGACGCTTGCTGATCTTCACGATACGACATTCGATCTGATCATCACGCTCTCGCCGGAAGCGCACCATCAGGCGCTCGAGCTGACCCGGACCATGGCGGTCGACGTCGAGTACTGGCCGACGCTCGACGTTTCCGCTTTGCTCGAGATCGGCCATCGCGATCAGATCCTCGCCGCCTACCGCTCCGTACGCGACGGCCTGTTCGAGCGCATCAAGCGGCGATTCCAGCTGGAAGGCGGGCCTTCCGTCTAGCCACTGACGGCTTGGCATCGCCCCATTCTCGCTCCCGCGGGAGCGCGGCGGACGACAGACGTCAAGTCTGCTTGCAAAAAGGTCAGCATTGCTGACATAAATGGCAATCCAAATCGGGAGGACGACGGATGGATCAGCGCGCCGGTTGGGAGCCGCGCTACGCTCATCGCGCTGCGCGCATGAGAGCATCGGAGATCCGGGAGCTGCTGAAGCTGCTCGACCGGCCGGACATCATCTCCTTCGCAGGCGGAATTCCAGACCCGGCGCTGTTTCCCGTCGAGGCGGCACGGGAGGCTTATGCCGAGTGTCTGGGCCCGTCGGCGCAGCAGGCGCTGCAGTATTCCGTCAGCGAGGGATATCTGCCCCTGCGGGAGTGGATTGCCGGCTACATGCACCGATTGGGCGTACCGTGCACGGCGGACAACATCCTCATCACGTCCGGATCACAGCAGGGCCTGGAATTTCTCGGCAAGCTGCTCATCTCACCCGGCGACACCGTGCTCACTCTGGCTCCGACCTATCTCGGGGCGCTGCAGGCATTTTCGGCATTCGAGCCGCGGTACGACGGGCTGAGGCCGGAGGACGGGAATCGGACCGCAGCGTCCTATTCCGAGGCTGCGGGCGATACTCGCGAGGTAAAATTGGCCTATGTGGTGCCCGACTTCGCCAACCCGACCGGGGAAACGCTTTCCCGGCCCGCTCGCGACCGGCTTCTCGATCTTGCTGAGGAGCTCGACATCCCAGTAATCGAGGATACTGCCTATTCCGCCCTGCGGTTCGAAGGCGAGCCCCAGCCGTCGTTGCAGGCGCTCGATGTCGCTCGCTGCGGAAGCATCGACCGCTCGCGAGTCATTTCCTGCGGGACGTTCTCGAAGACGATCTCACCTGGACTGCGCGTCGGCTGGATCTGCGCTGCCAAGCCGATCATCCACCGACTCGTGCTCATCAAGCAGGCTTCCGACCTCAACAGCGCGCTTCTCAACCAGATGGTGATGTATCGGCTTGCTGAAAGGTGCTTCGACGCACAAGTGGAGCGCGCTCGCCCGCACTATAGAGGCCGCCGGGATGCCATGCTTGCCGCACTCGAGGCGCACATGCCCGCAGGCGTCAGCTGGACGCGGCCGGAAGGAGGGCTGTTCGTCTGGCTGACCTTGCCAGAGAGGATTGATACCACATCGCTGTTGAAACGGGCGGTCGACGAAATGAGTGTGGCCTTCGTCCCCGGGGGTGCATTCTTCCCGGACGGAAGCGGCCGTAATACCGCCCGGCTCAGCTACTCCCTGCCGCCCGAAGCCACGATCGGTGAGGGCATCGCACGTCTTGGAGCGCTGATACGGCAAGCCTGACTCGAGGCGTCAATCGAAAAACCCCGATCCACACCTGGAGATCGGGGCTCTTCATTCCAAGCCATGGCGGCCTCCTGGCTGGCCTGACGTAACCTTCAGTTCAACTTGCGCTTGGCCTCATTGATGCTTTGCTCGACGAGGCGCGCGTTGACCTCCGGCGTGACCTTGCGCTTGAGGATGCGCTCAGCGGCGGCAATGGCGCTTTCGACGGCCGCGGCCCGTACCTCATTGAGCGCCTGGGCCTCGGCCCGGGCGATCTTCTCCTCGGCAAGCTTGCTTCTGCGTTCGAGGCTTTCCTTCAGGCTCTGGCGGGTCTCGGCGGCAAGCGCCTCGGCCTCACGCCTGGCCTGCTCAATGATGGCGCTCGCCTCTTCCTCGGCCTCGCGGCTCTTGCGCTGGTAGTCGGCAAGGAGCTGCTGGGCCTCCTCACGCAGGCGGCGTGCCTCGTCGAGCTCCCGGCGGATGGCGTCGGCGCGCTCGTCGAGCGCCTTCGTGATCAACTGGGGAGCATTGTAATAGATGAGCAGGCCGACGAAGCCGAAGAAGGCGACCGCGACCCAGAACTCGGCCGTTGCGAAGATCGACATGGACGTTACTCCCCGGGCACCGGCTCGAGCGCGCGGCGAGCGTCATCCACGCTGACCTCGGCACCGATCAACTTCTCGACGATGGCACCGGCGGTGTCCGTCGCGATCTGATTGACCTGAGCCAACGCAGCGGACTTCATCTCGGAAATGCGCTTTTCTGCCTCGGCCAGCTTGGCGTTGACCTGGGCATCCACGCGGGCACGTTCCTCTTCGACCTCGGCCGCCAGCCTCTCGCGGGTCTCGCGGGCGATCGTGCTGGCGCGGCCGCGAGCTGCGGCAAGCTCCTGCTCGTAGGCGGCAATCGCCTTTTCCGTCTCGGTTTTCAGGCGCTCCGCTTCGTCGAGATCGCGCTGGATGCGCTCGCGGCGCTCCTCGATGACCTCGGCGACGCGGGGCAGCGACCAGCGCGATAGAATGAAGTAGAGCGCGCCGAAGGTAATGGCGAGCCAGATGAGCTGTGGCGCGAAGTCCGATGCGTTGAGCTGCGGGAGCCCACCGCCTTCTCCTGTCGCCTCTGGAGCTGCCGCGGCAAGCACGACAAGGCTAGCTAACATGATAGTCTCCGGTCGGAGTGGGGACGATCGCGAGGTGGGTGAACCTGTGTTACGCCTCGCGATCGATCCTCAGATCAGCCGAACAGAATGATAAGGGCGATAAGTAGGCCGAACAAACCCGTCGCCTCGGCGAGGGCGAAGCCGATCAGCAGGTTCGTGAACTGGCCCGGGGCCGCCGACGGATTGCGCAGTGCGCCCGACAGATAGTTTCCGAAGATGTTGCCGATACCGATGCCGGCACCGATGAGGGCGAAGCAGGCAAGGCCCGCACCGATGAATTTGGCAGCCGTCGGATCCATTTACAGTCTCCCTTTGAGGTCGCAGAGTTGCAGAAAAAGTACCCGGGAATGGCAGCCCCATGCCCGCGGGATCAGTGATGCATGTTCACCGCGTCGTTCAGGTAGATGCAGGTGAGGATGGCGAAGATGAACGCCTGCAGGAACGCCACGATGAACTCGAGGCCTGTGAAGGCGATGGTGAACAGCAGCGGCGCGAACCCGAAGACGCCCAGGCTGACCACGAAGCCCGCGAACACCTTCAGCATCGTATGGCCCGCCATCATGTTGGCGAACAGACGAACCGAAAGGCTGATCGGGCGAATAAGGTAGGAGATGAGCTCGATCGGCACGATGAGCGGCATCAGCCAGAACGGCACGCCCTCCGGCACGAACAGCTTCAGGTAGCCGAGCCCGTGGCGCGCAAAGCCGACCACCGTGACGAGCACGAACACAAAGGCGGCGAGCGCGAACGTGATAATGATGTGGCTGGTGACCGTGAACGAGTAGGGGATCAACCCCAGGAGGTTCATCACCAGGATGTAAGCAAAGAGGGTGAAGACGAAGGGGAAATACTTCATCCCCGCCAGGCCGACGTTCTCGCGGACCATATTGGCGACGAACTCGTATGAGAGCTCGGCGACCGATTGCAGGCGCGAGGGCACCAGCGAGCGCCCGTTCGTCGCCAGCGCGAGAAAGCCGACGATCAGCGCGCAGCCGATCACCATGAACAGGGAGGAGTTCGTGAACGAGGCATCAAAGCCGAACAGCTGGAATTCGGCGATTCGATTGATCTCGAACTGATGCATGGGGCCGTGAGCCCCTTCAGCCGCGCCAGTCGCCACCTTCTAGCCCCCTACTCTTCGTCCTCATCGTCCGGTCTCACAGACGGTGCCGCCCGCTGCAACGGCTCTGCTGCCGACTGCATCTGCCGGGCGGTTCGAACCACATTCATCATGCCGGCTGCGAAGCCGAGCACCAGAAACACAATCAGCAGCCAAGGTCTCGACCCGAAATAGCCGTCGAGGAACCAGCCTACCAATCCGCCGAACAGGACGCCCACGACCAGCTCGATGGCGATCTTGAACGCCTGCCCCATGGCGGCCCCACGCGCAGCAGGGTCGAGCTGAGGCGCCCGTCTGGCCTTAACCTGCTCGAGGCGGGCACCAATTCCGGCCGCGCGCGCTTTCAGCGCCTCACGATCCTCCCGGCTTATCTCTCCGCGCCCCGAGCCGTGGTCCTTGCCGCTTTCAGACATGGCAACGCCTGCCCGAACTCTTTTTGGGTTGGGCCGAAGCACGGCGGGTTATTCGTCGGCGCGCACCTTAGTGGGGGCCCCCAGGGGTGTCAAGAAAACGCCACGCCCGTTGGAGGTGGCGCGGGTACGGCGAAACCGCGCAGGGTGCGCTGTTCGTCTGGCACACGGATGGCGCCTTTCCGGACACTCGCAAGCGGGCCATCTGATACGCCAGCGTGCCATTGAGTCGCCTCGACAACAAACAAGCGTCACAATTTTCAGGCGCCACAATATCGAGAGACTTTCAGCCCAAGGAGCGCACAGGAATGTCGAATATCCGAGCGGCACTTTCCGCCGTCGCGATGTCGGTCGCGGCAGGTGCTGGTTGGCAAGGTCCGGCTTCAGCCGCAGGCCTGCCGGCCATCTCACAGCCGGACTCGATCTGGCTTTTGGCTCAGGCCCAAAGGCGCGGGGAAGGAAACCAGGGCGAGGAAGATGAGCGGAAGGGGCGTCGGGATGGGCATGGCGGGGAACGGCGCGATGCGCAGCCGCGCCGCGCCGATCCGCCGAAGGATGTTCGACGGGATGCCAAGTCAACTCCCGATCGGCGCGAGAATGATCGGTCGCGGCGTAAGGAGGCGCCACGCATCAAGGCGCAACCGCAGCCGAAGATCATTAATACCGAGCGCCGGGATGCTCGCGATGAGCGGCGTGAGGACCGTAAGGATGCGCGGGAGGATCGCCGCGAGCAGCGGCGTGAGGTGAAGGAGGATCGGCGCGAAGATCGGAAAGAGGTCCGCGATGAGCGCCGGGACGCCAAAGAGGACCGCCGCGAGGACCGAAAGGATGCGCGCCAGGAACGGCGCGAGGACCGGCGCGATGCTAAGCAGGACCGGCGGGATGAACGTCGGGATGCCAAGGAGGATCGTCGCGACGACCGGAAGGATGCACGCATTTTCCGCCGGCTCGAGGACCTGAAATCTCAACGCCGCGAGCGGGCCGAGGACGGCGGCCGCCGCAAGATCATCGAGGAGGCCGACAAGCGCATCATCGTCCGCGAAGGCAACCGTATGATCATCCGTCATGACGAGACGGAACGGTTGCGCCGGCGCTTCAAAGACGCGCACATCGAGCGGCGGCGCGATGGCGGCAGGATAGCGCGTTTCGTGCGGCCCGACGGCGTTCACATCATCTCTGAGTATGATGAACGCGATCGGTTGCTGAAGCGCTACCGGCGCCACCCCGACGGCCGCATCGTCGTCATCATCGACAACACCCGTCATTACCACGGGCCGGGCCTGCTGGGCGGGCTGATCCTGGGGACCTTCCTCGACCTTGCGCCGCCGGTCATTCGCATTCCGCGCGAGAAGTACATCGTAGATTACGAGGATGCCTCTTACGAGGACGTCTATGAGGCCCTGAGCGCCCCGCCCGTCGATGATCTCGACCGCGATTATTCGCTCGACGAAATCCGCTACAACTACGCCCTCCGGGATCGCATGCGCCGGGTCGATCTCGACTCCATCAACTTCGAGTTCGGCTCGTGGGAGGTATCGGAGGACCAGTACTACAAGCTGGAGCGGATCGCCGATGCGATGAACCGGCTGCTCGATCGCAATTCGGAGGAGGTTTTCCTGATCGAGGGCTACACCGATGCTGTCGGGTCCGAGGAGGACAACATCATCCTTTCGGATCACCGGGCGGAGGAGGTCGCCTCGATCCTCTCCGAGGAGTTCGGCGTGCCGGCCGAAAATCTCGTCACGCAGGGATATGGCGAGCAGTTCCTGAAGATCGATACGCAGGGGCCGGAGCGCGCAAACCGCCGCGTCTCCGTGCGCCGCATCACGCCGCTGCTGTCGCGGGCCGGCCCGTGAGCGCACAACCGCAATGAGGCATATTGCCGATCGGCCTCCGGCAAGTCGCCGGAGGCCGACTTCATTCCGCCCTGCGAATCATCTTGTTTCTGTTCGCGAGGGGTCGTGAGTAGAAAAGAGCCGGATCATGCCGCAACGCGTGCTGGAAGGTGAGCAGGCCCGGGCGGCCAATGACGACCTGCCATTGTCCAGGCCAGGCAGGCGGCAGGGTCGGGGGACAAATACCCGTCCGGCGTTCGACCGCAAGGTCATCGCGCTCGTCTATGATTTCGACGGCACGCTCTCGCCCAGGCCCATGCAGGAGTACACCTTCCTGCCGAAAATCGGCGAGGATCCGAAAGCCTTCTGGGCAGAATCGAACCGGCTCGCGCGAGAGCAGGCCGCCGACCCGCTCATCACGTACATGCATCTCATGTACAAGAAGGCGAAGGCCAAAGGTGTTCGCATCGACCGTGAGGACCTGGTGGCGCTGGGCCGCGGGGTCGATCTCTTCCCCGGCGTGACGGAGTGGTTCGAAGCCATCGGCGAGTACGTGAAGATCCGTTCCGAAACGAACGGGGTCACTCTGCGCCACTACCTCATCTCGTCAGGGCTGACGGAGATCATCGAAGGCACTGCCATCTACCGCCATTTCCATAATGTGTTCGCATCGGAGTACTGGTTCGACCCGTACGATCTGCCCTATCCGAAGCGGGTCATCACCGACACCGGGAAAACGCAGTACCTGTTCCGGATCAACAAGGGCATCGAGGACCTGCGCGACAACATCAATCAGCACATGCCCGAGCGGGACCGGCCCATCCCGTTTGCCAACATGATCTACTTCGGGGACGGCGACACCGACGTGCCGTCCATGGCGGTGATGCGGAAGAATGGTGGCCACGCGATAGCCGTCTATCCGCCCGGCAAGCCCAAGGCCAAATGCATTGAGCTGTTCAAGGCGAACCGGATCGACTTCTACGCCGCTGCCGACTATCGCCGCGGCTCCGACCTCTTCCGCCGGACTTGCCTGCTCATCGATCGCATCCTGGCCGACATCCGGGTCCAGGAGGAGGTCTGGCGGATTGAGCGCGAGGTGGTGAGGGGGCGGTAGCGCATCGAAATTCAAGGCTGGGA
>DASVDU010000056.1:0-7611 GCA_036380915.1 Hyphomicrobiaceae bacterium | reverse complement strand
CGCAAAATCGCCCAGCGGATGCAAGATACGAAGCGCCGCGTTCCGCACTTCTCCTACATCGAGGAGGTCGACGTCACCGACCTCGAGGCGCTGCGCGCAGACGTGAATGCAAACAGGAAGCCTGGCCAGCCGAAGCTGACCGTGCTGCCATTCCTCATGCGCGCCCTCGTCGTAGCCCTGCGTGACTATCCGCAGATGAACGCGCGCTACGACGACGATACTGACATACTCCATCGTTATGGTGGGGTGCACATCGGTATCGCCATTCAAACGCCGAACGGCTTGATGGTCGCCACGGTTCGGCATGCGGAGGCGCGTACGATCTGGGACTGCGCGAGCGAGGTGCAGCGGCTCAGCGAGGCGGCGCGCTCCGGCACCATAAGCCGCGAAGAGCTTGCCGGGTCGACGATCACAATCACCAGCCTCGGTCCGCTCGGCGGCCTCGCATCGACACCCGTCATCAATGCGCCCGAGGTGGCGATCATCGGCGTCAACAAGATCGCGATCCGGCCGGTGTGGCGCGGGACGAGCTTCGAGCCGCGCAAGGTGATGAACCTGTCCTCCTCGTTCGACCACCGCATCATCGACGGCTGGGACGCCGCCCAATTCATCCAGCGGCTGCGATCGCTGCTCGAGTCACCGGCCAAAATTTTCATGGAGACGTAGATGGAGCCGATCTCCTGCACCGTGCTCGTGCTCGGCGGAGGACCGGCAGGCTACGTGTGTGCGATCCGTGCCGGTCAGCTCGGGCTCGACGTGGTGCTGGTCGAAGCCCGGCATCTCGGCGGGACGTGCCTCAACATCGGCTGCATCCCGTCGAAGGCGCTGATCCACGCCGCCGATCAGTTCTACCTTGCCCGGCGATTTGCCGCCGGCACTGCTCCTGGGGTGCGGGTAGCCGAGCCGACGTTCGATTTGCCTGAAACAATGGCCTGGAAGGACGGCATCGTTTCAAAACTGCGGGGCGGCGTATTCGGCCTTCTGCGCCGGGCCAAGGTCAAGGTGGTGACCGGCACCGGCGTTCTGCGCGACGGGAAGACGTGCCTCGTCGAAACCGAGACCGGCGACCAGATGATCACGGCTGAGCACGTGGTCATCGCAACAGGGTCCGAACCCGTATCTCTGCCGAACCTGCCGTTTGGCGGCCCGGTGGTATCGTCCGCGGAAGCTCTTTCGTTCGATACGCTGCCACAGCGTCTGGTCGTCGTGGGCGGCGGATACATCGGCCTGGAGCTCGGCACGGCTTTCGCCAAGCTTGGCTCTGTGGTCACCGTGGTCGAGGCGACCGAACGCATTCTGCCGCAGTACGACGCGGAGCTTACCCGACCGGTGCTGTCGCGCCTCGAGAAGCTGGGGGTTCGCGTGTTGCTCAAGGCGAAGGCATTGGGCCTCGATTCCGCGGGCACGGCGCTGAAAGTCATGCCGGACGGCGGCGAGGAAGAGCGTATCAGCGCTGACAAAATTCTGATGACCGTGGGGCGGCGGCCGCGGCTCGAGGGCTACGGACTGGCCGAGCTCGATCTGGAGATGAACGGCACGGCCATCTGGATCGACGATCAGTGCCGCACATCGATGCGGAACGTCTGGGCGATCGGCGATGTCACCGGCGAGCCGATGCTCGAGCACCGGGCCGTTGCGCAAGGGGAGATGGTGGCCGAAATCATCGCCGGCCACAAACGGTCGTTCGACAAGGTCGCAATTCCGGCCGTTTGCTTCACCGATCCTGAGATTGCCAGCGCAGGGCTGTCGCCGGATGAAGCCCGGTCGGCGGGGTTACCAATCAAGGTCGGCACCTTTCCCTTTGCAGCCAACGGCCGTGCCGCGACGCTTGGATCGGAGGACGGATTCGTGCGCATTGTCGCCCGCACCGACAATCACGTGATCCTCGGAATTCAGGCCGTTGGCCAGGGCGTGTCGGAGCTGTCCGGCAGTTTCGCATTGGCGCTGGAGATGGGCGCACGTCTCGAAGACGTCGCCGGCACCATTCACGTCCACCCGACCTTGAGCGAATGTTTGCGCGAAGCCGCTGCTGCGGCGCTCGGTCAACCGCTCCATGCTTGAGTCGCGCGATAGCGCGCTCAATCGGCGTGACCATTCCCTCGAGGATCGAGCGCGCTGGCCGATCCAACGCTGCATGGACTGCAACACGGATTTGCGATGGCAACTACGGCAGGCGAACTTGGGCTGACCTACGGGCTGTTTCGGCGCTGCTCGGTCACGCTGCTGGCGGGGGCTGCGGATGCATGCCGACTCAGTCAAATTCGAGCGAGCGGTAGATCTCGTCCTCCTGAGCGAAATGCAGCCGCGTAATGGCCTCGAGGCCGTGGAGGAGCCGCTCGATCTCGTACCGCTGCGTGCTGTTGGGACCAGCCACGGGGAGCGCCTTTCGCAGCGACGTGAGAGCATGCACCTGGCGCTGGATCTCCATGTGGGTCCGGCTCATCCCGGCCAAGGCGTTGGGATCGCCAGCGCTCCTCCGGATGCGGCTGTAGACCTGCTCGTCCTCCCGCCTCTCATGAGGAAGCAGCCGCTCACGCAAGACAGTTTCGAGAGCTGCGAGCTCCCGTGCGACGTCCGGTCCTGAGAGATGCCGGATGCGGTCGGCAGTGTAGCGGATGCTATCGACAACCTCCGCCAGACTGCGGTGCTCGGCTTCGAGAGCCTGAAGCTCCTCGCTGCTCAACGTGCGAGGCTTCAGCCGCACCCACAGCGGCACACCTAGCGCCCGAAGCGCGTTGAGTATGACGAGCAGATCGATGCCCTCCTGCAGAAGCGCACCCTGAACGGGGCTCAAATAGCCAAAGGCGGCAGCGAACATTCCGGCACCTGAGAGCCCCATGCCTGCAAGGACGCTCTGCAAGGCGATTCCACGCGACCGGCGTGCAATTCGAACAGCGTCTACGAGCCGATCGAGCCGGTCGACGAGAATGACGACATCGGCCGCCTCCGACGAGGCCGCCGCACCGCGCGCTCCCATGGCGACGCCGAGATCGGCTGCGGCAAGCGCGGGCGCATCGTTGATGCCGTCCCCGACCATCATCACCGGCCCGCGGCTTTTCTCCTCGTAGACGGCTCTTGTTTTGTCCTGCGGCTGCAGCTCGCTCGCAACGTGGTCGAAGCTGAGGAAAGCGGCGACGCTGGCTGCCAGATCGGCCCTGTCACCCGTGACGAGAACGATCCGATCGACGCCGACGTCGCGCAAGTTCCTCAGTACAGTGCCGGCTTCGGGTCTCACCTGGTCGGCGAGGAGAAAGGCCCCCGCGAGCTTCCCGTCGATGGCGGCCGCGACTGCGACCGTCCCATCGCGCCGGATCCAGGTATCAATCTCGTCAGTGAACCCGTCGGCTTCAACGGTCGATTTCACGAACTCCCATCCGCCGACCGCCAGTGAGTGGTTGCCGACTCTCCCGCTCACGCCGAAGCCCGGCAGCTCGCGAACGCCCGTCGGGGTCTCGAGAGCGAGACCCCGCTCGCGCGCCGCCGAGACGAGCGCCTGCGCGATCACGTGGTGCGACCCCTGATCGAGGGAGGCGGCGAGGCGCAGCACCTCCAGCGGGTCGAGATCTGTCCTGGCCTTCATCTCGATGAGGCGTGCGCGGCCGTCCGTGATGGTACCCGTCTTGTCGAGGAGGACCGTCTTGATGCGGGCGAGCAGCTCCAGTGCACCACCACCCTTGACGAGAACACCCCTTTTTGCGCAGCGCGACACGCCCGAAATGATCGCTACCGGAACGGCGAGGATGAGCGGGCATGGCGTGGCGACGACGAGCACGGCGAGCGCCCTTACCGGATCGCCGCTCAGCAGCCATGCTCCGCCTGCCATGGCAAGAGTGATGGCAAGAAAGACCAGCGCGTACTTGTCGGCGAGGCGGGACATAGGGGCCTTCGCCGCCTGTGCCGCCTCGACGAGACGGATGATACCCGCGTATGTGCTGTCGGAAGCGGTGCTGGTAGCCTGCAGCTCGAAGGCATCCCCGGCGTTGGTGGAGCCGCTCATCACCGGCTCCCCGGCCGCGCGGCGAACCGGCAGCGCCTCCCCGGTGAGAGCGGATTGGTCGAGGACGGCCGCATCGCTTTTTACCGTCCCGTCGACGGGGACAACCTCCCCGCGGCGCACCAGGATACGATCCCCTACCTTGAGCTCTTCCAGTGCGACCTCCTCGAGCTGGCCGTCCGAGGAGCGCGCTGCGGTTCGGGGCAACCGACTTAGCAGCGCCGTCATCTCTTGCCTTGCCCGCCTCTGGGCCAGGCCCTCCAGCGCCTCGCCGCCGGTGAACATCAGCGCCACTATGATGCCGGCGAGATGCTCGCCGAGAACGAGGGTGCCCGCCATGGCGAGCGCAGCAATGAGGTCGAGCCCGTACTCGCCGCGGCTGAAAGTCAGCGCTACGTCTACGAGGAGTACGGCAAGGACGACAGCCGTTCCAACCAGCCAAAATGAGCTGGAAAGCTCCGCGCGGCCGTAAAGCAGCGCTATTCCGCCGGCGACGAGCAGCGCCGATGTGACCGGCAGCAGCAGCCGTTTCACGGCGCGGTCGCCCCGGAGCAATGCGTGAGCCACTGCCCCACTCTGTAGCAAGCCTTGGACCTTCACTCCTCGAGATTGGCTCTGCCCCATAGGTAAGTCCTCAAAGCGATAGCGGATCCGCCGTTGACGGCCCCAAATAACCCGATGCTGCTGCACTACAAGCTCTCGGTGCCAATCCGGGAAGCAAGCGTTGTTATGAGACGGGTGGACGACTTCTCGCGCCGAAACGGATGACGGATGTAAGGCGAAGGACCAGCACCCAGACCCCGCTCCGCGCTTATGATTACGGGGTCCGATCTCAACCCAGTGCGCTTCGGCGAGCTCGGAGAATGAACAAATACGCTGACTCTGGTCTGGGCGAGGTTGATCCGTCGCGCCGAGCTCTCGACGAAATCTACGCAACCCTGGGGACGTCCGCCAACGGCTTGCGGGCCGAACAGGCCGCCGCTCGCCACGCGAAATATGGGCCCAATCGGATCGAGGAGCCGCGACCACTGCAGTTGATCGCCGGTCTCGCCAAGCCCTTCTCCAACCCGCTCGTGCTCATTCTTCTTTTCGCCGCCGGTGTCGCCGGGCTCACTCATGAGCATGCGAGCTTCCTGATCATCATAGCGATCGTCGTCCTGTCGGTCGTGATCGACTTCGTTCAAGAGCACCGGGCCGAGAGTGCGGCCAAGGCGCTGCGCCGGCGGGTCGCCCTGCGGGTAACGGCGGTGCGCAGCGGCGTCAACCGGGAGGTTGCGGCTTCCGATCTCGTGCCCGGTGATGTCGTATTGCTCTGCGCCGGCGATCTGGTGCCCGCCGACTGCTGCTTGATCGAAGCTCGCGACTCTACGTCAACGAGGCACTGCTGACCGGAGAGCCTTATCCTGTCGAAAAACGTGCCCATGGCTCCGAAGATGCCGGGGCGGCGACGCCCACCAACTGCGTTTTCATGGGCAGCTCGGTCATCAGCGGCACAGCCCGGGCCGTTGTCGTAGCGACCGGTCGAGCAACGAGAATCGGGGCAATCGCCGGAGCGCTGCGCAAGGAGCCACCGCCGACCGCATTCAGCCTTGGCATTCGCCGATTTGGCATGCTGCTCCTGCGGCTCACCGTGTCGCTCGTCCTGTTCGTGCTGCTGGTGAACCTGTTGTTCGGGCCGACCGCTCCTCGAGTCGGTTCTATTCGCGCTCGCGCTGGCAGTCGGGCTCACGCCCGAATTCTTGCCGATGATCCTTACCGTGACGCTTGCTCGCGGCGCGGTGCGCATGGCGCATGAGCAGGTGATCGTGCGACGGCTTTCTGCGGTGCATGATCTTGGCGCCATGGACATTCTGTGCAGCGACAAGACCGGCACGCTGACGGAAGCACAGATCCGACTTATTCGCGAGGTTGATATCGCCGGAAATGATAGCCGCGACATTCTAACGTGGGCCCATGTCAATGCGGCTTTCGAAACCGGCTCAAAAGCCCCCTCGACGAGGCAATTCTCGAGGCGGCACCGGAGGACCTGTCAGACTGGCGCAAGGTCGACGAGGTGCCGTTCGATTTCGAGCGTCGGCGCGTATCGGTGCTTGCCGAACGCGCCGGGCGGCGATTTCTGATCGTTAAGGGTGCTCCTGAGGACGTGCTCAGGCATTCATCGACCTGGCAGGCGGCGGGGAAGGATGGCGCCAGGCCGCTCACCGACGAAAGCATCGCGATGGCTCACGCCACGCTGGCGCGGCTGGGCGAGGAAGGCTTCCGGGTCTTGGGCATCGCCTGGCGTGAGGTCGAGCCGGAGCGGAACCACTTGAGGTACATGCGCGCCAGATCGTCCATGTTGTGACGGTGCTTGCCGCCGAACAAGGAGTACGACTTGAGCATCGTGTCTTCGACGTCAGCCACTTCGATGCCATAGCGCGCCATCACGTGCAGGTCATACTTGGCGTTCTGCATGACCTTGGTGATGAGCGGCATGGACAGGACCGGCCCGAGCACGTTCAGCACAGTCGGGAGCGGGAGCTGCTCGACGCCCTGATGGCCAACAGGCACATACCAGGCTTCGCCGGACGGGAGTGCCAGCGCAATGCCGACCAGCTCGGCCGTGTGCGGGTCAAGCCCCGTGGTCTCGGTATCGAAAGCGCAGATCCCCTGCCGGCGAATCTGGTCCTCCCACCACAACAGACGGTCTGTCGTCGTGACCAGCTCGTACTTGCCGACCAGGATGGGCGAGGTTCTCGTGAGCACAGCAATCCCACAATTCACGCGTGTTTTTGGTCAGCGTGCCATGATTTGCGGGGGTGCCACGAAGAGATTAGCGGACAGGCTAGGCGCGTCCACAAGCGCAACGCCCTATGCCAGACTGCCATGGTTAGTTCGCCACTGTGCTATTACAAAATGGATGCTGCAAAATCGCATTGTCCAGCGAGCCCGTACCTCCCTCCCGTCGGGCTATCAAGTGGCCAGTCTGTATGCCGTTACGATGGAGTAGCCCACCGCAAGTTTGGCACCTGCTTGCATTTGGAAGCGCATCACGGAGGAAGGCGGCTCCTTTCGTATCGCGCTTGAACTTTGTGCCTTTCGCACGGCTGGGACTGTCGTCCCCACCAAACAAGAATGAGAAATCTGGATCGTGGGCTAATTTTCTCTCAACTTCATCGATGGAGGCACCATTACTGAACTCCGCTTGGAGCTTCCGATAGAGACTCACCATCCGCGGTCTACTTCTGGCCCCGCTTCCAAGGGTATGCACTACCTCTGAAACGCCTCGATTGGCAATCAAGAACTCCTCGAACTTCCTTCTTATGGTGGTGAATTGTTTATAATCATCCGTTTTGAATGCTTTAAAAAAAGCAATGAAACTCAACAGAGCTTGCGGTTGAAACACACCTCTTCGGCTATAGAAATATACGGCAGGATGCAGACCGAGCGACGACGGATGTACTGAGCAGATCCGTTCCAGCATCGAGCGGACATTTGTTAAGTATTTGATAGTTTCGCGGCCGTCTGGGTCATTACTCACTCCAACATCACCTTTGATACTGTGCTTCTTGCTCGAGTCAGCAATTGGAAGATCGTTCACCAAATTGACGAGGTCGAACACAAACGGCAAGACGCGG
>DASVDU010000055.1:0-10524 GCA_036380915.1 Hyphomicrobiaceae bacterium | reverse complement strand
GCCACCCGCACGCGGCCCCTGGCGAACTCACTGATCGAGAGCAGATAGGCCTCGGCGAGGCGGTTGAGGCCGACGATGAGCACCGTCCGCTGCGGAAGGCTGTGTTCCGGCGTCGGCATCAGAGGCCGCGGCCGCTGGCGGGCGGCATGGCGCAGGCGCAGCAGCACGCGCACGCCAACCAGCGCGAACAGCATGACGAGGCCCTGCAGCACCGGCACCGAGCGCGGGACGCCTTCCAGGCGATTGTAAGCAAAACCCAGGGCGACGCTGCAGACCACGATCGCGACCGTCGCGGCGGCAAGGTGGAGGTAATCCCGCATGGTCGTCAGTCGCCAGACGGACCGACCCGTGCCGAAGGCAGGCAGCACTATGGCTGCCGTTGAAACCGTAAGCAGAAGGTAGGGAAAGAGGGCAGCCAGACGGTCAGGCGACACCTGGAAATCGTGGCGCAGCACCGATGCCAGGATCGTGGCCAATAGCACGAGGAACAAATCAATGAGCAGCAATGAAACGCGGTGCATTTTTCCCCCGCGGAACCCGGTGAAAATGCATTCAACAAAAAACGCAGAGACAAGCTTGGCGCAAGGTTATGCCTTCACAATCATATTGCAAGAGGGCTCGCGCAGTGAGTCCCAGATTTTCCGTGGTCGTGCACAACTGTTGCACTGTTGCGACGAGGCGATGCGAGCAGAAGAGCCGCTGGTTTTCACATCTTCAAGTTGATCAGTTGCGATCTGGACGTGTTTCGCTTGATCGCAGTCAATCCGAGGACGGCTCGCCGTCCCGCTTCGCCGCGCGACGCCAGGCTTCCGGCCACTCCATATTCGGCCAGTCCTGACTGCGCGTCTGACCCGGCACGGCTGAACTGACCGGAGTCGGGGCCTGCGCGAGGATTAATGTGGAACGCTGCGATCGTCTCCGCGATCCAGCATTCCGCGGCGGCTTTGGCTTGTCCGGCGACTCAAACATCAGTCCAGAAACGAATGCGGTGAGCGCCATCATCGCCGCTGTCCGCAGAGGATAATCGACGAGCGAATGCGCCGAGAGCAGCAGAAGGACGAGGCCTGCGGCGCGGGCGAGCAGCAGATCGATCTCACCGCCGGGCCGTGGCCGTTCGCGCCACAGCGCGATGCTGCGCCGAATGAGCCATGCCAAGACTACGCCCATCAGCAGAACGGCGAAAACGCCCGCTTCGAGCCAGACCTCCAGCACGTCGTTATGGGCGCGGTTTGCGTAGAACTGGCGGGCATCCTCGATTTTCTCAAACATGCTGTAGACGGGGACGAACGTGCCGGCGCCCGAGCCGAGCGGCATATAGGCTTTGGCCGCCTCTATGGTGGTCAGCGCGAATGGAATGCGCGCGTCCGCGAGCGGACCTGCCTCGAAACGGTCGAGCACGCGATAGAGGGCGAACTGAATCCCGAGCACCAGCGCAAGACCGACCGCGCCGGCCAGAAGCCGCGCAGGTGCGAAGCCGCCCGCTGCGCGATGTCTGTCACGGACAGTCAGCGCCCAGATTCCCAAAAGACCCAGGATCGTCAGCACCAGGCCCGCGCGGGAGCGGGCCATCATCTGTGCAGCGATGAGGCTGACCACCACGGCGAACCCGGCAAACACGGCCAGGATGAGCGGCGTATCGTGGCCCTTGCGCGCATAGCTGGTGACTTGGTTGCCGATGTGCACCGTCCAGGCCGCCGCGAGCAGCATCAGGCTATAGAGCAGTGCCGCAAAATGATTGCGGTTGGCGAAGAAGCCGACGGCCTCGGTCGGGTTCGTGAATGTGAAGAACCGGAGGGCGCTTTTCGGCCCCTGCGCCACCTGCAGCAGCCCGAGGAATACGCTTAGAATGCCGACGGTCAGCACGGCGAGGCTGATGAGACGGCGCTCGCGCCGCCTGAGCTGCACGGTGCCGAGGAATATGGCGAGCGGGACGACGAGCGACATGAGCCCCAGCCAGGTCTCCTGCGGCGCCACGCTGATCGGCCACCATGGCAGCTCCTGGCCGCTCAGCGTAAAGGCTTCCGCGATCACCTCATGGCCCGGCAATCTCGTCCACAGTGCCGGCGGCAGCGGCATCAGCTGCAGGACAGGCACGAGCACAACGGCGGCGCAGAACGCGAGCGCCCCACGCAAGCGCGTAGCGGCGGGACTGCGTGTCAGTTGCCAGAGCGCCAGCAGCAACAGGGGTGTCGCGATCAGCTGCAGGATGGCGTCGGACAAAAAGCCGCTGTGTGTTCCGCCGCCCAGTATCAGACTGGCGATGAGTGTCGCGCCGCAGACGGATGCAAGCACGGCCGAGCTTTCCACCTCTGGTCGCGCGGCGATGTCGGGTTGCGATGTGTCGAGTGCGGTCAAGACCTGCCGGGCAATCTGGTTGCGACGCGGTGCTGAACTATGGGCGCATTAGGACTGAATTATACGGCAGGAGCAACATCGCCCAACGCACGGCAGATCCTTGGATTGAAGAAGCGCGCGGCTTTCTGAGCATAGCCCGCAACTCGCAGAGACGCGCTCCGGATGGGCCCTTTTGCCCATCGGGTCCTGCAGCTTACCTCGTCAGAATGCTTTGCATTCAGCGGGGAGCTGGCTCGAAGCAGGCTACGCGCGGAAATTTCCGATGTTTCTTACAATCGCGTTAACGCGTGAACTCGGAATGCTTCAAGGGCTCGCGCCGCCGCCGCCATCGCCGCCACCTCCGCCGAGGGCCAACGCAAGGCCGACGCCGCCGGCCACGACTGCGGCCCCGACCGCGACGGTCGTGTAGTCAGTGGACCCCGTAGTTTCACCACCAACAGAGTCGCAAGGCGGCGCCTCGCCGACGGTGAAAACCATGCCCGGCTGGATATCCACGGCACAACCGTTCTCGAAAACGACCCTGGCACTCCCCCCAGGATTGGCGAGCACCGAGTCCCCTGCCCGGAGTTGTGTCGGCTGGTCAACGAGCTGATAGGCACTGCCACCCCGGCTGACCAGCACACCACCCTGGAGTGCTTCGAGAACCGCCGATTGCGCCGGAAAGGCAAGCATTAAGGCGATGGAAAAAATGCCGGCCCGTTTGGTCCACCCTGAAATCATCATCGGCTCCCGATCGACAGCAGCTTTCGAGCCCTGAAGAAAACCAAAAAGAAACTCAACTAGACAACACGCATGCGCCGACACAAGCAGTAACGCCACTTGGCTACCGATTGCAAGAAGTCCGTACACACTACCAATCGTTTACGACGGCGGTGCGAGCGCAATCAGGCGAGACATGATGTTTTCGGGCAACAGTTCTCCGCGCTTGGGGGACGATCTGCAGTCGACACAATTTTAAGTTGCATTGCCTTTGCCCTTGGCGCTAAAGCTGGGCGACGCTGGCGAGGCTCGCCGGCCAGCAGGTCGGGTGCGCTCAGGTCTTGACGATCCAAGCTTGCGGGCGCCCAATAGAGCGGGGCCAAGTCTATGATCGACCTGCACTGCCACATCCTCCCGGGCATCGACGACGGCGCGGCCGATGTGGACGCAGCACTGGATATGGCGCGCGCGTTCGTCGCCGACGGCGTCTCCGTGGTCGCATGCACGCCGCATATCCTGCCCGGTCTCTATCAGAACACGGTTAGCGGGATTCGTACCGCCGTCGCCGAGCTGCAGCGAAGACTCGACGAGGCGGACATTCCGCTGAAGCTCGTTCCTGGGGCAGACAATCACATTGCACCGGACTGCGTTGCGCAGCTCCGTGACAGACGCATGCTGCCGCTGGCCGACTCGCGCTACGTCCTCATCGAGCCGCCGCACCACGTCGCGCCGCCGCGGATGGATGAGGTGTTCTTCGATCTGCAGGTTGCGGGCTACGTGCCGATCCTTACCCACCCGGAGCGTTTGCGGTGGATCGAGTCACACTATGCGCTCGTCGCGACACTGGCGCGTGCCGGGGTGTGGATGCAGATCACGGCCGGGTCGCTCGCCGGCACGTTCGGCTCCCGTGCACAATACTGGGCCGAACGGATGCTCGACGAGGGCATTGTCCATATACTGGCTACGGATGCTCACGATGTGCGGCACCGCCGACCGGATCTCAGCCGCGGTGCCGAGCTTGCGGCGCGTCGAGTCGGCGACAGCGAAGCGTGGCATCTGGTCTCGACACGGCCAAAAGGGGTGCTTGACAATGTTCCGTCATCGGACCTACCCCTGCCAGGAGGCGGTGAGTGTTCGTCGACGGTTGCGAAGGGTGGAGGCGGGGGTGTCGAACCAGGGCGAGACAGGGCGCGGCAGCAGGAGCCTGCCGACGCTTCTAGAGCTCATGCTGTGCGCCGCTTTGCTGGCCGGCTGCGGCGCTTCCTTGCAGAATGAGCTGGCGACCGGCGTCGGATCTTCGCAGGTTGGTTCCATTGCAACGGTGAATGGAGCGGCCGCGGACAGCGGCGCGCCTGTCGCAACCGCATCCACGGGCGACACCGCGGTCGTTGCGAAGCGCGGGGATACGGAGCACGCGGGTCGACCACCTTATCAATCGCCTGCGGGTGCGCCGGTTGCGTCCTCCAGCGTGCCTGTGGTGCAGAAGGCAGCGCTCAGTGGACAACGTGATGCGCTGGTCGAGGCGCCCGCGACGGCGGTCGCTCGTCTGCCTCCCGCTGCTGCGAACCTCACGGCCGTGGCGGAGCCGGGGCATGTGGCCTACCGCATTGGGCCGCTCGATGTGTTGACCGTAACCGTGTTTCGCGTGCCCGAGCTCTCTGCGGAGGTGCAGGTCGCAGACACGGGAACGATAAATCTGCCGCTGATCGGAGATGTCCAGGCGGCCGGGCGCACGGCCAAGGACGTTGAAAAGGAAGTCACAGCCAAGCTCGGCGAGAAGTATCTCCAGAACCCGCAGGTGACCGTTTTCATCAAGGAATATAATGCGCAGCGTGTGACCGTGAACGGGGCCGTCAAGAAGCCCGGCGTTTTCCCGCTCAAGGGACGCACGACCTTGCTCCAGCTCATCAGCATGGCCGAAGGGCTCGACCATAATCGGGCCTCGAGCAACGTCGTCGTGTTCCGCAACAGTAACGGAAAACGGACTGCCGCGCGATTTGATCTCGATCAGATCCACGATGGTACGGCAGAGGACCCGACGCTCCAGCCCGGCGACATCGTGGTCGTCGACGACTCGTCCGCCAAGATATTATGGCAGAATTTGTTGCGTGCTTTGCCGATAACCAATGTCTTCACCGCTGTTCTATAATTTGTCTTATGCTGATGGATCGGAGCCGAACCTCATGCTGGGCGTTTGCCGCGCCGATTCCAGGCTAGGCTCTTCCAGACTTCTGAGTGCTGATGATGGCTGACTCGAGCCAGGAGCCTGGCGAGAATCGTGCCGCCCGGTTGGTCCCCGCCGAGTCGGCAGGGCCGGTGGTGCGTGACGGCTATGGTGGATACTACGGCGGCTATGGCGCCGGTTTGGATGAGCAGGACAGCTTCGGGCAAGACCTGCTGGAATACTGGCGCATATTCTACAAGCGTCGCTGGCTGATCCTTTCGATCGTCGTGACGAGCGTCGTGCTCGCGCTGCTCGTCACGATGATGATGACGCCCCTCTACACGGCGACAGCTCGCATCCAAATCGATCGGGAGCCGCCGAAGGTGCTCGAAGGCGGCAACGTCGTTCCCACCGAGGGCGGCTCGAATTTCGAATACCTCAAGACCGAATACGAGCTGCTGCAAAGCCGCGCCATCGCCGAACGGGTGACATCGGCACTGAATCTCGCAGCGGACGAAGATTTTCTGAAGCCACGCAGCTTCTCACTCATCGGTGCCATCAAGAGCCTGTTCCAGCCGCCATCCGACGAGGGGCCAGACAAAGCTGCCCTCAAACGCGCTGCTACTGATGTGGTCCTAGCCAATCTCACCGTGCGGCCCGTGCCCGGCTCCCGTCTTGTGGACCTCAGCTACACGGACCCGGTGCCCGAGCGCGCACAGCGGATCGCCGCTGCCTATGCGGAGGCCTATATCGCGGCGAACCTGGACAAGCGTTTCCAAGCGAATGCCTACGCCAAGACATTCCTCGAGGATCAAATCGCGCAGCTGAAGCTGCGCCTCGAGGAGTCCGAACGCAAAATGCTCGAGTTTGCCGAGCGTGAGCAGATCGTTATCGTTACAGAAAAAGCCTCGATCGCTGAAAACAACCTAGCCAGTGCCAACGCAGCCCTCGGCCAGCTCATTTCGGAGCGCATCAAGAACGAGAAACTGTGGAAACAGGTGGCTGATGCGGACAGCATGAACGTGCCGCAGGTGCTCACGAACAGCGTCGTCGATGGACTGCGCGCTCGCCGGAACGAGCTCGTCGCGGAGTACCAGCAGAAGCTCGAGATCTTCAAGCCGACCTTCCCGGCAATGCTGGAGATCAGCTCCAAGATCAAGGAAATCGATCGGCAACTGGCAAACGAAGTGCAAGCGATCAAGGCTTCGCTGAAAGCAGCTTACGAAACCTCGCTCAGCCAGGAACAGGCCATGCGCCAGCAGGTGGAGAAGCTGCGTGCCGAGGTGCTGGATCTGCAGAAGCGCAGCATCCAATACAATATCCTGAAACGCGAGGTGGATACGAACCGCGCCCTTTATAACGGGCTGCTGCAGCGCTTCAAGGAGGTCGATATCGCTGGCGGTGTGGGCGCCAACAATGTGTTCGTGGTCGATCGTGCCCAGGTTCCCAAGCGCCCGTCGTCACCACGAAAAGGCCGCGCGCTGCTGCTGGCACTGGCTCTGGGTCTCGGTATTGGTCTCGGCACTGCATACCTTCTCGAACAGCTTGATGACACGATTCGCACCCCTGAGGAGATCGAGCGCCTCGCCGGACTGGCGACGCTTGGCGTCATTCCCAAGGTTGCGAATGACCAGGCCCTTGTAGCCGATTTTGCCGATCCGCGCTCTGCCATCTCCGAAGCTTACAGATCACTGTGCACGGCGCTGCAATTTGCAACCGACAGCGGTTTACCCAAATCAATACTCATTACCAGTGCAACGCCGTCTGAGGGGAAAACGATCACAGCGCTTGCGATCGCCCGCCATTTCGCCACAATGGGTCAGAAGGTTCTGCTCGTTGATGCGGACCTGCGTATGCCGTCGCTACATGTCAGGCTCGGTCTCGACGGCAGCATGGGGCTGAGTGATTACCTTACAGGAGCGTGTACCCCGCCTGAGGTGATGCAGCGCTCAGACATTACCAATTTGACCTTCATGGCCTCCGGTCCGCTGCCGCCGAATGCGGCCGATCTGCTCGGAAGCCCGCGCGTGCTGTCCCTTCTGTCGATCGGGCTCGAAGTCTTCGATTTGATCGTCCTCGACGGCCCGCCGGTGATGGGGTTGGCGGATGCGCAGCTTCTTTCGAGCAGCGCTGCGGCGACCGTGTTCGTCGTCGGGGCAGGCCAGGCGCGCACGGGCGTGATCCGCGGTGCGCTTAAGCGGCTGCAGCTCGCGCGCGGGGTGCTCGTCGGCGCAGTGCTGACCAAGTTCGATGCCAAGCAGGCCGGCTACGGATACGGCTATGGTTACGGCTATGGGGGGTACGACTACACGTACGGACGAAATGACCTCGAAGCCCCGGGCGATCGTGCCAAGCTGGCCAAGAGTGCCTGATGTGCGGTGAGAAGGCGCTACGCATCGCACTCGATCTGCGGCACGTACCATCTCTCGTGCGCCATGTTCGCGGCGCGCCGCTTCCGGAGGGCGTACCGCTCTTGCTTCGGATCGCGGCCGGCGACGGCGAAGCTGAGCAGCATGCCTTGCAACTCGTCGATCGCTCGCTTGGCGAGATCCGCGAAGCGGCGGCTTTTTTCATCGAGCAGATCTTGTTCGCACCCGGTTCCGACAGCTATCGCGTGCTCGGCGCCAGGCCGGACGCTTCCGCCGCAGAGCTTCGGCGGAACATGGCTCTTCTCATCAGGTGGCTGCATCCCGATGCCGATACGGGGGAACGGGCCGTGTTTGTTGGTCGCGTGACCAGCGCCTGGGACGATCTGAAAACAGCAGATCGGCGCGCCGGTTACGACAAAAGGATGGCTCTGACTGGAGACAACCCGTCAAGCAGACATGAGGCGATCAGGCCGTCCAAAAAGCGGACGGCAAAACGCAGCCGGAAGAGCTCGCTCCAGCACATGCATCCGCGCGTAAAGTCGCGGTCGCTTACGGTTTATCGCCAGCGACGGAGCGGATTGCTGGCGCGTGTTCTATCGCTATTGGCGGGAAGACGATGGCCCACGTGACCCGTTGACATGGGCTCCGAGCGATGAGCGAAAACGCCGAGCTACCGCGTTGGAACAAATTGACAAAGAATGGTTTGAGCCTGACGTTGATCGTCGCGCTCGGACTGATTTTGGTTTGGCTCATCATATCGCACAGCTTCGCTGCCTATTTCGCCCGGTCCGCGCCTGATCTGGCGTTGTCGCTCAACCCCAGCCAACCAAGGGCGCTCGCGAAGCTGGTGACATCCAGATTGATCCAGCAATCCGATATTGTCGCGGGCACTGAGGAAAAGGGCGCCGAAGCCATCGGACCGGGCCGGCTCTCTGATTTCGCTGCGGACAGACCATTGGGTCGCGCCGATGAAGACGGCGGCGATGATGCTGATGATGGCGCTGGGCTCGCTGATGCAGCGGTGCGGAAAGAAATTCGATCGCTGGCGGAGCGTGCGCTTGCTGCCGATCCGCTCAATTCCCGCGCTCTTTACGCCCTCGGCGAACTTGCAGCGGCGGAGCACGACGAAGCGAGCGCATCAGCGTTCATGCGCGCCGCGATCCGCCGGTCTTTTCGCCAGACCGGGGCGACGTATTTCATGCTGATGCGCAGCTTCTCGGATAGGCGCTATGCAGAGGCTCTGGATCATGCCGATGCGATATTGAGGACGTCTCCGCAGCTGGCGCGCCATGTCGTTCCGCTGCTCGCGCGCATGGCCGAAGAGGAAGACGCGCGGGGTCTCCTCGAAGCCCGGTTGGCCACCGATCCACCCTGGCGGCATGCATTTCTCTCGTCGCTGCCGAACGCCGCAACAGACGCGCGTACACCGTTCAATATCCTTCTGGCGCTACGCGACACGCCCAATCCGCCCAGCGCCGCCGATCTGAGGAGCTACCTGGAATTCCTCATCCGCAAGGGTTTCTACGAGCTTGCCTATTATGTCTGGTTGCAGTTCCTGACGCCGGACGACCTGAGCAGCACCGGGCTGTTGTTCAACGGCTCATTCGAGCGGCCCATATCCGGGCTGCCTTTCGACTGGATCATTCGCCACGGCCCCGGGGTGACGATCCAGATTTCTCCGGCCGCCGGTCTGGAGCGTGGGCGCGCGCTGCAGATCGAGTTCGGCCATGGGCGCGTCGAGTTCGGCAGCGTCAACCAGACGACGCTACTTGCTCCGGGCAGGTACCGCTTCACCGGCTCTCTCAAAGGTGAGCTCGCCGGGCGTCGTGGCCTCGTCTGGCGTATGTCCTGTGCCGGGCAGCGCAATAGAATTCTCGGAGCAAGCGAGATGGCAATGGGGCTGGCGCCGACCTGGCGCCCGTTCAGCTTCGACTTCGAAGTGCCAGAGGATCAATCTTGCCGGGCCCAAATTGCCCGGCTGACCCTCGATGCACGCTCCGCATCCGAGCGCTTCGTCTCGGGCACGATCTGGTACGGCAATCTCAAGATCGAACGGATATTGGGGCCGAGCTGAGGACCAGTTCGGCAGTTCAAGCCCTGCAGCTCGCTGACGTTGATGTGCGCACACAGACCCCGAATGCATCATCCCGGCCGGGGCAGGCATCGCATCGCCCGCCGGCAATGGCCAAGTTGTAGAAGGCCCCTCGCCAGCCCATTTTCAGGGAGATGGCCGTTAGGCCTCGCCCTTTGCGCCTCACCCGCTTACCTTCGAGCAAAGGGGCATTCCGCAAACGCCTTAGGACCTGAAGAACCACCTCCGGCTGGTCAGCCTCCTTTCTGGCGCTCACGATGCCTTGGGGTTCCCTCCGAACGGGAGGCGCTGCTCGGCGCTGAGGCGCCGCTGGGAAAAAATCCAATCCAGCCGTATGCCATAGGGCCTAATAGTAGCTTGCCTGCCCAGCTTGGTTTTGGACTATATTGTGCTGGAAACTGAACTTGGGAGGAAACGATGGGCAAATCCCGGAACGGGCAGCAGCGCATCAGCCGGCGTGGTGTAATCAAGGGCAGCCTCATGGCTGCGGCAGTCGGTGGGACGGCATCGTTCTTTGGTCCCTGGCAGCACAACCGCGTCTGGGCGCAAGGACAGAAAAAGCCGATCAAGCTGGGCCTGACCTGCGATGCCAGCGGCCAGTACGGGAACAGCGGGCAAGATGATGTCCGCGGCATACGAATGGCCATCGACGAATTCAATGCCAAGGGCGGCGTGCTCGGCCGCAAGATCGAATGGATCACCGCCGATACCGAAACCAATCCAGCGACCGGAACGCGCGTTGCCGAGAGATTCATTAGCCAGGAGGAATGCGGCTTCCTGCTGGGCGCGCTTCATTCGGGTGTCGCCAACGCTATAACCCAGGTCGCCAACAAGTATGGCACCAT
>DASVDU010000054.1:0-8624 GCA_036380915.1 Hyphomicrobiaceae bacterium | reverse complement strand
TTCTCGTCCAGGGTGATCGTGACGTTCTTCATGCGCGCGATAATAACACGAACCTCGTGTATTTTGTCGCGCACTTATGCTATAAAAAGCGGACCGAAGAGGGGCGGGAACCCCTCAACGGCCCTGACCATGCCAGCAGTTCAGGTGCTGACGATGGCTGACAACATGCTATCAAACCGAAGCGCGATCGCCCGACCGGAACCGTTCCGGGCCTCGCGCTTTTTCGTAGCGCCTGCGCTGGCTCCCGCTCACGATCGGCAGAGGAGCAGCACCATGAGCGAAGCCAATTTCCGCCACTTACGACGTACCCGGCCGCAGGATCGCGAGTCCCGCCAGTGCAGTGCGTACCGCGCGTCAGGCCTCGGGGCACTCGATCCGCCGCGCGCAGGCGCCGAAATCCGATGAGACCGGCCTTGACCGGTCGTCACTTTGGGAGGCGGCCGCATGGCAGGTCCGGGAAGATCGGGCGTTCTACGTGCCCGACGTCATGTCCGACAGGTCCTACGAGGCCGACGCGGAGCTCCATCGCGCCGCAAACGAGCATGCCCGGGACCTCCGCCGTGCCCAGCGCCGGCTCGAAGACATGCTGAGCCTCGCAGGCGTGCTGCGGGCGTCGATCGGCGACGAGGGCGACAGCCGGGCGATGCAGGCCGAGACCGTGCTGAAGATCATCGAGCGGAAGGCCGACAAGGCGCTCGACCAGCTCGACCGGCACGACGGCCAGCACAGGAACCTGTTCTTCGCGTATTTCGATCTGCTGGATACGGCGGAAGAGGGCGGTGACGGCGAGTGAGACGGACGGCGGGCATTCGAGTGTTACCCGAATGCCCGCCACGACAACGTGCCTTGCGTCCGAGATCAAACGGGCCAAAGAGATCGCAAGGACCTGGCAGGAAGAGTGAGACATGGCCAAGAAGGGCAAATCGCAGCGGAGGACGGTCTTCTCGCGCTATGACAGTGCGGACTACCTTAAATCCGAAGAAGACATGATCGCTTATCTGGACGCGTGCATGGAGGAAGCATCCGACGATCCTGCCTTGGTCGCTGTCGCGTTGGGCAACGTGGCGCGTGCCTACGGGATGGCGCGGCTGGCGAAGGAAACCGGGCTCACGCGCGAGGGTCTTTACAAGGCGCTCTCGCCCGAGGGAAATCCCACCTTTGGCACCGTCCTCAAGGTCGTCAAAGCACTTGGCTTGAAGCTACGACCGGAGGCTGCGTGAGAGGCTGAGCGAGCGCGAGGATCTGACTCGGCAACAGGTCAAACTGCTGCGGGAATTGATGAAGGACATCGAGTGATGGACAGGCAGTTTTTTCCGCATTCACCCTTTAAGGCGACTGCGCCAGCATGTCACGCACGGTCTTCCGGTTGAGCTTACCCACGGCGGTCTTGGGCACGGACTCGACGAATACCACTCGCCGCGGCTTCTTGTACGACGCGACCCTCCCGGTCACGTAATCCACGAGCTCATCCTCTGTAACCTGCGCCTGCGGCCTGAGCGCGACGACGGCGGTCACGGCCTCCACCCACTTCGTGTCCGCCACACCCACCACCACGCATTCGGCTACCGCCGGATGCGTCGCCAGCACGTCTTCGATCTCGCGCGGATACACGTTGTAGCCACCAGTGACGATCATGTCGGACGTGCGATCCTTCAAGTGCAGGAAGCCGCGCTCGTCGAACTGCCCGACGTCGCGCGTGCGCAGCCACCCGCCGTCCAGGAACATTTCGCGGTTGAGCGCCGGCGCGTTGTAATAGCCGGCCATCGTCGAAGGCCCGCGCACCGCAATCTCGCCCGGCTCGCCGGCGGCGACGTCGGCGCCGGACTCGTCGACGAGCCGCACCTCGACGTCGATCGCCGGCTTGCCGCAGGCGCCGAGCAGTCCCTCTTCGTGATCTTCCGGCCGCAGCACGGCGATCGCGAGGGGGCATTCGGTCTGGCCGTAGTACTGCCAGAAGCGTTCGCGGCCCCAAAGGTCTATCGCGCGTTCGATGACCGGTCGCGGCATCGGCGAGGCGCCGTAGATGACCTGGCGCAGCGATGAGACGTCAATAGTTGCGAAAGCAGGGTGGTCGAGCAGCATCTGCAGCATGGTGGGCACCACGTTTACGGCCGTGATGCGCTCGCGTGCGATGAGCTCCAGGAACAGGCCGGGTTCAAAGCCCGGCATGATCACGGTTCGCGCACCGCGCAGCCAGAACGGCAGCACGAACACACCGCTGGCATGGATGAGCGACGCGGCGTGCAGCATGGCGTCGTCGTGCTCGACCGGCAGCAGGTTCATCAGCACGTTCCTGCAGATGGCGGCGTAGGAGCCTTGAGTGTGCTGTGCCGCCTTCAGTGTGCCGGTAGTGCCCGAAGTAAACGCGTGAGGATGACGTCGTCGCCGGACACGTCGATGGCCGGCGCGGTATCGCTTGCGTTTTCCGCGTCGGCAAGCAGGTCACAACCATCGTCGAGGCGCGCACCCAGGCCGTGGCAGGCGAGCGCCGGAATTTCCGCACCCAGTGCCGCCGCCCACTCGGCCAGATCCGGTCCGAATACCAGCAGTTCGCAGCCGGTCTCCTCCAGCATCTTCAAGTGCTCGGCAAGCGAGAGGCGCGCGTTGCGTGGATTTCGACGGTGACGTTGTTGGACACGGCAGACCTCGATTTTTTAAGCGAACGCGAGTTGGTGAATCAGTACGATCCAGCCCGGCACGCCTGCTCGATCCACAACTCCTCGAGCCAGCGCGCAGCGACTGATTGCTTTTTCGGCTCGCTGGCGTCGCGGCTGTAAACGAAAATATCGGTGTCAACGAAGACGGTCGCGGCCATGGAGCTTGTCTCGGGAAGGATAGCGGGCGCGAGGGCGCTTCAGGGGCGCGGGTTTGCGCGAGAGGTACTCGCGCATAGTGCGCTCATAGTCTCGAGACTCCTGCATGGTCTTCTCCAGAGCTCGCCGACGAAACGTGAGAGGCTCATGCTCCTGCGCGCGGCATGTTGCAGGGCCCAGGCCGCTGTCTTCTCGTCGGGCGTGATCGTGACGTTCTTCATGAGGAAATAAGAATACACGCGAATAGTGTACTTGGTCGATTTTCGAGGATCTCGGCTTCGCAAAGGGCGAAGCGGAAAATCTTCGGCTGCGCGCCGATCTGATGCGACAGCTCGAGAAGGTGATCCGGGATTCCGGCGTGACGCAGAGCGAGGCGGCGGAATTGCTCGGCATCCAGCAGTCACGAGTCAGCGATCTACTGCGGGGGAAGATTGGTCGCTTCAGCATCGACATGCTTGTAAAACTGTTGGCAAGGACCGGCCGTGGCGTAGAAGTGAAAGTGAAGCGACGGGTGGCGTAGGTCCATTCGTCAGCCCACCTGTCGCGCTGGTTGAGAAGTCAACTTCTTTGGACGGAGCAGACGCTAGCCGCATTAAAAAGCACTTCGGGCATTGAGGCAACTGACATTTCGCCGCACGGCGCCGCCGCAGGGCGAGGAGATCTTCCTGCCATACTACAAGTTCCCGTGGTTCAAACATGGTAGCGTGGAAGCTGCCCCTATCCCCTCGGTGTGCTATAGCTCGGGACGGGCGATCGCGCTTCGGTTTGATAGCATCCGAGGCCGCAATGAAACGGAAATCGTGCACTGCCCGAACCGGCGCGTTCGATGACCTAATGCGGTGGCCCTGCGGCAGCGGCTTGGCCGCGGCCAGCGAGCCTCGCCTGCAGGAGATGCCGTGCGCGGTTCAGACGGCTCATCACCGTACCAATGGGCACGTGCAGGATCTCCGCCGTTTCCCGATAGGACAGACCCTCGCAGCCGACGAGCCAAAGCACGTCGCGAAAAAGGTCCGGGATACGCAGCACTTCTCCCTGTATCTGCTGAAGGTAGGCGCTGTCCACCGTGCTCGAACCGGCCGCGATCTCCGGGATGGCGTCCAGGGCGTAGAGCGCCTTTCCTGCGCGAGCTCGAGCTTCGTCGCGGCAGGCGTTGACGAGGATGCTGATCAGCCATCGATCGAGGCTGCCGCATCCGCTCCATTGTCGCCAATGGACCAACGCTCGCTCGCATGTGAGCTGCACGAGGTCGTCCGTGTCGGCTTTGCTCCGGCAATGGTTGACCGCGAAGCGGCGCAGCTTCGGCAGGCTCTTCAGCAGCTCTTTGCGGAACGCTGCTTCGTCGGCCGGCCGGCTGTCATCGAGTTGCCACATCCGCATTGACGCGGCAGCGCCCGGGAGGGGAAGAGCTTCAATCGAGCCGTGGGTATCCTCCATGGGCCTGCCTCCGCTCTGCGTCGCCGGAACGCGCACGCGGGAACCCCCCAGGGCTTCCGCCTGCTGCGCGAAGCACAGTCTCAGGAATCGGGCCTGCTGCCGCCATACGTAGAATTGCGAGTGCCGGCGAGCTCGCTCTGGAAACGATGGCGCGGGACGGCTCGAGTGAATCGCTGGCTGCCAGTGAAAGCCTTCGCTGCACCGGCAACAGCACCGACGAGGGTGTCGGCTAAGGATTCGGTCGAGGCGTCGCGGCGACGCTCGGCGGGAGGAGCGGGAGCGTCATCACGGGCTGATCCCCGGTCAAGGCATGCAGGAACGCCGTGATCTGCACGACCTCGTCGTCAGAGAGCGGGGTTCCGAGCTGGCTCGTGCCCATGACGGCCACAGCCTGGCGGAGATCCCAGACCCGCCCGCTGTGAAAATACGGCGGCGTCAACGCGATGTTGCGAAGGGACGGAACCTTGAATACGTATTCGTCGCTGACCGTTTTCGTCACCGCGAACCGCCCCTTGTCGGTCGGCGGTAACAGGGCTGCGCCGGGCCGCTCGACGACGCCGAAAGGAGCATACATGTTGCCTCCGACGTTCATGCCGTGATGACAGCCGGTGCATCCCTTCTCGATGAACAGCTGGAGGCCGGTCTTCTGGTCATCCGTCATGGCCTGCGCGTCGCCTCGCAAGTATCGGTCGAACGGCGCGTTGGGGGTGATCAGGGTCGCCTCGAACAGCGCGATGCTGTCGCGTATGTTCTCGAAAGTCACGGGCTGGTCCGCCTCCGCGAAGGCCTTCGCGAACGCGTCAACGTAACCGGGAATGCCCTCGAGCTGGAGTACGACGTGCTCCTCCGTAGTCCCCATCTCGATCGGGTTTACCAGCGGCCCGCCTGCCTGCTCGTCGAGCGTACCCGCGCGCCCGTCCCAGAACTGCGCCGTGTTGAAAACGGCGTTCAAGACGGTAGGGGCATTGCGCGCGCCATGCTGCCAGCGATGACCGATCGAAGTTTCTTGCAGATCGACACCGCCGAGTCCGATGAGGTGACAGGAGTTGCACGAGATGCTGTGGCTCTCCGACAGGCGCGGGTCAAAATAGAGCATCTTCCCGAGCGCAATGCGTTCGGGCGTGCTGCGGATCCCGATGTCGGGCGGCTCGGTCGGGAGCGGCTCGAACAGGCCTTGCGCGGACTGCATCAGCCGATCTTGAGCTGAGGCGGCATGGGTGAGCATGACCGCTACGACCGTGGCCAACAGAATGTTGCGTTTCATGGTACCTCCATCGCTCATGGCTCGATCGCGGACGTTCTGCTGATCACCGGCCAAGGAGCCGTGCTCGGGGCGCCGAACGAGATCAGTGCCGAGCCGATCGCGCGATGACGCCAGTGACCCTCTTGTCTTGGACGGACCGGCACCCGGTTGTATTCCCGGCTCCGGCGGGGGACGCCGAGGGCCGCGCCCAAGGCCACCTCACATTTTTCAATACCGTTCCCCAAACGGGCGGCATTCTGCCGCCATGCACGAAGCCGTCGCCACGCGCCGCTTCTTCGAGATCTCGGGTACCCGGCCCCGGCTCGTTCCCGCCATCGTGGCTACGGTCGTTGCGGGCCTGCTCATGGAAGGGATGCTGCGGCTGGGCCGAGTTCCGGCGAGGTGGCTCTACCAGCCGATCGCGGTGGCCTGCGCTACTGCATCAATTTCGCGTCGCTTCGGTTCTTCCATCGCGACGACATGGAGCGCGAGGGCTACGGCGAATTTCTCGATCAGGTAGACGAACGTCCAATAGAGTAAATTCTGATCCCATCGCAGACTCCGCGTGTGAAGAGCCGAGTTTTCAGGCGACTTGCCGCGCTGAGCGTCACCGCGCTCGGCGGTCTGCTGCTGGCGCTCGACGCGAACGCTGGTGACAACGTGGTGCCCGAGCATCCCATGATGAGCGACCGTTTCTTTGTAGGGGCCGGCGCCGCTTGGGTTCAATCCAACGTTACGGCCAATGCCAACAGGGGCAGGATCGGCCTCGGCAGCTTCATTGACTTCGAAGATGATGTTGGGCTGGAGAAGTCGAATCTGCTCGGCATGTTCGACTTTCGCATGCGCCTTTCCGAGCGTTGGCTGCTGGAGGCCGAGTACTTTCGCCTGGATCGCAGCGGTGAGAGAGAACTCTCCCGCACGGTCGACTGGGGAGATCTGAACATCCCCGTGAACGCCCTCGTTAGTGGCAGCTCCGACCTGGAAGACCTGCGCATCAGTGTGGGTTACTCGTTCTTCCGCAGGAAGGACAAAGAAGTCGGCTTCGGCCTGGGCGCACATGTCATGAGTTTCGATGCGGAGCTATCCACACGCAATTTGGGATCCGAGCGCGCGAGCCAGTCGGCGCCTCTGCCAGTGCTCACGATGTACGCGCAATTCGCCTTGACTAACCGCTGGCTGCTGCGTGTACGCGTCGATCGGCTGTCACTGGATACGGGCGAGGTGGATGGCAGTATTTTTAGCAGCGCAACGGATTTTGTGTATCAGCCGTGGAGGCACTTCGGCCTCGGGCTCGGATATCGGGACATCAACATGACGATATCTTCCACGAGCGAAAGCTGGCGCGGCAAGGCGCAGGTCAGACATACCGGACCGTATCTGTTTATTAGCGGTTCGTTCTGAACGCTCCTTGACCATTGTGGTCACTGGAATGCGCGCCAGTCACCCGTCAAGGGGATTACGCCAAGGCAATCCCGGAAATCGGGCGTGGTCGGCGTGCCGGGGCGAAAACCACGCGAAGGAGCGTGGCCGGCACCTCCGCTGTGCTTAGGTTACTTGCCACGGATCTGTTGATTGCCGCTTGTGCCCGACACCACTCGGCCGAGCTCGGGACCTCGAATTCCGATTCCGCGTTGCTTTCGACCTGGAAAGCCGATAGATCGTCACATTTCTTCAATACCGTCCGCGGAACCGGCGGCATCCTGCCGCCATGCACGAAGCCGTCGCCACGCGCCGTTTCTTCGAGATCTCGGGTACCCGGTCCCGGCTCGTTCCCGCCATCGTGGCCATCGTCGTTGCCGGCCTGCTCATGGAAGGGATGCTGCGGCTCGGCCGCGTGCCGGCGAGGTGGCTCTACGAGAACGGGCCCCCGAGCTGGGACGACCGCGCCTGGATCTACGTCGGCCTCGCCATTCTCTTCCAGGCCATTCTCGGCCTGATCGGCATCGGGGTGATGAAAACGGTCCTGCCGAGAGCCGATGCGCACCTGCGCTGGCCGCCCGGCCGCACGCTGGCGGGGCTCGGCTTCGTCATCGGTATCGGCATGGCCCTCGTGATGCTCGTCGCCGACTACTGGCCGCAGTTGCTCCTGGGCGAGCCGTTCGACACGCTTTATGCCACGAACCCGGTCGATGCCACGGGCTGGCTGGTGTCGATGGCCATCACCGGGCTGGCGGAAGAAACCATTTTCCGCGGCCTGCTGGTCGGCGGCCTCGTCCTGTTCGTGACCGGGCGCGTGCGCGCGGGGAGGTTCGACGTTTCGCTCGCCGGCGTCGTCGTCGCCTTGCTGTTCTGCGTCGCGCACTGGCGGACCTTCGTGGTCGAACCGCTGCACATGGCCGTCGCGCAGCAAAGCTACGCATTCGCCTGGGGACTCGTTTACGTCTGGCTGATGGAGCGCTCGCGGAGCCTGCTCGCGCCGATCATCGCGCACGGCACCGGCAATGCCATCGAGGTGGGGCTGGTCATGCTTCTTAGCGTCGCGGCCGGCTGAGACGTCCGAGCCGGCCCGGCGTTCTGCCCAGCCGCGCCTTGATGTCGCGGGTCATGTGACTCTGGTCCGAGTAGCCCGCCGCGACCGCGACCCGCGCGAGCGATTCGCCACGCGCCAGGAGCTCGGCGGCACACCGGAATCGCCATTCACTCCTCAGGCGGCTCGGGCCGATTCCCAGGTGCGCCTTGACGCGGCGCGCCAGGTGTTCCCGGCTGACACCCAGCTCCGCGGCCAGCTCCGCAATCCGGGCCGCCGGGCTGAGCCGAACGCTTCGCAGGAACGCATAGACTAAGCCCGATCCGGCGCCGGCCGGGTCTCCGGCGCTCGCCCAGGTTTCGAGGACGGCGGCCGCGGCGCGGGCCGGCTGCCGCCGGGCGAGTTTCTCGATCTCCACGAAGTCCACCGTCACGGCCGCGGAACCGCCGGGCGGCACAGCGCCGGAGGGGAGATCGATGTTGAGGACGCGGCCGCCCGCGCCGGTGAAGCGATCGGCGTGCATGTGCCATTCCCCGTGCACGACGGCGATGCCCGGCGCGCAGGCGAAACGGCCGTCCGCGCTGCTCTCCTCGTAGCTGCCTTCCAGCGGCAGCGCAATATAGGCGCTCTCGTGCCGATGGAACGCGAGCCGGTCGTGAGCGCTGTG
>DASVDU010000053.1:0-11465 GCA_036380915.1 Hyphomicrobiaceae bacterium | reverse complement strand
GGGCGCCGTGTTCTTCATCAGCTTCGGCGCCATTTTGGCGATGTTTTCCTCTTTCTTCGCCTTGACGGCGTTGATCCAGTCCGCGGGCGGCGCGGGCCAGTTGGCGCCGATGCCGCCGAGCAGAGCGGAGACGCACGAGCCAATGTCGCCGACGACGGGCGCGGCGATCTCGACGTTGCTGTCCATCTCCCGGGGTTCGATGTCGATCTGGATGAACTTCTTCGGTGCGTTGCCCCAGGTCTTGCCTTTGCCGTGCGACAGCAGCCAGTTGAGGCGAGCACCGATGAGCATCGCGACGTCGCATTCTTTGAGCACCAGTGAGCGCGCCGCACCCGCGCACTGCGGATGCGTATCCGGCAGAATGCCCTTCGCCATGCTCATCGGCAGGAAGGGGATCCCAGTTTTCTCGATGAGGGTGCGGATTTCGTCATCCGCCTGCGCGTAGGCCGCGCCTTTACCCAGAATGATGAGGGGACGCTTGGCGCTTTTCAGAACATCGAGCGCGCGATTGACGGCGGATGGAGCGGGGATCTGCGCCGGTGCCGGATCGATCACCTTGACCAGCGATTTGGCCCCGGCCTCGGCCGTCATCACCTGCGGGAACAGCTTGGCCGGCAGATCGAGGTAGACGCCGCCCGGGCGCCCCGAGACCGCCGCGCGGATGGCACGCGCAACGGCGATGCCGATATCCTGCGCGTGGAGCACGCGAAAGGCTGCCTTGCACAGCGGCTTGGCGATCGCGAGCTGATCCATCTCTTCGTAGTCGCCCTGCTGCAGGTCGACAATCTCGCGCTCGGACGAGCCGCTCATCAGGATCATCGGGAAGCAGTTGGTCGTGGCGTTCGCGAGCGCGGTCAGGCCGTTGAGAAAGCCGGGCGCCGAAACGGTGAGGCAGACGCCGGGCTTCTTCGTCAGGAAGCCGGCGATGGCGGCCGCATTGCCGGCGTTCTGCTCGTGCCGGAACGAGATGACCCGCATGCCTTTAGCCTGCGCCAAGCGGCCCAGATCCGTGATCGGGATTCCAGGCACACCGTAGATCGTGTTGATGCCGTTGAGCTTGAGGGCGTCGATGACGAGATGAAAGCCATCCGTCAGCTCTTGCTCCTGGGCACCTGCCTGTGCCTCGATGCCTTGCGCTGTCGCGGACATTTCGCTCCTTCCTCAGGTCCTGTTCCGGGGGGCGCTAGTCGAGGTCGACGTAGCGTTCAACGTGATCTCTGAGCCGCAGCGTATGCTCGCGCACCAGCCGTTCGGCTCGTTCCGTATCGCGTGCCTCGAGCGCGGCGACGATCTCCTTGTGATCGACCACTGAACGCCGTGCACGATCCTGCTCGAAGATAGTCCGCTGCCGAATGGCCCGAACGTGAAAGAACAGCTTGTCCGTGAGCTCGCGGATCAGCTCGCACTTGCCGAGCCCGATGATCGCCTGGTGAAAGCGGATGTTCGCGTCCGAGTACTCGCCCATCTTTCGGGCGACCTCGTCCGTGGAGAACGCGTCGATCAGGTCGTGCAGGCTTGCGATCTCGCTGTCGGTGGCTTCCTTGGTGGCCAGGCGTGCCGCCATGCTCTCGAGCGCCGCCCAGACCGTGATCATCTCCATGATCTCGGCCTTCGTCTTGCGTACGATGTAAATGCCGCGCCGCGCAACGATACGGACCAATCCCTCCTGGTCGAGCTGGGCCAACGCCTCTCTCAGTGGCGTACGGCTCACGCCGAACTGCGCCGAGAGCTGGCGCTCGTCGAGACGCAGCTCGGCGTTGCTGTCATAAATGTTCATGTTGAGGATGGCAGACTTCAACGCCTCGTAGGCCCGAGTCTTGAGACTCTGGGCTTCTCCGAGAGGCGTGATCCTGATCTGAGTACTGGCCATCCGAATGCCTGAATAGGGTGAAAGCCGTTCTCCTTCCGGAGCACGGCGCATCCGTTATCTCTGGTATACCATACACCAGACAGCCTGTCGCAGGCAAGTGCGGCACACACGATCGCTCTGGGCCGAGCTGAAACAGGCGAGCGGTTCACAGTTCGATCGTCATGTCAAATTCGACCGTCATGAGAAAACAGCAAACCTGAAAGCAACGAATCCGGGATTGCGCATCGCTCGATCGCGGGTATATGGTATACCAAAATCCGCAACGAATGCGCACGTTGCGAGCAAGCAGGGTTTCGAGAATCCTGCTTGGAAATGACAGAGAGGAAATCGTCCGTTGGAAGAAATCGCCTCGCTTATGCAGGGCTTCGCCGTCGTTCTGACGCCGTTCAACCTGCTCTTGATGCTCGTGGGCATTCTCCTTGGCGTCATCATCGGAGTCCTGCCCGGCCTCGGCGGCGCCAATGGCGTCGCAATCCTTCTTCCACTAACATTCTCGATGCCGCCGACCTCGGCGATCATCATGTTGAGTTGTATTTATTGGGGGGCGCTGTTCGGGGGCGCAATAACGTCCATTCTGTTCAATATTCCTGGAGAGCCGTGGTCCGTCGCCACGACATTCGACGGGCACCCCATGGCCCAGAAAGGAAAGGCCGACGAGGCTTTGACGGCGGCATTCACGTCGTCGTTCGTGGGCGCGATGGTGGCGGTGATCGTCATCACCTTTCTCGCCCCGCTCGTTGCAAGCTTTGCACTGCAGTTCGGCCCGGCCGAATTTTTCGCAGTTCAATTCCTGACGTTCGCCAGCTTCATTGGAATGGGCAGAGGCTCGCCATTCAAGACACTTGCATCCATGTGCCTCGGTTTCGCGCTGGCCTCGGTCGGGCTCGACAACGTGACCGGGCAGCTGCGGATGACGTTCGGTTTCGAGTCGCTCCTTAACGGGTTCGTATTCCTCGTCGCGGTCATCGGTCTGTTCGGGATCGGCGAGATCCTCTCGTCAATGGAAGAAGGTTTGAGCTTCTCCGGCGCCCAGGCCAAGATCCGAATGAATGCTGTCCTGCAGACGTGGAAGCGGTTCCCCAGGCTCTGGTTCACATTCTTGCGCAGCTGCGTGATTGGCTGCTGGATGGGAATTACTCCGGGCGGCGCCACGCCTGCCTCGTTCATGAGCTACGGGCTGGCCAAACAATTTTCAAAGAACAGTTCGAATTTCGGGAAAGGAGAGATCGAAGGGGTCGTGGCACCGGAAACCGCGGCCCATGCTGCGGGGACGAGCGCACTTCTCCCGATGATCACGCTCGGCATTCCTGGCTCACCGACCGCGGCCGTGCTGCTCGGAGGGCTCATGATCTGGGGCCTCCAACCTGGTCCGATGCTGTTCATCGAGCAGCCCGATTTCGTCTGGGGATTGATCGCATCCATGTATCTCGGCAATGTCGTCGGGCTCATGATCATCTTGACGTGCGTGCCCTTGTTTGCCGCAATTCTGCGAATCCCGTTCTCGATCATCGCGCCCATCATTCTCGTCATCTGCGCGGTCGGCGCCTACACGGTGAACAACTCCATGTTCGACGTTTGGATGATGGTTGTTTTCGGGGTGGTGGGATACGTATTTGTGAAGCTCGGCTACCCGCTGCCGCCCCTCGTCCTGGCGCTGGTGCTCGGCGATATGGCCGAAGGCTCGTTTCGGCAGGCCATGCTTCTGAGCCAGGGAGATCTATCGATATTCTTCTCCAATTGGCTCGTCAGCAGCATCATGGGGCTGGGCCTCATCCTGCTGTTCTGGCCAGGGATCAGGATGCTGATCGCCTTCGCGAAACCAAAACCGCAACACGCGTGAGAATCGCCGGAGGAAGGGTGTACTTTGAAGGATGAACCCCTCGAGGGTTCCAAAAGCAATCAGAAATTTTTCGAGGAAACGAAAAAGGAGCTGGAGATGCGCAAGCTGAATAAGGCACTAACGGTAGCATGTGGCTTGGCAGCCGCCCTCGCCATGACGGCACCACCTGCTTTGGCATGGGAGCCGACCAAGGCGGTCACCTTCGTCATCCCTGCGGGAACTGGCGGCGGTGCTGATCAGATGGCCAGGTTCATCCAAGGAGTCGTCAGCAAGCATAAGCTGATGGACCAGCCCATCGTGGTGATCAACAAGTCGGGTGGAGCCGGAGCGGAGGGCTTCCTCGAGGTCAAGAACAGCAAAGGCGACCCACATAAGATCATCATCACACTGTCGAACCTGTTCACCACGCCTCTGAGCACAGGGACACCGTTCAGTTGGAAGGACCTGACACCCGTTGCCATGCTGGCGCTCGACCAGTTCATTCTCTGGGTGCCTGCGGATGCTCCATACAATACGGCCAAAGAGTACGTCGAGGCCGTGAAGGCTGGTGCAGACAGGCAGTACAAGATGGGTGGCACTGGTTCCAAGCAGGAGGATCAGATCATCACGGTCGCCATCGAGCGGCAGACCGGCGGTAAGAAGTTCACCTACGTACCGTTCCAGGGTGGCGGCACGGTTGCTGTCCAGCTCGTAGGAAAACACATCAACTCGTCGGTCAACAATCCGATCGAGGCCGTCCAGCATTGGAAATCGGGTGCTCTCAAGCCGCTCTGCATCTTCGACAGCAAGCGGTCGACCTATAACGAGAAGGTGACGAGCGACAAGGCGTGGAGTGACATTCCGACCTGCATGGAGGCGGGCCTGCCGGTAGAATACCAAATGCTGCGCGGCATTTTCATGCCGGGCGGTGTGACCGAAGACCAGGTCAAATTCTACGTCGATCTCTTCCAGAAGGTGAGGGAAACCCAAGAATGGAAGGACTTCATGAAGAATGGTGCCTTCAACCAGACATTCATGAGCGGCGAAGAATTCAAGAAGTGGGTCGAGAATGCCGAGAAGGTCCACTATGACCTTATGAAAGAGGCGGGCTTCCTCGCCGCTGGCAAGTGAAAACCATACAAGGCAGACCGGAACTTCCGGTCTGCCTTCTGCTTTCAGATCGATTCCCCGGGGCACCCGATGCACGGCAACGACAGTTCGGACGATCAAGAGAGCGTCGTCTCTAACAGGACGATGGATATCGTCGTCGCGCTGCTCCTGATTCTGGTCAGCGCAATCGTGATTTATGACAGTGCGCGACTTGGATTTGGTTGGCGTGAAAACGAGGGGCCTGCGTCCGGATACTTCCCGTTTTACATCGCCGTGATCATGGCGTTCGCCAGCTTGATGAATTTGCTGCGCGCCGTTCTCGCGCGGGACGGCGCGGGCAGCGGATCCTTCGTCTCGAAGCCGGCGCTGATGCGCGTCCTCGCGGTCTTGATACCGTCCTTCATCTTCGTTTGGGTGATCCAGCTTCTCGGGCTTTACGTTGCTGCGGCGATTTTCATCACCGCATTCATGCTGACACTGGGGCGCGAGTCGATTTTCAGATCGCTTCTCATCGGCATTTCGATTCCGGTCCTCCTCTTCATACTCTTCGAAATATGGTTCCTGGTGCCGCTGCCAAAGGGTCCGGTGGAGAATTTCCTCGGCTATTGATCACAATTTCGATGCTCTTCGGCGTTGCGGTTCGGCGCTGAACTGCGGCCGGGGGAGTGCCGGATGAAGACCTGAGCCGGCAGGGCCTCCCGCTTTCGCCTGCTCAGAACTTGCGTGCTGACACTGAAGCCGGAAGGCCTGCGCGGGGCGGCGATTTCGGCAATGGCGAAAGGACTTGCGCCGGCTCAGATGTGCTCATGCCAGCGCCGGCCCGAGCGGCGCTTGAGAGGCGCTGGGGAGCCACGCGATCGACGCCGAGATCCTCGAGGTTTCCGATTTCGGCTGGAGCAGGCCAGAGTTGCCAGCTGAGCTCCCATTCTTCCGATAGTGCTACCACTCCCCCATTTCGACCTCGGGCATGGCCCCGGCACGTGATCCCCGAGCAAGCATATGCTCGGGGTCGGGCAGCCAAAACCCAGCTGGAAGCAGACTCAGCCGTGGCCGATTTTTCGACCAGCGCGCTGCGTGATCAGCCAGCCGGTCAGAATGACTGCCAGTGCGCCAATCACCTCCAGGACACGCGAGATGGTCTTCGGTGTCGTGTGCAGGCTCTGTCCAAGGGTTTCGAAGAAGGGGCGCAGGACGGGTTCCGTCGCGATCAACTCGCCGGAAATCCAGCCGAGCAGCGCCGCACCACCCCAGACGAGAATCGGGAAGCGGGTCAGCAGGGTCATGATGAGCGTCGATCCAGCAACGACCAGGGGAATGCTGAGTGCCAAGCCAAAAATTATGAGATACGTATGGCCGCCGGCTGCAGCCGCAATCGCGAGCATATTGTCCAGACTCATCACGAGATCAGCAATCGCGACGATGCGAACGGCCTCGAACAGGCTGGTCCCGCTCTTTACGCTGCCTTCATGGCCTTCCTCCGACGTGAGCAGCTTGACGGCAATCCAGAACAGGAGACCGCCGCCGATCAGCTTCAACCACTGCACCTCGAGAAGGAATTGAATAAGAACGGTGAAGAAGATGCGCAGCAGGACCGCAACACCGGCGCCCAAAATGATGCCAGTCATTCGCTGTCGAGGCGGGAGAGATCGGCACGCGAGCGCGATGACAACGGCGTTGTCACCGGCGAGGACGATGTCGATGCCGACGATGCGCAGGATGTTCACGATGAGCGCAGCATCGAACCCGAGCAGCTCCTGAACATAGCTGGCGAATTGATCTCCGACCGCGGCTGCCGCAACTAGCAATTCCATCCCATTCTCCTGTGGCGCAGACCTTCCCTCGCGCCAGCCCCTTCAAGAACGCGCTGTCATCCCATGCTTCGCGTGCGATCGGGGATCGCAGCTCTCTCGGCACAATCTCTGTTCGGCCGTGAAGAGTGCGCAAGGCAGCACCCGCATTCAAAGCTGAGCAACGTCCCCCGTCTGCAAATCCATGGTCGCATGCTCGACATCGCTACGCAATTGGCATATTGTATTTGGTATGCCAGTGCCTCGGCGACCGTATTCGTCCGTTGCGGAACGGATTGCAAGGCGACACATCGCGAAAGGGCGCTGCAGTTGGCCGCCCGGAGTGAAAGATCGAGAAGCGGAATAGGCCGGGGCTGGCCGGCAGACGGACCGGATTGCAGGAGGAGCGGTCCATGAACCTGCACGAATTCCAGGCCAAGGAGCTTCTGGCCCAGTTCGGCGTGCCCATTCCGCGTGGGCGGATCGCTGCGAGTCCGGCAGAGGCCGCATCCGTGGCGCGGCGCCTGGGGTTTGCGCAGTGCGTGGTGAAGGCGCAGGTAAATGCCGGTGATCGCGCGGCCAACGGCGGCATTCGTTTTGCCTCTAGCGTCGATGAAGCCGGGAGAATGGCAGCCGAGCTGATCGGCTCACCGCTCGTCACGGCCCAGACAGGGCCGGCCGGAAAGTTGGTGCGCTGGGTTTACGTGGAGGAAGCCGTCGCTTTCAAGCGTGAACTCTACGTCGCCGTCGTGGTCGACAGGACCGCCGGCGCGCTGGTTCTTGTCACGCGGGACCGCGACGCCGGCCCGGATGCCGGGATGACCACGCGCCTCGAGTTGTCTGAAGCAGGGGTCAGAGGGGATTTCGAAAAGGCCGCAGCGGCTTTCCGGCTTGAGCCATCCCTTACGTCGCTGCTGGCGAAGCGGATGTCGCAAATCGCGCAAGCGGCGGTGGCGCTCGATGCCATGCTGGTCGAGATCAGCCCTCTCGTTCTAACACATTCCGGCGAGTTCATCGCGCTCGATGCCAAAATGAGCGCGGACCACAACGCACTCTTCCGCCATCCTGATCTCATCGGGCTGCGCGAAGTGAGCGAGGCGGAGGACGGCGATCCCATCGCGCTGGCCGCGGACCTTCATCAGATCAACTACATGCGGCTCGACGGTGATATCGGGCTGGTCGTCAACGGGGCCGGGCTGGCGCTCGCGACGCTCGATCTTCTGCACGCGGCAGGCGGCCGGCCGGCCAACTTCATGGATATCCGCACCACCGCCTCGACACTCGACATCGCTTATGCCTTCGAGCTGATCGCAGCCAACCCGCGCGTCGGGGCGGTGCTGGTCAACGTGCATGGCGGCGGCATGCAGCGCTGCGATACCATCGCGGACGGGATCGGCATCGCCGTGCGCCGGCGGGCATGCCCGGCACCGATTGTCGTCCGGCTTGCCGGCAACAATGCCGAATTCGCCGCGAGCCGCTTCAGGAGCTATGGTGTTCCTGTCATTGAGACGGCCGACATGTGGGAAGCGGCGAATACCGCCGTGCAACTCGCAACCCGGAAGGCGGCGTGATGGCGGTCCTCGCGAACAGAGACACGCGCGTCATTTGCCAGGGCCTGACAGGCCGGGCAGCGACGTACCACGTCGGACGCATGATCGCCTACGGCACGCGGCTCGTGGCCGGTGTGACGCCCGGCAGGGGCGGGCAGCGCCATCTCGATGTGCCCGTGTTCGATACCGTGGCCGAAGCGGCCGCCGAAACGGGCGCAACCGCGAGCCTCGTGTTCGTGCCGCCCGCCAACGCTGCCGATGCGATGATCGAGGCCATCGATGCCGGCATCGAGCTCGTCGTCTGCGTCACCGAGCGCGTGCCCGTCATGGACATGATTCGCGTTCACCAGAAGCTGGCGGGCTCCCGCACGCGGCTCGTCGGTCCGAACTCGCAGGGGGTCCTCGTGCCCGGCGAGACGCAGCTCGGCGTGATGGCGACCATCAATGCCCGACGCGGGCCCGTCGGGATCGCGTCACGTTCGGCCTCTCTGACCAGCGAGGTCGTTGCACAGACGACAGCCGCAGGGCTCGGTCAATCGACGACGATCGGCGTCGGGGGGGATCCCGTGCACGGCATCGGGCTCGCAGAGAGCGTTCGGCTTTTTCTCGACGATCCCGCCACCGAGGGTATCATCCTGATCGGTGAGATCGGCGGAAATGACGAGGAAGAGGCGGCCGCTTTGATCAAAAGGCTGGCGCCCGACAAACCGATCGTAGCGCTCGTGGTCGGCAGACATGCGCCGGCGCAGCAGCGAATGGGGCACGCTGGCGCCCTCGTGGCTGGTCAAGCGGGCAGCGCTGAGGCCAAGATGGAAGCATTGCGGGAGGCTGGCGTGCTGATCGCGCCGCGGGCCGACCTCGTGGGCATGACGATGCGGCAAGCTTTGGTGGGCTGAACGATGAACGATATGAGCAACTCAGGGCCGCGCGGTGGCCGGCGGAACCATCCCGGTTCCGGCCGGCGCAAGGCGCCGATGTTCCCGAAAGGCCGCGTGCTGCGCCAGGAGGAGGTCGAGGCCGTTCGCCAGCTGATCGGTCCTGGTCCTTACGAGCGCGCACTGCTGATCGAATACCTGCACAAGATCCAGGATGCGGAGCACTGCCTGCCCGCCGGTCACCTGCACGGGCTGGCCGAGCTGATGCGCATCCCCATGGCGGAGGTGTACGAGGTCGCGACGTTTTACGCGCACTTCGATGTGGTCAACGACGGTGAGGCGCGGCCGCCCGCGGTGACGATCCGTGTCTGTGACAGCCTGTCGTGCATGCTGGCGGGCGCCGAATCACTGCTGAAGGCGCTTCAACAGGAATCGCTGCCCGGGGTGCGCGTCGTGCGGGCGCCGTGCATGGGCTCTTGCCACACGGCTCCTGCGCTCGAAGTGGGCCACAAGCATGTCGACCATGCCACCGTGGACAAGGTCCGGGCGCTGCTGGCCGCCGGCGACACGCATCCTGATATTCCGCCGTACCAGGACTTCGAGGCCTATCGGGAGGATGGTGGATACAAGATCCTGGCGTCCTGTCTGTCCGGCGAACGCAAGGTCGAGGACGTGATCGCGACGCTCTCCGACGGCGGCTTGCGCGGCCTTGGCGGCGCCGGGTTCCCAACGGGGCGCAAATGGAGCCTCGTGCGCGCCGAGAAGGCGCCGCGGCTGATGGCCGTCAACGGCGACGAGGGCGAGCCGGGCACGTTCAAGGACCGGCATTACCTCGAGCGCCGCCCGCATCAGTTCCTCGAAGGCATGCTGATCGGCGCGTGGGCGGTCGAAGCGGCCGAGGTCTTCATCTACATGCGCGACGAATACCCGGCGGTGCTCGAGATCCTGCGTCGCGAGGTGCCGAAGCTCGAGGCCGCGGGCCTGACGCGCCACACGAAGGTGCACATCCGCCGCGGCGCGGGCGCCTATATCTGCGGCGAAGAAAGCGCGATGATCGAGTCGATCGAGGGCAAGCGCGGCTTGCCGCGGCACCGGCCGCCTTATGTGGCGCAGGTGGGCATCTTCGGCCGCCCGACGCTCGTCAACAATGTCGAGACGCTTTACTGGGTGCCAGAAATTCTCGCCAAAGGCGCGGATTGGTTCGCGTCACAGGGCAAGAATGGTGCAAAAGGCTTCCGCTCTTACTCCGTTTCCGGACGAGTGAAGAACCCCGGCGTGGTGCTTGCACCTGCGGGCTCGACTGCGCGGGATTTGATTGAATTGTGCGGTGGGATGGCCGACGGGCACACGTTCAAGGGCTATCTGCCGGGCGGCGCGTCGGGCGGCATCCTTCCCGCATCCATGGCCGATATCCCGCTCGATTTCGGACAACTCGAGAAATACGGCTGCTTCGTCGGAAGCCACGCGGTGGTCATTCTTTCCGACAAGGACGACATGAAGGCGGTCGCGCTCAATCTCATGAAGTTTTTCAAGGACGAGAGCTGCGGGCAATGCACGCCGTGCCGCAACGGGACGGAAAAGGCCGTGATGCTCATGTCCGAGCCGAGCTGGAACAAGGAGGTGCTCGACGATCTCGCGCAGGTGATGGCCGACGCCTCGATCTGCGGGCTTGGGCAGGCAGCACCCAATCCGCTGCGGTCCGTCTTCAAATTCTTCCCGGAGGATTTGAAATGACGGCAGCCCGGGCCGTGCCCACGGTGCAGATCGACAACGATCGGGTCCGTGTGACCGAATGGCGGTTCGCGCCCGGGGCCGAGACGGGCTTCCACGTGCACGAGATGGATTATGTCGTCGTGCCGTCGGCGGATGGGCGGCTGAAGCTGGTTTCCCCGGAGGGCGAGGAGACCTACGCTGACCTGAAGCGCGGTGTTTCCTATTTCCGCCGGGCGGGCGTCCACCACAACGTGATCAACGCCAGCGGCGGTGAATACGCTTTCGTCGAGATCGAGCTCAAGGGATAGGGTCGATGAGAGCTTGGCGGGTGAGCTTGGGAATGGGCGCGATACTGGTTATCGCCGGTCTCGCAACGGTTTCCACGTGGGCCCAGCATCCAGCCAGGCTGACGCATCCGCAGCCCTATGCCGGCCAGCAGAACCGGGCAATATCCAGCTTCTCGGAGGAGGAACTCGCCGATCTTCGCGAAGGCCGCGGCATGGGACTGGCGCGCCCGGCCGAGCTCAATGGCTATCCGGGGCCGGCGCACGTGCTCGAGCTGGCGACGGAGCTGGAGTTGACCGATGAGCAGCGCAGATCGGTCGAGGCGATTTTCTCGCGTATGAAGAAAGCGGCGCAGGCCGCTGGTGCTGAGTATCTGGAGGCAGAGCGCGCCGTCGATGCCGCGTTCCGCTCCGGTAGAACGAGCCCCGAGGAGATTCGCGCCCTGGTGAGACGGGC
>DASVDU010000052.1:0-15761 GCA_036380915.1 Hyphomicrobiaceae bacterium | reverse complement strand
ATCGGCGTGCAGCTTTCGCCGACGGGCAACGCGCTCGCCACGTCGAAGGCGATCCACGCCAAGATGGAGGAGCTGTCCCGCTTCTTCCCGCCGGGCCTCGAGTACAGCATTCCTTACGACACCTCCCCGTTCGTGGAGATCTCCATCGAGAAGGTGCTGCACACGCTTCTCGAGGCGGTAGGGCTCGTCTTTCTCGTGATGCTGCTCTTCTTGCAGAGCTTCCGCTACACGATCATTCCGACGATCGTGGTGCCGGTGGCGCTGCTGGGCACGTGCGCCGTGATGCTGGCGACGGGCTTCTCGATCAACGTGCTGACGATGTTCGCCATGGTGCTGGCCATCGGCATCCTCGTCGACGACGCGATCGTGGTGGTCGAGAACGTCGAGCGCATCATGTCCGAGGAGGGGCTGCCGCCGCGCGAGGCCACCCGCAAGGCCATGGGGCAGATCACCGGTGCCATCATCGGCATCACGCTGGTGCTGACGGCCGTATTCGTTCCGATGGCGTTCTTTCCCGGCGCGGTCGGCATCATCTACCAGCAGTTCAGCCTGACTATGGTGGTGTCGATCCTGTTCTCGGGCTTCCTTGCGCTGTCGCTGACGCCAGCGCTCTGCGCCTCGTTCCTGAAGCCAATCCCGGCCGGACATCACTTGGAGAAGCGGGGCTTCTTCGGCTGGTTCAACCGCGGCTTCAGCAAGACCACCCGCGGTTACAGCGGGCTCGTCGGCTACGTCGCGCGGCGCGCCGGGCGGTTCATGGTGATCTACCTGGCGCTGGTCGCCGGGCTCGGATGGGCCTATCTGCGGCTGCCGACGGCGTTCATCCCGAACGAGGACCAGGGCTATCTGATCGTCGACATGCAGGCTCCGCCCGAAGCCAGCGCCAACCGCACCATCGACGTCATCAAGCAGGTCGAGGATGCCTTGCTTGCGGACGAGGCCGTCGATCGGGTGTTCACAATCCAGGGCTTCAGCTTTTCGGGCGCCGGACAGAACGCCGGACTGGCGTTCGTCACCCTCAAGGACTGGAGCGTCCGCGGGCCCGAGAACTCGGCCCAGGCGATCGCAGCGCGGGCCAATGCCAAGCTCTGGCAGATCAGGGACGGGATCACGTTTGCGCTGTCACCTCCGCCGATTCAGGGGCTCGGGACGACGAGCGGCTTCACGTTCCGCCTGCAGGATCGAGGCGGGCTGGGTCAGGCGGCACTGGCTGCGGCCAGAGATCAGCTGCTCGCGGCAGCTGCCAAGAGCCCGGTGCTCACCGGTCTGCGGGTCGAAGGTTTGCCGGACGCGGCGCAGGTCAACGTGATCATCGACCGCGAGAAGGCGAACACCTTCGGCGTCGCGTTCTCGGACATCAACGCCACCATCTCGGCCAACCTCGGCTCGAGCTACGTCAACGACTTCCCGAATGCCGGCCGCATGCAGCGCGTGGTCGTGCAGGCGGGCGAGCAGGCCCGCATGCAGACGGAGGACTTGCTCAACCTCAACGTCCGCAACGCTGCGGGCGGCATGGTTCCGCTGTCGTCCTTCGCGCACGTGGAGTGGGTGAAGGGCCCGACGCAGGTCGTCGGCTACAACGGCTACCCGTCCGTGCGCATCAGCGGGCAGGCCGCACCGGGCTTCTCCTCGGGCGATGCCATCGCGGAAATGGAGCGGCTCGCAGCCGAGCTTCCGCAAGGGTTCGGCTACGAGTGGACCGGCCAGTCGTTGCAGGAGATCCAGTCGGGAGCCCTGGCACCGCTGCTCATTGCGCTCAGCATCGTGTTCGTGTTCCTGCTGCTGGCTGCGCTCTACGAGAGCTGGTCCATTCCGCTGTCGGTGATGCTGGTTGTTCCGCTGGGCATGATCGGCTCGGTGATCGCGGTGACGCTGCGCGGCATGCCGAACGACGTCTACTTCATGGTCGGCCTGATCGCGATCATCGGCCTGTCGTCGAAGAACGCGATCCTGATCATCGAGTTTGCAAAGGACTTGCGCGCCGAGGGTCGATCGGTGATCGAGGCGACCATCGAGGCGGCGCGCCTGCGCTTCCGGCCGATCCTGATGACCTCGCTCGCCTTTACGCTGGGCGTCTTACCGCTGGCGATCGCAACGGGAGCCAGTGCGGTGAGCCAGAACGCCATTGGAACGGGTGTCTTGGGCGGCATCATCTCAGCCACGATCCTGGGACTCATCTTCGTTCCGGCGTTCTTCGTGTTCGTCATGCGCATCTTCGGCCGCTCCCGGAAAGCTGGGCCGGATGCGCCGAAGCCGGCCGAGACGAAGCAGCTCGAGGTCGCCACCGGCGAGGCCTGACGCGTCTGCGTTTCAGCCACCTGTGCCATGTTCGAGACGTCGGCCGAGGTGATCGGCGGTCTCGAGAAGGCCTTCAGCGATTATGAGCAGAAGAACGAGCCCGCTTGGCAGACGTGAGCCACCGAGCGGGTTCAGGTTCACATGCTGCTGGCCTGCTGCTTCATGCGTTCGCTGCGCGCGCGCAGCAACTCGACGATGAGCAGCAGCACAACGGCGAGAAGGGTCAGCATCACGGCGACGGCGGCGATCGTCGGGTTGAAGCTGTCGCGCAGGCCGGAGAACATCTCGCGTGGAATCGTGCGCTGGTGCGGAGCGCCGAGCAGCAGCACCGTCACGACCTCGTCGAAGGAGATCGCGAACGCGAACAGCGCCCCCGCCGCGACTCCTGGAGCGACGAGCGGCAGCATCACGCGGCGGAAGGCCGTGAGCGGCGGTGCGCCGAGACTTGCGGCAGCCCGCGCAAGGTTCCGGTCGAAGGAGGCGAGGGCGGCTGACACCGTCACGACCGGGAAGGGTGCGCCGAGGGCGGCGTGGGCGATGATGAGCCCTGTGTAGGATTGCGTCAGGCCGAACGGCGCGAAGAAGAAATAGAGCCCGACGGCGACGATCACGATGGGCACGACCAGCGGTGAGAGCAGTAGTGTCATGACCGCCGCCTTGCCCCGGAAGTCCGCCATGGACAGACCGATCGCCGCCAGCGTGCCCAGCACGGTCGCGATGAAGGCCGCCGGCAGTCCGATGAGGAACGAGTTCACCACCGCGATGCGCCACTTGTCGCTGGAGAATACCGCTTCGTACCAGCGGGTGGTGAAGCCGCGCAGCGGATAGGTCAGGAACTCCGAGTCGTTTACCGAAAGCGGCATGATCGCCAGGATCGGCGCGATCAGGAAGAAGCACACCAGCGCCGCCGACACGACGAGTACGACTTTGGCCACCTGCTCGGTACGGGTCCTGGCGCCGCGCATCGTGCCTACCCCAGCTTCACCTGGCCCATGCCGACGAGCCGCGCATAGACCAGGTAGAGAATGGCCGTCGCGGTCAGCAGCATCACGCCGAGAGCCGCGGCGAGACCCCAGTTGGCGCTCGAGGTCGTGTAGAAGGCGATGAAGTAGGCGAGCATCTGGTCCTCAGCCCCGCCGACCAGCGCCGGCGTCACGTAGTAGCCGAGCGCCATGATGAAGACGAGCAGCACTCCGGCCGCGACGCCGGGCAGGGTCTGCGGCAGGTAAACCCGGAAGAACGCGATGGCCGGATGCGCGCCGAGCGACAGGGCGGCGCGCATATAGGTCGGCGGGATCGCCTTCATCGTCGCCATCATGGGGAGGATCATGAACGGCAACAGAACGTGAGTCATCGCGACGATCACACCCGTGCGATTGAAGATGAGACGAATGGGTGCGCTCGTCAGGCCGACCGCCTGCAGCGCGTCGTTGACGAGCCCCTGATCCTGCAGCAGCACGATCCACGCCGCCGACCGGACGAGCAGGGATGTCCAGAACGGCAGCAGCACCAGGATCATCAGCAATCCGGCGATGCGCTTGGGCGCATTCGCGACGAGGTAGGCCACGGGAAAGCCAAGCACCAGCGTGAGCAGGGTGACGGAAACCGAGATCAGCAGCGTGCGCCCCAGCACATTGACGTAAAGCGATCTTTCAGGGGGGCGCGAAACGATTTTGTTCTTTTCGTTTCTCTCGAGATCGAGAGCGGTCAGGAGATAGAAATCCGTGAGCGGCCCGGCAGCCTGCCCGATGGCGATCCAGGTCTTGCGCTCACCCCAGGCGGGATCGATCTCGATGAGACGGGCGCGCCAGTCTGGCGGGTCGGCCGCGTCGCGGCGCAGCTCCCGCCCGGTGTTCATGACCAGGCTCCGGCCATTCTCCAATGCATAATTCAGCCGGCGCGCGGCGACGGCGATGGTGCGCTCGCGGGCCGACTCTTTGATATCTTGCCCAAGCGCCCGGTACATTTCCGGGGTTGGATCTTGGGCCCGGTCCCAGACCCAGACTTTCGTGAGGGCAGCCGTCCGAGGCCAGACTTCGGAAAGCTCGGAGTCCACCAGCGACCGGCGCAGCATGTCGCCGATGGGCAGCACGAACGAGATCAGCAGAAAGAGGAACAGCGGGGCAATGAGCGCGAGCGCCATCAGTCGACGGCGCCGTTCGGCGCGCTTCAGGTCGCGCAGCAGTTCCTTTTGCCCAGCCATTGGGAACCCAAAACGGCCGGAAGCAAACGTGCTTCCGGCCTTTCCTGCATCACGTCAGTTCTGCGCGGCCCAGGTGTTGAAGCGCTCGGTCAGCCGATCGATGTTCTCGATCCAGAATCGATCCGAGATCTGTACACCGTTCTTGATGTTGTCCGGGTGTGTTGGCAGGTCCACGAGGCGCTTCGGATCGATCTGCTCGTTAGCCTTCACGTTCGTCACGCCGTAAGCGATGTGGACGGGCAGCTTCGCCTGGTTTTCGGCACGGCCGACGAACTCGAGGAACTTGTAGGCCTCGTCCACATTCGGCGAGGTCTTGAGGATTACCCAGCTGTCGAGCGTGTAAAGCGTGCCGTTCCACTGGATGCCGAAGTTCCGCTTGTCGTTGCGAACGGCCGCGTCGATCCGGCCGTTGTAGGCCGACGTCATGACGACCTCGCCAGACGCGAGGAGCTGCGGCGCTTGCGCGCCCGACTTCCACCAGACGATGTCGTTCTTGATCTCGTCGAGCTTCTTGAAGGCGCGGTCGACACCTTCATCTGTCGCCAACACCTTGTAGACGTCGGCCGGCGCCACGCCGTCGGCCATCAGTGCGATCTCCAGATTGCTCTTCGGGCCCTGACGCAAGGCCCGCTTGCCCGGGAACTTCTTCGTGTCGAAGAAGTCGGCCCAGCCGCGGGGCGCCTCCTTCAGCTTGTCCTTGTCGTAGGCGAGGACGAAGTTCCACATGATGGTGCCGACGCCGCATTCATGCTGGGCGGCCGGCAGATAGCGGTCCTTGCCGCCGATTCTGTCCCAATCGATCGGCAGAAACATGCCCTCGTCGCAGCCGAGCTCCAGCTCCTCGCTTTCGACCTGAACGACGTCCCAGCCGGAATCCGTGCCGCCCTGGACCTTCGAGCGCAGCACGCCGACGCCGCCATCCCAGCTCTCGTCGATCAACTGGACGCCGGTGGCCTTGAAGGGCTCGAAGTAGACCTTCTTCTGCGCGTCCTGATAGGCGCCGCCCCAGGAAACGACCGTCAGCGGCCGGTTCGCCAGCGCGCCATATGCAGTCAGGCCAATGGTGGCCGCGACGGCGGTCGCGAGTATCGCTTTCTTTCCTACTCTCATCGTTACCCTCCCAAACAGGGGTTTCCCAGTCTCTTCTGTCTGCCGGATTTCGCGGCCACAGATCGCGGTGGTGACAGTATTCCTGAGCTTTTGAAGCGGCAAGATTCCTGCGTTTTCAGAGCGGCAAGGCGCGCCCGTCGACCTCCCGCCACGAGATCGGCACCTCTGTGCCAATGGTCAGCCCCTCGGCACCGAGCACGGGTGTCTTGACGATGAAATCATCCCGCCCCAGTGCCTCGAGCCGCACGCGAAGGTGATCGCCGTGATAGATCACCTCGAGGATCCGGGCTGCGAACCTGTTGGCCGAGTCGCTGTTGGCATTTCCAAGCCGGAGACGCTCGGGTCGTAGTGAAACCAGGGCGCGGTCGCCGGCGGCGATGCCAGGACCGGCTTCCGCAAGCACCGTGGTGCCGTTGCTGATCGCGACGGCGGCGACGCCGCCGGAGACCTGGCGGACCGTGCCTTCGATCCGGTTGTTCTCGCCGATGAACTGCGCGACGAACGCCGTGTCCGGATGATCGTAAATGGTCCTGGGATCGCCGACCTGCTGGATCCGGCCCTCGTGGAAAACGGCGATGCGGTCGGACATGGTCAGCGCCTCGCTCTGATCGTGGGTGACATAGACCACCGTGACGCCGAGCTGCGCGTGCAGTTGCTTGATCTCGTACTGCATGTGCTCCCGGAGCTGCTTGTCGAGAGCGCCAAGCGGCTCGTCCATGAGGACGACCAGCGGCTCGAATACGAGCGCCCGGGCGAGTGCAATCCGCTGCTGCTGTCCGCCAGACAGTTGCGAGGGCAGCCTGTCCCCGAGATCCGGCAGGCGGACCATTTCGAGTGCGCGTGCAACTTTCTCGCGGACGGCCGTCTTGGACATCCCGCGGACCTGCAGCGGGAAAGCAAGGTTTTCAGCAACCGTCATATGTGGAAAGAGGGCGTAGTTCTGGAACACCATGCCCAGGCCACGCTTGTGCGGAGGGACTCGCGTGATATCGGCACCTTCGAGCGTGATGACGCCGCGCGTCGGCGTCTCGAAGCCGGCCAGCATCATCAAGGTCGTCGTTTTCCCTGAGCCCGATGGACCGAGGAGCGTCAGGAACTCGCCACGCCTGATCTCGAGATCCAGGCCACATACCACCAGCACTGAACCGTCGTAGGTCTTGTCGACCTTTTCAAACCGAACGAAGCTATCAGTTGGACCCATCAAACCTCAGTCGAACCGTCCGATGCTGGAGTGAACGAACGCTTTCGGGTTACGGACCTCTGTCGGGCTGGCGTCCGGCCGCGACCCGAAATCCAGCCACGCAAGCCCTGGGCACCCGTTGCGCAGTCGTTTAGCAGCCGGCCCAGCGGGCCGCAACGATTCCAGAGTGGCTTGCGTGTGTTGATAAGGGGGGCGGATTGGACTTGAGAACACGCCACGGATAGAAGGCGTCCGCCTGCGCTGGCCCGGTGTCATTGTGATTTCGTTCACCAAGCGGCGTCTCACCCTCGTCCGCCGGCATTGACGCACTTGGGCTGGTGGCGTGATAGTTCTACGAGTCAGGCCTCAGGCGAACAGACTGGAGAGCTATGACTGAACGTATTCCGCACATGCGATCTCAATTGGTTGCCCGCTGGCTCCAGCTCGTGCTGGCGGTCGTTGCAGCGTGCACATTCGCCATTGGACCTGCGTGGGCTCAGGCTGGCTATTCCACGGAAGCCAAGCAGGCGATTCTGATCGACGCCGATACCAACGCCATTCTCTTCGAGCACAACGCCGATCAACCCATGCACCCGGCCAGCATGAGCAAGCTGATGACCCTGGTGATGGCGTTCAAGGCCATCAGGTCAGGGCAGCTCAAGCTGGAAGACGAGATCCAGATGAGCGTGAACGCCTGGCGCAGCGGCGGCGCGCCATCAGGCACTTCGGCCATGTTCGTGCCCGTCGGCGAGAAGGTGACGGTGAACGAGCTGCTGCAGGGCATCATCGTGCAGTCGGGCAACGACGCTTCGATCGCGCTTGCCGAGGCCTTGGCTGGTACCGAGCAGGCCTTCGCTCAACTCATGACGCTGCACGCGCGCGAGATCGGCCTCAAATCGTCGACCTTCAAGAACTCGACGGGGTTGCACGATCCCCAACATCTCACCACGGCGCGCGATCTCGCCAAGCTCGCGCAGCACGTCATCAAGGAATACCCCGAGTTCTATCCGATGTTTGCGCAGCCGGAATTCCGGTATCGCAGGCACCGGTTCATCAATCGCAACCCGCTGCTGAAGATGGATATCGGCGCCGACGGGTTGAAGACAGGGTACACTGAGGAAAGCGGATACGGAATCGTCGCCTCGGCCAAACAGGACGGCCGGCGCCTGATCGTCGTCGTCAACGGCCTGCCGACCGCCGCGAAGCGCCGTGACGAGGCCGCGCGCCTGCTGCAGTGGGGCTTCCGGAGCTTCAGCGAGTTCCGGCTGTTCGACGAGGGCGAGATCGTCGGTCGGGCGCGCGTGTGGGGCGGAGATCAATTTTATCTGCCGCTGACCGGGGACGATGGCGGGGTGAGCGTCTGGCTGCCGCGTGCCGTGGCCAATCAGCGGCTCAAGGCGGAGATCGTCTACAACAGCCCGCTGAAGCCACCGATCAAGAAAGGCGAACCTGTCGCCAAGCTGCGTGTTACCAGCGCCATGAACACGACCAGCGAGGTGCCGCTCTACGCTGCCGAGGATGTCGCCGCGGCAGGGATCATGCGCCGCGGCCTTGACACGCTTGCTTATATGGCCTTCCGCTGGATCCCTTGAGTCCACCAGTCGGCGCGCCCGCGCGACAGAAACGAGCGGTGCCATGGCGAGAGGCAAGTTCATCACGTTCGAGGGCGGCGAGGGGGCGGGGAAGTCGACCCAGGCGCGGCTCCTGGCCGACCGTCTGCAGGCGCGCGGCATCCATGTCGTCCTGACGCGTGAGCCGGGCGGTTCTGCCTTCGCCGAACAGGTGCGCCAGCTCATTCTCGACCCCGGCACGGCGGATCACAGTGCGCTCTCCGAGGCGCTTCTGTTCAGCGCCGCCCGCGCCGACCATCTGGAGCGCACGATCCGGCCGGCGCTGGAGGCGGGACATTGGGTGATCTGCGACCGCTTTTCCGATTCGACGCGGGTCTATCAGGGCGTGGCCGGTGGTCTGCCGAAGGGCGTCATCGAGGCTCTCGAGCGCATCGTCGTCGATGATACCGTTCCCGACGTGACGATCGTCCTCGATTTGCCGGCCTCTGACGGGCTCGAGCGAGCCCGAGGCCGGAGCGGCAAGGCTATGCCGGCCGGCCCGGATGCCGACAACTACGAGGGTCGCCCCTTGTCCTACCACGAGCGGCTGCGTGACGGTTTCCTGATGATCGCCACGGCCGAGCCCGAACGATGCGTGGTCGTCGATGCGACGCAGAAGATCGAAGAGGTGGCCGAGCAGGTATGGACCAGCATCGAGATGCGGTTGATCCAGCAGCAGGGTGATTGATGGCGCGGGCGCCCGCTGTCGCGGAAATCGAGGTGGCGCCCGAGGCCGATCGGCTCGACGGCTTTCCGCACCCCAGAGAAACGCGCCACGTGTTCGGCCATGCCGCCGTCGAGCGAGAGCTTGCCGAAATCCTTGCCTCGCGCCGTATCCATCATGCCTGGCTTCTGGCCGGGCCAGAGGGGATTGGCAAGGCGACGCTCGCCTACCGCTTCGCGGCTTATGCGCTGGCTGATGCCGCTGCGCGTGATGTCTCGCTGGCGAGCCTCGAGCTGCCGGAGGGCACTCCGGCGCTGCGGCAGGTTCGGGCGCTGTCGCACCCTGGCCTGCTGGTGATCCGGCGGCCTTGGTTGCAAAAGGAGAAGCGCTTCGCAGCCAACATCCCCGTCGAAGAGGTGCGTAAGCTCAGGAACTTTCTGGCCCATACCGCTGGTGGGGAGGCACGGCCGGATGAGGCCGTTCAGCGCGTCGTCATCGTCGACCAGGCCGACGAGCTCAATGCATCCTCCGCCAACGCTCTCCTGAAATCGCTCGAGGAGCCGCCGCCCCGAACGGTGTTCCTGCTGATCACCTCACAGGCCGGTCGGCTGCTGCCGACGATCCGCTCCCGCTGCCGCGTGCTGGCGTTGAGCCCGCTCGACCCGGCCGATCTGCGCGCCGCCGCCGAACAGGCGCTCGATGCCGCGGAGCTGGCGAAGCCCGCCGAAGCGGACTGGCCGCGGCTTCTGCATCTCGCCCGCGGCAGCGTGCGCCGGCTGCTGGCGCTCGCGACCAGCGACGGCCTGAAGCTGGCCAGGCATGTGACCGCTATTTTCGAGACCCTGCCGAAAATCGACTGGGCCGCAGCCCACGGCCTTGCGGATGATCTTTCCGGCTCGGCCAACGAGCAGCGCTTCGAGACCTTTTTCGACCTCCTCCTCGACACGAGCGCCCGCCTCACCCGGGCGGCCGCGACGGGCGAAGGAGAGCCGGATGAAGTGGCCCTTGCACGGCGGCTGATCCCGGACGGCAGGCTTGCCTCGTGGGCAGAGCTGTGGGAAACAGTCGTGCGCGAAAAGGCCGACGCCCTCGCGCTCAACCTCGACCGCAAAACGCTCGTGCTGCAGACCCTCTCCCGCCTGGAGGGAGCCTCCCGCGGGTAAGCTCGTTGTCGTTCTTCCGGGGGTGTCGCTCGACTGGAACCCAAGCGAAACCTATGGCTGCGCCTAAGAACTTTTACGTCACCACGGCCATCTCCTATCCGAATGGCGTGCCCCACATCGGGCATGCCTACGAGGCCATTGCGACCGATGCCATCGCCCGTTTCGAGCGGCTCGACGGCAAGGACGTGTTCTTCCTGACGGGCACGGACGAGCACGGCCTCAAGATGAAGCAGACGGCAGCCAGGGAGGGACTCACCCCGCGCGAGCTCGCCGACCGGAACACGCCGCGCTTCCAGGCCATGGTGAAGGCACTGGACATTTCGAACGACGATTTCATCCGTACCACCGAGGAGCGCCACTATCGCGCTTCCGAGGAGATCTGGCGGCGCATGGAGAAGGCGGGCGACATCTATCTCGCCAAGTACGCCGGCTGGTACTCGGTGCGTGACGAAGCCTACTATGCCGAGAGCGAGACGACCGTCGGCGATGATGGCGTGCGCCGCGGCCCGCAGGGAACGCCGGTCGAGTGGACGGAGGAGGAGTCCTATTTCTTCCGCCTTTCCGCCTACCAGGACCGGTTGCTCGCGCACTATGAGGCCCACCCTGACTTCATCCTGCCGCCCGAACGGCGCAACGAGGTCGTGAGCTTCGTCAGGGGCGGGCTCGAGGACTTGTCGATCTCGCGCACGTCGCTCGACTGGGGCATCCCTGTTCCCGGCAATCCGAAGCACGTGATGTACGTGTGGGTCGATGCGCTGACCAACTACATCACCGGGGTCGGCTTTCCGAACGAGAACGATCCGCTCTGGCGCTATTGGCCGGCTGATCTGCATGTCATCGGCAAGGACATCCTGCGCTTCCACGCGGTGTACTGGCCGGCGTTCCTGATGTCGGCCGGCCTCCCCGTCCAGCATCGCGTCTTCGCGCATGGGTTCCTGTTCAACCGCGGCGAGAAGATGTCGAAGTCGGTGGGCAACGTCATCGACCCGTTCGATCTCGTGAAGGCCTACGGCGTCGACCCGCTGCGCTATTTCTTCCTGCGCGAAGTCGTGTTCGGGCAGGACGGCAGCTACAGCCACGAGGCGATCGTCAACCGTATCAACGCGGATCTGGCGAACGATCTCGGCAACCTGGCACAGCGCTCGCTGTCCATGATCTCGAAGAACTGCGGCGGCACCATTCCCGAGCCGGGCGCCTTCAGCGAGGCGGACAAGGCCATTCTCGACGCCACGGATGCGCTTTATGCGCAGGCGCGGGCGGCCATGGACCGGCAGGGGATCAAGCAATACCTCGACGCCGTCTGGGGCGTTGTCGGCGAGACGAACCGCTACTTCGCCAGCGAGGAGCCCTGGGCCAAGCGCAAGACCGACTTCAAGCGCATGGAGACGATCCTCTATGTGACGGCCGAGGTCGTCCGGCAGGTGGCGATCCTCGCCCAGGCGGTGATGCCGTCGTCGTCCGCCAAGTTGCTCGACCTGCTCGGGCAGGATGCGGACGCGCGCAGCTTCGCCGCTCTGGGCCCCGGTGGCCGGCTGAAGCCCGGCACGGCGATCCCGCAGCCGACCGGCGTGTTTCCTCGGTACGTCGAGCCCGAGGAGGCGAGCGAGGGCAAGGCCTGATGCTGGTCGACCATCACTGCCACCTGGACTTTCCGCAGTTCGCGGCCGAGCGCGACGAGGTCGTCGCCCGCGCCGCGCGGGCGGGCGTCGGCGTGATCGTCACCATATCGACGCGCATTCGCCAGCTTCCGGATCTGCTCGCCATCGCCGAAGCCTATCCGAACGTGTTCTGCTCGGTCGGCACCCATCCGCACAATGCGCACGAGGAGCTGGATATCTCCGCCGAGGAGATCGTGCGGTTGTCGGAGCATCCGAAAGTCGTGGCAATCGGCGAGGCAGGGCTCGACTACTATTACAAGAAGAGCCCGCCCGAGGCGCAGGCCGAAGGCTTCCGCCGTCACATCGCGGCGGCACGCATCACCGGCCTTCCGCTTGAAATCCATTCCCGTGATGCCGACGAGGACATGGCACGCATTCTGGAAGAGGAGCACGCGAAGGGGCCCTTTCCGGCGATCCTGCATTGCTTCACCGGCGGGCGCGATCTGGCGATGAGGGCGGTGAAGCTGGGGCTGATGGTCTCCTTCTCAGGCGTCATCACCTTCCGCAAATCCGATGAGCTGCGGGCCATTGCTGCCGACGTGCCCCTCGACCAGGTGCTGGTGGAGACCGACGCGCCGTTCCTCGCGCCCGAACCGTACCGCGGCAAGACCAATGAGCCGGCCCTTGTCGTGCATACGGCGGAGGTGCTGGCACGTTCCAAGGGCGTGACCCCGCAGGAGATCGCTACGGCGACGACGGATAATTTCTTCCGATGGTTCAGGAAGGTTCCGCATTCGGCAGCGGCGGCGAACGGAGCATGAAGTACCGGCTGACGATCCTTGGCTGCGGCTCCTCGGGCGGCGTGCCGCGCATCGGTAACGACTGGGGGCGCTGCGATCCGCAGAACCCGAAGAACCGCCGCCGGCGCTGCGCGGCGCTCGTCGAGAAGTTCGGACCCGAGGGCGTGACAACCGTGCTCATCGACACCGGGCCCGATGTCCGCGAGCAGCTGCTCTCGGTCGGGCTGAAGGTGCTCGACGGTGTGCTTTATACGCACGACCACGCCGACCATACCCACGGCATCGACGATCTGAGGCCCGTTGCCTATGCCATGAAGCGTCGCGTGCCGGTGTGGTTCGATGCGCGGACGCGGGACAGCCTCGTCACCCGCTTCGCCTACTGCTTCGAGACACCGCCCGGCGGGAATTATCCGCCAATTCTCGAAGCCCACGACATCAATCCGCCGGAGCCGGTGCGCATTTCCGGGCCTGGCGGCGTGATCGAAGCGCTACCGGTGCTGCAGGAGCACGGCGATATCACCTCGCTCGGTTTCCGCATCGGCAACTTCGCGTACTCGCCCGACATCAGCGGGCTGCCGGAAACTTCGATACCGCTTCTGAAGGGTCTCGATCTCTGGGTGGTCGATGCGCTCCGCCCCACTCCGCATCCGAGCCATTTCAGCCTGGGCCAGGCGCTCCAGTGGATCGAGCGGTTGCAGCCCAAGCGCGCCGTCCTCACCCATTTGACGGCCGAGCTCGACTACGCCGCGATGAAACGGGAATTGCCCGATCACATCGAGCCAGCCTACGACGGCATGGTGATTGAGCTGAATTGACCGATATGGCGGCTGACTAGGGATTCCGCATTTGGGGCCGATGCCGCTTTAGGCCAAATGTGAACGGCGAGCCGTAACCCAGGTTTCGACGGAGGCAGTCGGATTCACCATTGGCCCTAACAGGCGGACGATCCCACGCTTTTCCTGGTGTATGTGCTATTCATTCTGTGTGGGGGGTGGTCGAAGGAGAGACACCCATGGCCCACTTCGTCATACTTTCCAAGTTCACGCACCAAGGTATCACTGACGTCAAGCGCACCGTCGAGCGTGCCGAGGCCGGCATCCAGATGGCCAAAAAGGTCAACGTGACGATCAAGGAGATCTATTGGACGCTGGGCTCTCGCGACGTCGTCGTCATCTGCGAGGCGCCCGATGATGAGGCGGTAACGGCGTTCTCCTTGAGCCTGACGTCGCTCGGCAATGTCAGCAACGAGACACTGCGCGCGTTCTCCTCGGACGAGATGAAACAGGTTCTTGCCAAGATGGTCTGAGCCTCGACCAGCGTGCGCGGCGTGGCGCTTGCGGCCCAGGCCCGAAACCGAGCCAGGATGCCTCGTCATTAGAATCGAAAGGGCCGCCCCGGCTGCCCGGGCGGCCCTCTCTGGGTCTGGGGAGACCTTTTCTTGCCGTGCAGTGATCGGCTTCGGTGGCATCACCTCGGCCGATCGCCAAACGGGCTTACATCATGTCCATGCCGCCCATGCCGCCCATGCCGGCGCCCGGCATCGCGGGCTCCTTCTTCTTCGGAGCCTCGGCGATGCCGGCCTCCGTCGTGATGAGCAGGCTGGCAACCGAGGCGGCGTCCTGCAGGGCGGTCTTCACGACCTTGGCCGGGTCGATGATGCCCTTCTCGATCAGGTCGCCGTACTCGTCGTTCTGAGCGTCGTAGCCGAAGTTGTACGACCGCGAGTCAAGCACCTTGCCGACGACGATCGAGCCCTCGACGCCTGCATTGTCGGCGATCTGGCGGATCGGCGCCTGCAGCGCACGCTTGACGATCTGGATTCCGGCATCCTGATCGTCGTTGTCGCCCTTGACGTTGATCGCGTTGGCGGCCCGGAGCAGAGCGACGCCACCGCCCGGAACCACGCCGGCCTCGACGGCCGCGCGGGTCGCGTTGAGAGCGTCGTCGACGCGGTCCTTGCGCTCCTTCACCTCGACCTCGGTGGCGCCGCCGACCTTGATCACCGCAACGCCGCCGGCGAGCTTCGCCAAACGCTCCTGCAGCTTCTCGCGGTCATAGTCGGAGGTGGTCTCCTCGATCTGCACCTTGATCTGGGCGACGCGGGCCTCGATGTCCTTCTTCTTGCCGGCGCCGTCGACGATGGTCGTGTTGTCCTTGTCGACGGAAACGCGCTTGGCGCGGCCCAGCATGTCGAGGGTGACGTTCTCGAGCTTGATGCCGAGATCCTCGGAGATGACGGTGCCGCCGGTCAGAACAGCGATATCCTCGAGCATGGCCTTGCGGCGGTCGCCGAAGCCCGGAGCCTTCACCGCGCAGACCTTGAGGCCGCCGCGCAGCTTGTTGACCACGAGCGTCGCCAGGGCCTCACCCTCGACGTCCTCGGAGATGATGAGCAGCGGCTTTCCGGTCTGCACGACGGCCTCGAGCACCGGCAGCATGGCCTGCAGGCCGGTCAGCTTCTTCTCGTGGATCAGGATGTAGGGATCCTCGAGCTCGGCGACCATCTTGTCGGCGTTGGTGATGAAATACGGCGAGAGATAGCCGCGGTCGAACTGCATGCCCTCGACGACCTCGAGCTCGGTCTCCAGGCTCTTGGCCTCCTCGACCGTGATCACGCCCTCGTTGCCGACCTTCTGCATGGCCTCGGCGATCATCTTGCCGATCTCGGTCTCTCCGTTGGCGGAGATGGTGCCGACCTGGGCGACCTCGTCGGAGCTCTTGACCTTCTTGGCGCACTTCTCGATCTCCTCGACGGCCTGGGCGACCGCCTTGTCGATGCCCCGCTTGAGGTCCATCGGGTTCATGCCGGCGGCAACCGACTTCAGACCCTCGCGCACGATCGCCTGGGCGAGGACGGTGGCCGTGGTGGTGCCGTCGCCCGCCTTGTCGTTGGTCTTCGAGGCGACCTCGCGCACCATCTGCGCGCCCATGTTCTCGAACTTGTCCTCGAGCTCGATCTCCTTCGCGACCGTCACGCCGTCCTTCGTGGTGCGCGGTGCGCCGAACGACTTCTCGAGAATGACGTTGCGGCCCTTGGGGCCGAGCGTGACCTTAACCGCGTTGGCGAGGATGTCGACGCCGCGCATCATGCGCTCGCGCGCGTCAGCAGCGAACTTGACGTCTTTGGCTGCCATT
>DASVDU010000051.1:0-26098 GCA_036380915.1 Hyphomicrobiaceae bacterium | reverse complement strand
ATCGAACCGCGCCTGCTCCTCACCTATTCGCAGGACGGGGGGCTTTCCTTCAGCTTCACGCGTCCAGCCGGGTCCGCCGGCGAAGGCGTGCCCGGCGGCAGCGACGTGCAGACGCTCCCTACCGAGCAGAGCTCCGGCGAGGGCCGCGATGCGGGATCCGGGCTTCCGGTGGCGTTGAGGCAGCTCGGCCTCGCCCGGGTGATCGCGGAGGCCTCTGCCCGGGCAAGGCAGCGCATGGATGCGACGTCCTTCCTGCGTCAGATCGGGCTGCGCGACGCGACGCTGATCGTCGATCACGCCGGGGAGCAGAAGGTCTGGCGCGTGCCTCAGGCCGACGTCGCGCTCTCGCACAAAAAGCTGCGCAGTCTCATCGAGGGCAGCGTCACCGTCGACTCCGGGGGCCGCCCGTGGACGCTCCAGTTCTCGTCCGAGGCTTCGGGGGAAACGGAACAGGTGAACCTGAAGGCCTCCGTCCGCGACCTGATACCCAGCGCGCTGGCGGATACATTTCCCGCCCTCTCGCCGCTGCATTTCCTGAGCATGCCCGCGAGCGGAGATGTGAATCTGCAACTCACGTCACAGGGCAAGGTGCTCGGCGGCACGTTCTCTCTGGACCTTTCGCGGGGAGACATGTACCTGCCCTGGGCCGGGGACCTGCCCTTGCACTTCGAGGGGGGCAGCCTCGATCTGAGGTACGATCCTGCCGCGCGCAAACTGAGAATCGAGCCTTCCACGGTCAGGTGGGGCAAGAGTCGCCTGACGCTCGAGGGAGAGATCGCAAGCTCATTCGATCAGCGCGGCGAGGAAATCTGGGCATTCCGGTTGTCTGGAGTGGACGGCGAGCTCGCGCCCGAGGAGACCGATCGGGCTCCGGTTCCCGTCCAGGAGTGGCTCACGGAAGGCACAGTGTTGCCGGAGGAGGGCGCATTCTCTCTCCGTCAGAAGCTGGTCGCAGGGGGTGGCGAGCTTCATCTCACCGTGGACGTCGACGGGCAGGAAGGCGGCAGAGGCGCGCGACTCGAGGGCCAGATGGGCGCCATGCCTGTCGCAACCCTCCTCGGCATCTGGCCGCGTGCGCTCGGCACCGACATGCGCACCTGGATCCGCGACAGCATTCCGAGCGGCCGGGTGCTCGGTGGCAGCTTCAGATACATCGGCGGTTCTGAGGCCGCCGGCCAAGCTGCTCCCCAGCGTTTGTCGATCGCAGTGCAGGCCTCGGAGCTTCAGATGCGCCCGGGCTCCAAATTGCCGCCGATCGCAATCCCCAGTGCACTGATCCGCCTCGAGGGGTCGACGCTGGAGGTCACCGTTCCGGAGGCAGCAGTTGCACTTGCGAACGGCCGCAGTCTTTCTCTGAAGGCTGGTCGATTTATTGCCGTTGATCTCTTCTCGAGTCATTCGACCGCCGAGCTGGCGTTCCAGGGCGAGGGCTCGGTGGCGGCTCTGTTAGAACTGATTCGGCACGAGTCACTTGGCGGGGTGCAGCTCGGCGGCATCCAGACCGAGCACATCGAAGGCAAGGTCGAAGCTGCACTGACGATCAAGCTCCCGCTGAAAAGCGAGATCACGTTCGCAGATCTCAGCGTCGAGGGCCAGGGGCGGCTGACCGAGGCGCGCGCGCCGAAGCTGCTCGGCAACCATGATGCACAAGCGGCCACCGTGACGTTCGACATCACGGACAAGGCCATCGATGCCCGCGGCGACCTTTTGATCGCCGGCGTGCCGGTGAAGCTTGCCTGGCAGCACATTTTCGAAGCCCCTCCGGAGAAGCAGCCACCGCTCCGGCTGACGGCCACGCTGGACCGGACCGACCGGGATCAGCTCGACCTCGATCCGGGCCATCTGGTCCAGGGCGAGGTGCCCGTCGAAATCACGATCACCAGGAGCGCCGATGAGGAGCATCATGTTCACGTCTGGGCGGACCTGACCGGCGCGGACATGGTCCTCGACAACGTGGTCTGGCGGAAGCCGCCGGGGCGATCGGCCGTCATGCAGTTCGACATCGCGCGGGGCGGGCGTTATGCGCTGGAGCTGCAGAACCTCAAGATCGTCGGCGACGACATCGCAATCAGCGGTTGGATGGGGCTCGACGAGAAGGAGAAGATGCGGGAGTTTCATTTCCCGGAGTTCTCGGCGAACATCATCACGCGCCTCGATGTCCGTGGTGTTCTGAAGGAGAACGGCGTCTGGGACGTCAAAGCTAACGGTCCGACCTATGACGGCAGGGACGTTTTTCGCGCGCTCTTCTCCGTCGGGGAGCTGAGCCTGGATCGACCCGAGGAGCGCAGGCACATGCCCGGCCTCGATCTCGAGGCGGAAATCGCGACGGTCGTCGGCTTCTCGGATGTCTCGCTGCGGAACCTGAAACTGAAAATGTCGCGGCGCGACGGCAAGCTGACGCAGCTCAACGCCCGCGGTAATCTGGACGGCGGCAAACCGCTCGACGTCGAGCTGCGCCGGGCACCCGATCAGTCACGCGTCCTGGTGGCGGTGACGGATGATGCCGGCCGGGCGTTCCGGCTCGTCGATTTCTACCCGAGCCTCGTCGGCGGCCGTATGCGGCTGGAGGTCAATCTCGATGGGCGCGGGGCGGCTGAAAAAACGGGCCTGCTGAGGGTCGAGCGCTTCCGCATTCTCGGCGATCCGATCGTCAGCGAAGTGTTGCAGGTCCCGGATGAAACGCGGCCCTATGTTGGTCAGCGGCGTCAGCGCGTGGTTCGCCAGACCTTCGACTTCGACTGGATGCGTGTCCCGTTCTCCCTGGGTCATGGACAGTTCGTGATGGGCGACTCGGAGATCAGAGGACCGCTGGTCGGCGCGACGCTGCGCGGCAAGGCCGACTTCCGCTCCCGGCAGGTGAACATCGGCGGCACTTACGTTCCGCTGCAGGGACTCAATTCCGCCATTGGCTTCATCCCGGGTCTCGGTCAGATCCTGGCCGGCCCGAAGGGGGAGGGAATTCTCGGAATCACGTTCGCGATCAGGGGTCCCATGGCACAGCCGGACGTGCTGGTGAACCCGCTGTCGCTCGTTGCACCGGGCATCTTCCGCGAAATGTTTCAGATGACCCCGGATCAGAGCGTGACGCCGCCTCGCACGGCTCCCCGGGGTCGCTCGTCAGGCCAGGCACCGGGTTCATCAGCTGCGTCGACTGCCGCCCGCCGCACGGGTGCCGTCCAGTCCGATGTCGTTTCCGGCTGGTCCTCCGAGACCAGGAAGAACTAACCGGCTCGGGGGCAATGCTTGCGCCGCGCGAACGCCCGCAAGCTCAGGCTCGGACGGGCCGTAGCAGCACGTGGCGCTTCTTCCCGAGTGAGAGCTTGATGACGCCTTCGGCGGTCAAATCGGCGCGCGTGAGTTGCGCCTTCTCATCCTGGACGACTTCATCGTTGACCCGCAGGCCCTTACCCTGGATCTGCCGTCGCGCCTCGCCGGTGCTTTTGACGAGCCCGGCGCTGACGAACGCCTTCAGCACGCCCAGCCCGGCATCGATCGTGCTCGCAGGGATGTCCACGGTCGGCAATCCGGCCGCGAGGGCGCCCTGCTCGAAGATCGCGCGCGCTGTTTCCGCAGCGGCCTCGGCCTTCGCGCGGCCATGGATCAGGGCCGTGGCCTCGGTGGCCAGCACCTTCTTGGCCTCGTTGATCTCGGCGCCCTCGAGCGACGCCAGCCGCTTGATCTCAGCGAGCGGCAGCGTCGTGAAGAGCTTCAGGAACCGCTCGACGTCGCCATCCTCCGTATTGCGCCAGAACTGCCAGTAGTCGTAAGCGCTGAGCTGGTCCTCGTTGAGCCAGACGGCGCCAGCAGCGGTCTTGCCCATCTTGGCACCGGAGGAGGTCGTCAGCAGCGGAGTGGTGAGCGCATAGAGCTGATGCGTACCCATGCGGCGGCCCAGATCGATGCCCATGACGATGTTGCCCCACTGATCCGAGCCGCCCATCTGCAGGTTGCAGCCGTAGCGTCGGGCCAATTCTACGAAGTCATAGGCCTGCAGGATCATGTAGTTGAATTCGATGAACGACAGCTCCTGCTGGCGCTCCAGCCTGAGCCGCACCGAGTCCATCGTCAGCATGCGATTGACCGAGAAATGGCGGCCGACATCGCGCAGAAATGCAATGTAGTTGAGCGGCGCCAGCCATTCGGCGTTGTCGACCATGATGGCGTCGGTCGCCCCGTCTCCGAACTTGAGGAACTTCGAGAAGACGGTCTTGATGCTCTCCTTGTTGGCATCGATCTGCTCGATCGAGAGGATGCGGCGCGTTTCGTCGCGACCAGACGGGTCGCCGACTCGTGTCGTGCCGCCGCCCATCAGCGTGATCGGCTTACCCCCGCCCGACTGCTGCAGCCAGTGGAGCATCATGATCGAGAGCAGGTGCCCGACGTGCAGCGACGGCGCCGTGCAGTCATAGCCGACATAGGCGATCACCTCGCGCCTGGCGGCAAGGGCATCCAGCCCCTCGAAGTCGGAGCACTGGTGAATGAAGCCGCGCTCGGAGAGGATTCGCAGGAAATCGGAAGCGGGTGCGGGCATGGGACCTGGTGCGCCGGGTATCGGCGTCTCGAGTTTCGCTTTACGATGGCGGTTGACGCGGGAACATGCACGGGAAGGTGCGGATGGGCAAGCTCCTACGAGCGTTGGGCCTCATGAGCGGCACGTCGATGGACGGAATTGATCTCGCGCTGATCGAGACCGACGGCGAGAATCAGGTCGCCCGGCGCCAGCACGGCTCGTGCGCCTATCCGCCGGAGTTCAGGGCCCGCTTGCGTGCCGCTCTCGCGGACGCGCGCCTGCTGACGGACCGGATCGCCCGGCCTGGCTGTCTGGCCGACGTGGAGCGTGCGTTGACCGAACGGCATGCCGAGGCCGTTTCGGCGTTTCTGTCCGAACATGGCATCCGGGCGGCGGATGTGGACGTAATCGGCTTCCACGGCCAGACCGTCCTCCATCGGCCAGCCGTGCCGGGTGATTTTGGAGTGCCTTCGCCCGGGTTGACCGTCCAGCTCGGCGATGGTGGTCTGCTCGCACGCCTGACCGGCATCGACGTGGTTTATGACCTTCGCGCGGCCGATGTCGCAGCAGGCGGGCAGGGGGCGCCGCTCGCGCCAGTATATCATCGTGCGCTGGCGGCGCGATTGCCGCAGCGCCCCGTCGCCTTCCTCAATATCGGTGGGGTCGCCAACGTCACGTGGGTCGGGGAGAACGGGCGCCTCATCGCGTTCGATACCGGTCCAGGAAACGCGCTGATGGACGACTGGGCGTTGCGCCACACTGGCCGGGCCTGTGACGTCGACGGCGAGCTGGCCCGCTCGGGCAAAGCCGACGAGGAGGTGCTGCGGCAATACCTGATGCACCCTTACCTGGAGCGGCCCGTGCCGAAATCCCTGGATCGGAATGATTTCACGCTGGACCTGGTCGAGGGACTTTCTGCCGCCGACGGTGCCGCAACGCTTGCGGAGCTGACCGCGGTGGCTGTCGCGCGCAGCCTGAGCTGGCTCCCGGCTCCGCCGGCCCTGTGGCTCGTGACTGGCGGCGGCCGGCGCAACAAGCACATCATGGAGCTGCTCGCCTGGCACCTCGAGGCGCCTGTCGCCCCCGTGGAGGCCGTCGATCTCGACGGTGACAGCATGGAGGCCGAGGCATGGGCCTATCTGGCCGTCCGTTCCCTCGCGAGCTTGCCGATCACTTATCCGGAGACGACCGGCGCCCCGCGGCCGCTGACCGGTGGCGTGCTGGCACCCGCGCCGAAATGACTGCCGACCAGCACCGCGAATCGTGTGCGGCGCTAGCGGCCCAGAGCGGCTGACTTACTCTCTACTTCTCCTCGGCTTTCGCGCGCAGGATCTCGGCGAGGCGGCGGTCGATGTACTTGCCGACGACCTCCTTGAGTGCCGCGATCTTATCCTCGCCTTCGAAGAAGTGGTTGGCGCCGGGGATGATCTCGTGCTCGAGCTTGATCCCTCTCTGGGTCTTCGTCTTGGCCGCGAGCTCTGCAACGGCCGCCGATGGCACGACCCTGTCCCGCTCGCCGTTGACGAGGAGGCCGGACGCAGGGCAGGGGGCGAGGAACGAGAAGTCGTAGAGGTTCGCAGGCGGCGCGACGCAAATGAAGGCATCGATTTCCGGCCGCCGCATCAAGAGCTGCATCGCGATCCAGGTGCCGAACGACACACCGGCGATCCAGCAGCTCTTCGCCTCCGGCTTCGCCATCTGCAGCCAATCGAGAGCGGAAGCGGCGTCAGCCAGCTCACCCGGCCCGTTGTCGAAGAAGCCTTGGCTGCGTCCGACGCCGCGGAAGTTGAACCGCAGCACCGAGAAGCCGCGTTCGGCAAACGTATAATAAAGATGATAGACCACCTGATTGTTCATCGTCCCGCCGAATTGCGGGTGGGGATGCAGGATCAGCGCGATCGGGCTATCGCGCGCCGGCTCGTGGTGATAGCGGGCTTCGAGTCGGCCGGCAGGGCCGTTGATGATCAACTCAGGCATTTCTGTTTCGAGCTTCCTCGCTAAATTGCCGTCACTCTCGATCTTTTATCTGGGGAACCAAGCTCAGCACGTACAGCTCTCGTCACGGTGTCGCGCATCAGCCCTTCATTAAAACTTGACTTCGGTGCTCGGAATTCCCATAGTCCGGCCAGATTAGAAAGGTTCAAAGATCCGCGGACACGCCGGTGGAGCAGGTCTGCGGGCTCGCCCTTCTAGCACGACTGCCGTTGATCATTGCAACACCTGCGTGTCGCGGCAATCAGACTATCGAGCCGGTGGTTTTTGTCGGGCGGAGTGCGTCAGTGGAGCTGAACACGCGAGGACGGTATGCCGTGATGGCAATGGCCGACCTCGCCAGTCACGAGGGCGAGGGTGCGGTGCCGCTGTCGGCAATTGCCGAGCGTCAGCACCTGTCCATCGCCTATCTCGAGCAGATCTTTCTCAAGCTGAGGCGCGCGGGTCTGGTGGAGAGCGCGCGTGGTCGCGCGGGCGGCTACAGATTGGGCCGGCTGGCCTCCGAAATTACGGTCGCCGAGATCATGCATGCCGTTGAGGAAGAAACGCGCATGACGCGCTGCATGGGCGATGATGACGTCGGCTGCATCGGCGAAGAAAAGTGCATTGCCCATAATCTCTGGCACGCGCTCGGCGACCACATCCGGGTCTTTCTTTCGAACGTGAGCCTCCGCGAGGTGCTCGACGGGGTGCCTCCGGAAAAGCGTGCGCCGCTGCCTGCAAGCAAGATGGACGCCGCAGCCCAATGACCTTTGCGCGCACATATCTCGACCACAACGCGACGGCACCGCTGCGGCCCGAGGCGCGGGCGGCGATGCTCGATGCGCTCGATACGCTCGGCAACCCTTCCTCGGTGCATGCTGAGGGCCGGCGCGCTCGGGCGATCGTGGAGGAGGCGCGCGAGCGCGTGGCTGCGCTGGTCGGCGTCACTCCGGCGCAAGTGGTCTTCACGAGCGGAGCGACGGAAGCCAACTGCGCGGTCCTGCGCGCCGGGTGGGAGTCGATCCTGGTCGCCGGCATAGAGCACGATTCCGTGCTGGCCCCGGCGCGAGCCAGCGGCGCTGCTATCGTCGAAGTCCCTGTCGATGCCAACGGCAGGACCGAGCTGCCGACCATTTCGTCAGCTCTTGATCGAAGTGGCTCGGGCAAGTCGGTTCTTGCCCTGCAGCTTGCCAATAATGAAACCGGGGTCATTCAGCCCGTTGCCGAAGCCGCTGCGGTCGCGCATGAGCACGGAGTTTGCGTCCATTCGGATGCCGTCCAGGCGGCGGGCCGGATGGAGCTGGATTTTGAGACCCTTGGGGTCGATACGTTGAGCCTTTCCGCACACAAGCTCGGCGGTCCGAAGGGCGTCGGCGCTCTCGTTCTGAGGGAAGGTTTCGACATCGCACCGTTCGTCGTCGGCGGCGGGCAGGAACGTCGGCGGCGTGCCGGCACCGAGAACGTGCCGGGCATCGCAGGTTTCGGCGCGGCGGCGTCAGCCGCCAAACGGGATCTTGCGGACATGGGCCGGATCGGGGCGCTGCGGGACCGGCTGGAGTCTGGAGCCTTGGCCATGGCGCCGGATGCGCTGGCAATCGGGTCGGGGGCAGAGCGCCTGCCCAACACGACGTGTCTCGCGCTTCCGGGCCTGTCGGCCGAGACGCTGGTGATCCGGTTCGACTTGGCGGGCGTTGCCATCAGCGCGGGGGCAGCGTGCTCATCGGGCAAGGTCGGCGTGAGCCCGGTGCTCACGGCGATGGGCTTGCCGGAAGATGTGGCGCGGTCGGCCATCCGGGTGAGCCTCGGGTGGACGACGACCGAGGCCGACGTGGACGAGTTCCTGGCGGCGTGGGGCAGCATTGTCGGGCACGGCGGCCGGGAACGAGCTGTGGCCTGAGATAGTCGGTATCCAAGAACGGGTTCGTACGGAGAAGATAATGGCAGTCCAGGAGACGATCGAGCAGGTCCGGAAGATCGACGTCGACCAGTACAAGTACGGTTTCGAGACGAAGATCGAGATGGTGATGGCCCCGAAGGGCCTCAACGAGGACATCATCCGCTTCATCTCGGGCAAGAAGGGCGAACCGGAGTGGATGCTCGAGTGGCGGCTCGAAGCCTACCGCCGCTGGCGCACCATGACGGAGCCGACATGGGCCAAGGTCCGCTACCCCAAGATCGACTTCGAGGACATCCATTACTACGCGGCGCCGAAGAGCATGGAGGGTCCGAAGAGCCTCGACGAGGTCGATCCGGAGCTGCTGCGCACGTATGAGAAGCTCGGCATTCCGCTCAAGGAGCAGGAGGTCCTGGCTGGCGTTCAGGGAGCGCCGAAGGTGGCCGTCGATGCCGTGTTCGACAGTGTTTCCGTGGTCACCACGTTCAAGGAGCAGCTTGCCAAGGCGGGCGTGATCTTCTGTCCGATCTCGGAAGCCATCCGCGAATATCCTGAGCTCGTGAAGAAGTATCTGGGCTCGGTGGTGCCGCAGTCCGACAATTTCTACGCGGCGCTGAACTCGGCGGTGTTCTCCGACGGCTCGTTCGTCTACGTGCCGGAGGGCGTGCGCTGCCCCATGGAGCTTTCCACCTATTTCCGCATCAATGCGCAGGAGACGGGGCAGTTCGAGCGGACGCTGATCATCGCCGACAAGGGCGCGTACGTCTCCTATCTCGAGGGCTGCACCGCGCCGACGCGAGACGAGAACCAGCTTCACGCGGCCGTCGTCGAGCTGATCGCGCTCGATGACGCGGAGATCAAGTACTCGACGGTGCAGAACTGGTATCCGGGCGACAAGGACGGCAAGGGCGGCGTCTACAACTTCGTCACCAAGCGTGGCGACTGCCGCGGCCGCAATGCCAAGATCTCCTGGACGCAGGTGGAGACCGGGTCTGCCATCACCTGGAAGTACCCGAGCTGCATCCTGCGCGGGGACAACTCGCGCGGCGAGTTCTACTCGATCGCCATTTCGAACGGCTACCAGCAGGTCGACAGCGGCACGAAGATGATCCACCTCGGCAAGAACACGTCGAGCCGGATCATCTCGAAGGGCATCGCGGCCGGCTACTCGCAGAACACCTATCGCGGGCTCGTCTCGGCACACCGCAAGGCGACGAATGCGCGGAACTTCACCAACTGCGACAGCTTGCTGATCGGCGACAAGTGCGGCGCGCACACGGTGCCGTACATCGAGGCCAAGAACTCGACGGCACACTTCGAGCACGAGGCGACGACGTCGAAGATCTCCGACAACCAGCTCTTCTACTGCATGCAGCGGGGCCTGTCGGAGGAGGAGGCCGTGGCGCTCATCGTCAACGGCTTCGTGCGCGACGTCATTCAGCAGCTGCCGATGGAGTTCATGGCGGAGACTCAGAAGCTGATCGGCATCAGCCTTGAAGGCTCTGTCGGCTGACGGACGAGAAGGGCTGCCGGCCCCGTGCCTGGGCCGGCAGCCGAGTGACGTGGGGCACGTGGACGAAAGAGGGCAAGCGTCGGGGCGATACGGACGAGAGCCGAGGCCCTGGAGTTCAGTGGAGGAAGCGGAAATGTCCAGCGATGTCGCCCAGCTCGAACAGGCTTGGCTGCAGGCCGAAACAGCAGCCGATGCCCTGAAGCAGGAGGCCCTCAAGGCCCATGCGGAGCTGGCGCGGATGCAGCAGGCCCTTGGAGGGGATGGCAACGACGTCAGCGTGCTCGTCGCATCGATCGAGCAGCTCAAGGCGCGCCAGGAGGAAGCGGAGCGGACGGCGAGCGCCGCCTTCGACCGCTACTGGATGGCGCAGCAAGGCAATGGAAAGGATACCGGCTCCGCCTACGCGTGAGTCGGATCCAGTAGCGAAAATGGGCCGGCAATGCGCCGCCCGAAGGAGAGACGTGGAAATGCTTGAGATCCGGAACTTGCATGTGAAGATCGCGGACGAGGACACCGAGATCCTCAAAGGTGTGGACCTCGTCGTGCCCAAAGGTGAAGTGCACGCGATCATGGGCCCCAACGGCTCGGGCAAGTCCACGCTCGCCTATGTTCTTGCCGGTCGCGACGACTACGAGGTGACCGAAGGCGACATCCTGTGGAATGGCGAAAGCCTCCTCGAGATGGAGCCCGACGAGCGCGCCGCCAAGGGCGTGTTCCTGGCGTTCCAGTATCCGATGGAGATCCCAGGGGTCGCCGGTCTCACGTTCCTGCGGACGGCGCTCAACGCGCTGCGCAAGAAGCGCGACCAGGCCGAGCTGACGACGCCGGAGTTCATGAAGCTCGTGCGCGATCGTGCGGCCAAGCTCAACATCGACGTCGAGATGCTGAAGCGCCCCGTCAACGTCGGCTTCTCCGGCGGCGAGAAGAAGCGCTCCGAGATCCTGCAGATGGCGTTACTTGAGCCGACCATGTGCGTGCTCGACGAAACAGACTCGGGCCTCGATATCGACGCGCTCCGGATCGTGGCGGACGGCGTCAATGCGCTGCGCAGCCCGGACCGGGCGATGCTGGTCATCACGCACTATCAGCGCCTGCTGAACTACATCGTGCCCGACAAGGTGCACGTCCTGGCGCACGGCCGCATCCAGCGGACGGGCGACAAGGAGCTGGCCGTGGAGCTCGAGCGGTCCGGCTATGCCGAGTTCACGAAGGCGGCGTAAGGCTGAGCGGGTGTTGACGAGATGAACGTGGGCTTGACAAAAACGAAGGCCGAGCAGGCCTTCACGGAAACCTTCGATGCGGTCGTCGCCCGGCTTCCGGGCAGCGGCGCCGTCCGCGAGCTGCGTCGCCAGGCGATCGGCACTTTTGCTGCGCTCGGGCTTCCGCACAGGCGCATCGAGGAGTGGAAGTATACGGATCTCCGCAGCTTCCTGAAGGAAGCGTTCGCGCCGGCCGCCGGGAGGCCGGCGCCGCTGAGCGAGGCGGACATCAATGCTGCACTCGGGCCGCTGGCCGAGATCGAGGCGTACCGAATCCTTGTCGTCGACGGCGCCTTCGATGCGGGCCTTTCGGCCAAACAGCTCCCGGACGGCCTGACGGTCAAGCCGCTGAGCGAGGCCCTGGCCGAGTCGCCCGAAAAGGCCGAAAACCTCGTCCGTATGAAGCGTGACACGGACGCGATCGAGGCACTCAACTCGGCCTTTGCGACGGATGGTGCCGTGGTGCGGGTCGCCGACAACACCGTGCTCGACAAGCCGTTGCTGCTCGTCTTTGCGCGCGCTGGCAAAGACCGCAAGTCGGTAACGACGCGCAATGTCGTCGACATCGGCAAGGGTGCGAAGGTGACGCTGATCGAGGCTTTCGTGCCGCTCAACGGCGCGGCTGACGAGGATCAGCACAACGCGGCGACCGAAATCGCCGTCGGCGACGGCGCGGCGGTGGCGCACATCAAGGCCATCATCGAGAACGGCAAGGCGGTGCATCTCGGCAGCGCCACGGCCGAAATCGGCGCCGAGGCGAGTTATCGTGCCTTCCAGCTCACCGCTGGTCCGGGGCTTGCGCGCAACCAGATCTTCGTCACGTTCAATGGCGAGGGCAGCAAGCTCGATTGCTCGGGCGCCTTCCTGGCGGCGAACAACGAGCATATCGACACGACGCTGGTGGTGGATCATGCGGTGCCGCACTGCGAGAGCCGCGAGCTCTACAAGGGCGTGTTGGACGGGCGTGGACGCGGCATTTTCCAGGGCAAGGTCATCGTGCAGCCCGGCGCGCAGAAGACCGACGGCAAGCAGATGGCGCAGGCGCTGATGCTGTCGCCGGATGCGGAGTTCGACAGCAAGCCCGAGCTCGAGATCTACGCCGACGACGTGATCTGCGGCCACGGCTCCACCTCGGCGCAAATCGATCCGGATCATATTTTCTATTGCAGGTCGCGCGGCATTCCCGAGCCAGAGGCGCGGGCCCTCCTCATCGAGGCCTTCGTCGGGGAAGCCATGGACAAGGTCGAGGACGAGGCAGTGCGCGACGCGCTGATGGAAACGGCGCGCCGGTGGCTGAACCAGAGGACGGCTTCATAAGGGCCGGATCAGGTGTGACACAGACAGCGGCAACTGCGACCGGCAGGCGGTTCGACGTCGAGCGCTATCGCGCCGATTTCCCGATCCTGTTCCGCGAGGTCTACGGCAAACCGCTCGTATACCTCGACAGCGCGGCATCGGCGCAGAAGCCGCTGTCGGTGATCGAGGCGATGGATCACACGCTGCGCTTCGAATACGCAAACGTGCATCGCGGCATCCACCTCCTCTCCAATACGGCGACCCAGAAATACGAGGATGCGCGCGAAACGGTTCGCCGCTTCCTCAATGCGCCGTCTGCGGAGGAGATCGTTTTCACGAAGAACGCGACCGAGTCGATCAACCTGGTCGCGTATTCCTTCGGCCTCGCGAACATCCAGGAAGGCGACGAGATCGTGCTCTCGATCATGGAGCACCACTCGAACATCGTCCCCTGGAACTATCTGCGCGAGCGCAAGGGCGCGGTGCTGAAGTGGGTGCCGATCTCGGACAGGGGCGAGTTCCTGCTCGACGAGTTCGAGCGGCTGCTCAGTCCGCGCACGAAGATCGTAGCGGTGACGCACGTTTCGAACGTGCTCGGAACCGTTGTACCGGTCAATGAGGTCTGCCGGATCGCGCGCGAGCGCGGTATACCGGTGCTGATCGACGGCTCTCAGGGGGCGGTCCATCTGCCCGTTGATGTCCAGGACATCGGCTGCGATTTCTACGCATTTACTGGCCACAAGGTCTATGGGCCGTCCGGCATCGGCGTGCTCTGGGGCCGCAAGGCGCTGCTCGAGGCTCTGCCGCCGTTCCTCGGCGGCGGGTCGATGATCGAGAGCGTCACGGTGGACGGCATCACGTACGGCCAGCTGCCGAACAAGTTCGAGGCCGGCACGCCGCCGATCGTCGAGGCGATCGGGCTCGGCGCGGCGCTCAACTACATGATGCAGATCGGCCGGGATGAAATAGCCGCCTACGAGAGCGAGCTCGTCAAGTACGCCCACGAGCGGCTCGGCGACTACAACTGGCTCAAGATCTTCGGCACCGCGCCGGACAAGGGGGCGATCGTATCGTTCAGCGTCGAGGGCCTCCATCCGCACGACGTCTCCACGATCGTCGACCGCTCGGGGATCGCCATTCGTGCCGGCCACCACTGCGCGCAGCCACTGATGGACCGCTTTGGCGTGCCGGCGCTGTGCCGGGCCTCTTTCGGGCTTTACAACACGAAGGCCGACGTCGATGCGCTAGCGGCCGCCTTGGTTCGCGCTCACGAGTTCTTCGCCTGAGCGCCAGAGGAGTTGATGCGATATGGACGAGAAGCACCGTGAGCGGGACGTGCTTGAATTCATTTCGGAATCTCCGTCCGAGAGAGCGGAGCCCGATACGGAGCGACGCTCGGCGCCGAGTGTCGCGGCGGGAGGGACGCCGGTCGAGGGCAGCGCTCTCTCGTCCGAGGAGCTGGAGCAACTGACTGCCGACATCATCGGGGCGCTGAAGACAGTCTACGACCCCGAGATTCCGGCCGACATCTACGAGCTGGGGCTCATCTACAAGATCGACGTCGACGACAACCGCAACGTCAGCATCGAGATGACGCTGACGGCGCCGGGTTGCCCGGTGGCCGGCGAAATGCCGACCTGGGTGGAGAATGCCGTGTGCTCGGTCCCGGGCGTCAGTGGCTGCACCGTGACCCTCACGTTCGATCCCCCCTGGGATATGAGCCGAATGAGCGACGAGGCGCGGTTGGCGATCAACATGTTCTGAGAGTCTTGAGCCGCGGGCGCCGCTCGCAAAGGCGGCGAAGCAATCTATATTGAGAGCATCCACGACCTTGAACCGTTGGATGGTGAGACGATGGCAACTGCAAGACCCAGGCCCAAGGTGATGACCCTGACGGACGCCGCCGCTGAGCGCGTGCGTCAGATCATGGCCTCCCGCCCGGACGTGGTGGGGTTACGCGTCGGCGTGAAGAACGGCGGCTGCGCCGGCATGGAATATACGATGAGCTGGGCCACCGAGCAGGACAAGCTCGACGAGGTGGTGGAGGACAAGGGCGTCAGGATCCTGATCGACCCCAAGGCGATCCTGTTCCTGCTGGGAACCGAGATGGACTACAAGGTCGACAAGCTTTCCTCGCAGTTCGTCTTCAACAATCCCAACCAGTCCAGCGCCTGCGGCTGCGGAGTGTCGGTCACCATTACGCCCGCTTCCAAGGAAAGCCTCGACACGGTCAGGGGCTGACCTGCCTATCTCGGCGCAATCCGCTTTCTTCGAAATCTCAGGCGCGACCGGAGCCTCTAAATGACCGACACTGCCCGTGACACTGAGGCCAGCGCCGGAGGCGAGGAGGCCTGGGTCGAGGAGGTCCTGAAATTCTGGTTCGAGGAGCTGCCGCACGAGGACTGGTTCCGAAAGAGCGACGCCACGGACGAGCTCATCCGCAGCCGTTTCATGAATGTGCACGAGCGGGTCGCGGCCTTGCCGGCTGATGCGGCCTGGACGAGCCCGCGGCGTGCGCTCGCCACGATCATCGTCCTCGATCAGTTTCCGAGAAATATGTTCCGTGGGACGCCGCGGGCGTTCGCAACGGATGGCAAGGCAGTTGAAGTGGCGCGCGGAGCCGTCGAGCGCGGGTTCGATAAAGCCTTCGACAAGGATGGCCGCGCGTTCATGTACCTGCCGTTCGAGCACAGCGAGGATCTGGCCGATCAGGAGCGGGCTGTGGAGCTTTTCACGCCTCTCGGCGATCCCGAGTACACGCGCTACGCCATTGCGCATCGCGACATCATCGCGCGGTTCGGCCGCTTTCCGCACCGCAATGCCGTGCTGGGCCGCCAATCGACCCCAGAGGAAGTGGAATTCCTCAAACAGCCCGGCAGCTCATTCTGACCGAGAGATTTGGCATGGGCAGCAGCGCCGAATTTCTTGAGCTGCTGCGTGACCAGCTGAGCGGGCTCGGACAGATCCAAGTCCGTCGCATGTTCGGCGGCGCCGGCCTTTATTCCGACGGCGTGATGTTCGCGCTGGTTTCGGACGACACGCTCTATTTCAAGACGGACGAAGCCAACGGCGGTTGCTTCGATGCCGAGTCACTGCCGCCGTTCAGCTACGGCACAAAGACCGGCCGCACCACGATCTCCTCGTATCGGCGCGCGCCGGACCGCCTGCTCGACGATCCTGACGAGCTCGTCGCCTGGGCCCGCGGCGCCCTGGCCGCGGCCCGTCGGGCACAACGGGCAAAGCCGAAGCGCATGGGCACTTCGGCTGGAAGCTCTGCTCGAATTGCTCGAATGAAGTGAGGAGGCGTCCCAAGCAGCGGATGCTTACTCGTTCGCCGCCTTTGCGACCCGGACCGGCTTACGCATGAAGGCCGGGATCTTGTCGGCGAACCCGACGTTTGCTGACTCCGGTCTGCGCTCCCGCGGCTGGCGGGTGCGGTGCTCCGGTGCGGGCTGTGGCGTTTCGACGGCCCGCGGCTTCGTCCGGGGTTTTTCGCGACGGGGCGCAGTCTCGAGAGGCTCGGCTGCCTCCTTCTGCGGCGGTTGCGCCTCCGCAGCGGGTTGTGCCGGTGCTGATTTCTCGCGCCGCTGCCGTTCACGCTTCGGCTTGGGCTCGGCCCGACCATTGGCGCGCCGCGCGTCGGATTTGCCGTTGCGGCGCCCGCGGCGCTTCCGAGCAGCTTCGGCGTAGTCCTCCTCCGTCGGCGGCTCGCCGATCCAGGTCGGCTGCTCGCCAGTGACCTGCTCGATCTGCTTCACAAGCTTGAGGTCTTCGCGCGTCACCAACGTGGCCGCGTAGCCTTCCCGGCCCGCGCGGCCCGTGCGCCCGATGCGGTGCACGTAGTCGTCAGCGGCCCACGGCACATCGAAGTTGAAGACGTGGCTCACCTCGGGAATATCGAGGCCGCGTGCCGCCACGTCGCTCGCAGCCAGAATGGTGATCTCGCCCGAGCGGAATGCGTCGAGCGTCTCCATCCGGCTCTTCTGATCCATGTCGCCATGGAGCGCGCCGGCGTTGAAGCCGTGCTTGAGCAATGACTTGTTCAGGATGGCGACGTCGCGCTTGCGGTTGCAGAAGATGATGGCGTTGCGGACGTCCTGGCTGCGTATGAGCTGGCGAAGTTGTTCGCGCTTTGCCCAGTCCTCGCTGTCGCGGCAGAACACGAAGCGCTGGGTGATGGCTTTGACCGTCGTCGCCGGGGGGGCCACCTCAATGCGGGCGGGATTGGTGAGGAAGTGATCGACCAGCCGCTGGATCTCAGGCGGCATGGTGGCGGAGAAGAAAAGGGTCTGCCGCTTCGGCGGCAGCAGCTTGCAGATTTTCTCGATATCCGGGATGAACCCCATGTCGAGCATGCGATCAGCCTCGTCGATGACGAGGATCTCGACTCCCATCAGCATCACGCGGCCGCGCTGGAAATGGTCGAGGAGGCGCCCCGGTGTGGCGATCAGCACGTCGACACCGCGGTCGAGCTTGCGGGTCTGATCGTCCATCGACACGCCGCCGATCAGCAGGGCGACGGTGAGCTTCTGATTGATGCCGTATTTTTCGAAGCTTTGGGCGACCTGAGCGGCCAGCTCGCGGGTCGGGGCCAGAATGAGCGAGCGCGGCATTCGCGCCCGTGCGCGGCCCGATTCCAAGCGGGTAATCATCGGCAGAACGAACGATGCCGTCTTGCCGGTGCCCGTCTGGGCAATTCCGAGCACGTCCTGACCCGTCAATGCGACCGGGATTGCTTCGGCCTGGATGGGAGTTGGTGATGTGTAACCGGCAGCCTCTACGGCAGCCAGAACCTTTTGGCTGAGCCCGAGCTCAGCGAATGTCTTCGTCGGCAAAAAAACCTCGTTCCTCGTCTGCGTTCACATAGGGCCGCGCACCTCTCAAGCGAGAGCGGCGACCGATCGAGCGCAGGGGGATACGGGATGCCAAAGTGGCAAAACAAGAAAAGCGTGCGTGAGAAAGGGACTAATGAATGCGATCCCCTGCGCTCACCACAGGCTCCTGCTGACATACATGGGTTCGAAACGCAAGAGAAACATGCGCCTTTAAGCCGCGCATCGGAGTCGCAGCCTCCGGTGCGGCATCTGACGGCCACACTCTGCCCGTAACTGTCTCCCACGAAACAGCTCTGGTGGCCTAGGCAATACAAGATCTCGCCAGACCGTCCGCCCATCAGCGGGCTGGAGCATTGGAGCTGAGAAGCGGAATCATGAGAGGTGCAGCATGCACATTCATCGACGATTTCTGACCACGGCCGCAGCGGCTGCCACCTTGCTGTGTGCGGTCGGGGCGAATGCGGCAACCGATCCGAAAGGCGTCTGGATCGACCACACCGGCCGCGGCGCCGTGGAGATCACCGACTGTAATGGCGCGCTGTGCGGGCGGGTTGTCTGGCTGAAGGATACGGAGAACGCAGAGGCGTGCGGCATCCAGATCCTCGGCGATGTGAAGCCGGTTGGCGCAGGCGTCTGGGACAAGGGCTGGATTTACGATCCGGAACAGGACGCCAGGTTCAGCGTGGAGCTGAAGCCTATCGGGGAGGAGAAGCTGCAGGTAACGGGCTATCTCGGGACGAAGCTGCTCAGCGAAACGATGACGTGGACGCGCGCGCCTGCCGACCTGCAGCGTTGCGCCGGAGATATCGGCACCACGGCCGCCCTGTCTCCCAATGAAGACGCAGGCACGCCGGCGGCGGCAGGGACTGCGATCAGTCCGTCGAACGGCACCGCTGCATCGCCTGAGGGAAACAAATCCAAAGTCGAGTCGAAAACGGGTGCTGAAACCAAATCCGCTGCCGCGGACGGCAAGACGGTTCCTCGGAGCTCCACTGCATCGAAAACCGAGCCGAAGTCGGACCAGCCCGCGCGAAGCGCCTCCAAGCCTCAGGAGTGCGCGATCCGCACGCCCTGGGTGAGCTTCAGTTTCCCGTGCCCGGATTAGCCGGCTTTGTCAGATGCGCCGTTTCTGCGGCACATCGATCGGGAGAAATTCGACAGAGGACGGCATGATCGGCTGCGGATAGAGCTTCATCAGCTCCAGCACCGTCTTGGGCATGCCGACCTTGACGGGCAGGCCGAGATCCTGCGCTTCCGTTGCGGTGAGGGCGTAGTCGTGGGTCCAATGGCCGCCAGCGAGCTTGTCGGCCAGCGCCTCTGCCGAGGCCTGGTCGAGGCGCGGGGTCAGCAGCTCCACGGCGCCGCGCTTGACCTGAGCCAAGGCTTTTTCTGCGACATCCGCGAGCACGAGCGTCAGGTCGAAGCTGGATTCCGGCGGCTTTGAATCCCTCGCCTTGACGATGCTCGCCGCCGGCAACCCGGCGATCTGGGGGTCGATCGGGCCGAGCACGGAGAACTCTCCGAGAACGATCTCGTCGGCCGCAAGCGCGATCAGCGTGCCACCCGACATCGCGTACACGGGAACGAAAACGGTGACCTTCGCCGGATGCGCTTCGATGGCACGTGCCACCTGCATGGCCGCGAGCACGAGGCCGCCCGGTGTGTGGATCACGAGGTCGATGGGGACGTCGGGCGGCGTCTCCTTGATGGCGGCAATGATGGTCTGCGCGTCCTCCATGTCGATGTGGCGGGAGACGGACAGCCCCAACAGGCTGCGGCGCTCCTGCCGATGGATCATGGTGATGACCCGCGTGCCGCGCGCCTTCTCCATGGCGCGGATGGCTTGTGCGCGCCGCATCGTCAGCCAGCGGCTGACGAGGAGCGGTTGCAGCACCGCGAACACCAGCAACAGCCAGAGAATCGACGAGAGGTCGAAGGTCATCGCGCGGGCTCCTGACGAGGTGGTAAGGCTCAGGCCGAGTATGCAACTCTTAGAGCAATATGCCCAATAGAGCCTCTCTACGATACTGCTGCCTTCCAACCGGCAGGAGGCCTAGCTGGCCCGTTCACCATTTTTCAACTTATCGGCTGCGGCCCCGCGATGCTCGCTCGCGGGGCGGAACACGAACGAATGCAGGCACGTTCTCAGCATCGGTTGAACCGTGGAGGATTGAGGATGCGTACTCCTGCACTCGCAGCGTTGTCGCTCGCCATTCCGCTCCTGGCCGCTGCCGGCGGCACTCCGGCGGTCGCCGGCGGCTGGTGGGGTTGTGACCGGCCCGCCGCGTATTATTCGGCGCCGGTGCGCCCCTACCGATACTCATACTATGCGCCGTCCTACTATGTTCCTGCGCGGCCCTACTACTGGGGTTATGGCCCGCGCATCGTCGGCTATGGTCCCGGCCCCTACTACCGATATCGCCGGCCGCTCGGGTTCTACAGTGCCCCATACGCCTACGCCTATGGCCCGAGCGTTTCGATCGCTGTCGGGTTCTGAGACGAAATCGAGCCCACAAAAAGCGCACTGCTCCGGTCATCCTCCGGGGCAGTCAGTCTTGCCTGCATAATGGCTCGAGTCAGACGGTGACCGGGGCAAAGCGCGTGAGCATATCGGGCCCCATCTCTGCGACGAAGATGGACCCGTCCGGCGCCAGCGCTATTCCATGTCCTACCGTGCCGAAGGTCCGGCAGCGGCCGATGAGAACGCCTTCAGCCGAGAAATAAGACAGCCGCGGCGTCTGATCGGTGACGAGAACGCCACCGTCTGGCGTCGGCTCGACGTCCATCGGCTTGAACAGGCCGCTGATCTCCCCTTGCCATTGGCCGTCACGCGAAAGAATCTGCACGCGATTGTTCTCGCGATCGCCGACGAGCAGCCTGCCGGCGCGGTCGAAGACGACCGCATGCGGGGTGGAGAACTCGAGCTTGCCGCTGCCCGGCTTGCCCCAGGTTGCGATCCATGTGCCGTCGGCGGAGAACCGATGCACACAGGAGTTGCCGTATCCATCGCTGACGTACAGCTCGCCATCCGGCGCCTCGACGGCATCGGTCGGATGATTGAAGGGCTGGCCAAACCGCGGGCGGTCGCGGGCGCCGAGGATCTTCTCGCAGCGGCCGTCATCGCCTCTCAGCACGAAAATGCGATGGCCGTCGAAATCGGCGAGAAGCACGCGCCCGCTCGGCATGGCGCGGATGTAGTGTCCCGCCACGACGTCTGGCAACGACCATTGATCGGCCAGCGTGCCGTCGGGGTCGAAAACGAGAACCGCCGGATCGCTGCGCAGCAGAACGGCAATGCGCCCTGACGGCAAGACGGTGACGTCGGTGATCCCCGCGTAGCTCAAATGGCTCGGCAGCTTGCCCCAGGGGCGCTCGACCCGATAAAGCCGCTCGCCGAGGCCGACGAACTGGTCACGTGTACTCACGATTTCCCCTGACCTCTCGCGCTAGTGTCCTGATTCCGACAATTGCCGTCATTCCCGCGGAGGCGGGAATCCACGCACCTCGCTGCTCAAATGCGGAAACTTGCGTGGATGGCCGCCTCCGCAGCCATGACGGAGGAGGAAGTAAGCGCCCGTGACGGAACATTTAGACCGATGGCCGGCGCAGGTGCCATTCGGTGGCGTTCTGATAGGCCCAGCCGATGCGCAGCGCGGTCGCCTCGTCATAGGGACGGCAGGCGATCTGAAGCGACGTCGGCAGCCCCTTGCTGTCGAAGCCGTTCGGCAGTGCGACACCACAGAGTTCGAGGAAATTGCCGAAGCGCGTGAAGTGCGCCGGCGCCGTCTTCTGATCGACCTCGTCGACGGGAATCGCTGTCGTCATCGTGGTGGGCGTGAGTAGTGCGTCGATGCCGTCGAGCGCCGCCAGGAACTGGCGCTTTCGGTCCTCTTTCGCCTGCAGGGCTTCCAGGTATTCCTTCGCCGTGACGCTACGGCCGGCGGCGATCCTCGGGCGAACGTCCGGGTCGAGCTGGGTGCTCTCGTCGTCGATCAGCTCATGCAGGATCGCGTAGCTTTCCGCCGCCATGATGCGCAGGTTGAGGGCCGCCACGTCAGCGAGCGCGAACGGCAGGGTGACATCGACTATTTCCGCGCCGAGACGGGCAAGCTCGTCGAGCGATCTGTCGTACGCGGCCAGAACTTCATCCGATGCGAACTGGCGTTCGGATTGCGGCATCCGGGCCAGACGCAGGCCGCGCACTCCGCGTTTCAGGGTCGGCATCGGGTCCGTGTAAGGCACGCCGCGGGTGCGAACGTCCATCGGGTCTTCGCCCTGCATCACGGTGTAGAGCAGGGCAGCATCCTCCACGGTGCGCGTCATCGGACCTGGTGTATCGAGTGTCGGGCTGAGCGGCAGCACGCCGTAGGTGCTGACACGCCCGATCGTGGTCTTGAGTCCGGTGATGCCGCACCAGGATGCCGGCAGCCGCACCGAGCCGCCGGTGTCCGTACCGACTGCCCAAGGCGCGAGGCCGGCGGCAACGGACACGCCCGAGCCGGCGCTCGAGCCGCCGGGCGTACGAAGGCGCTCCAGGTCCCATGGATTCCAGGGCGTGCCGAGATGCGTGTTCGTTCCCCAGCCACCCATTGCGAACTCGACCGTGTGCGTCTTGCCAAGCACGATCATGCCTTGCGCCATGAGACGCTTGGCGAGAGTGGCGGTGTAGGTTGAAACGCGGTTACGCCAAACCGCGCAGCCGCCGGTGGTGACCTTGCCTTCGATCTCGACGAGATCCTTGAGGGCGATCGGCACGCCGTGCAGCGGCCCGACCGCGTGGCCGGCGCGAATGGCGCGATCGGCCGCTTCGGCCGCGAGCCGCGCCTCTTCCGCATAGACCTGTACGTAGGAGTGGAGCTTCGAATCCTTGGCAGCGATCCGCTCGAGATAGGCGTCGACAACGTCGACGGGCGAAAGGCGGCGTGCGCTGATATCCGCAGCAAGCTGGCTGGCCGTGAGCTGGGTGGGGTCAGACTGTGCCATGAGGAGGGCTCCTGTCGAACATCGAGAGGGTGTCCGCAATCAGCGGGCGCTAAACATGGTTCTCGGCAACCAAGTGGCGATCTCAGGGAAGACCGTCAGAATGGCGACGGTGGCGCACAACAGCAGGAAGAACGGCAGCACCGAACGGGCGACGTAGAGAATGTCATGCCCGGTCAACCCCTGCACGACGAAGAGATTGAACCCGACGGGCGGCGTAAGCTGCGCGATCTCGACCACCAGCACGATGAAGATGCCGAACCAGAGCAGGTCGATATGCGCGGCCTGCACCATGGGCATGATGACGGCGGTGGTCAGAACGACCATCGAGATGCCGTCGAGGAAGCATCCCAGAATGATGTAGAGGATGGCCAGCGCGAAGATCAGCTGGTAGGCGGACAGGTTGAAGGTGCCAATCCATGAAGCGAGCGCGCGGGGGATCCCGGCATAGCCCATGGCTACGGAGAGGAAGGCAGCCGTCGCAATGATGAAACCGATCATGCACGAAGTGCGCGTCGCGCCGTAGAGGCTCATCCGGAACGTCTGCCAGTTCAGGCTTCCCGACAGCAATGCAATCAGCAGCGAGCCGACGACGCCGAGAGTCGCCGCCTCCGTTGCCGTCGCAACACCCGTGTAGATCGAGCCGATCACCGCGATGATCAGAAGCACCGTTGGCAACAGGAGCCGCAAACGGCTGACCATCTGCCAGAAGCTCAGGCCCGCCTCGGCTGGCGGCATCTTCTCCCGATTGAGCAGCGCCCAGATGACGATGTAGGCCATGAAGAGTGCGACGACCATCAGGCCGGGCACGACGCCCGCGAGGAACAGGCGCGCAATCGAGACGTTGGCCGAGACGCCGTAGACGATGAGGATGATCGAGGGTGGAATGAGTAGGCCAAGCGTTCCGGAGGATGCCAGCGAACCTATACTGAGTTTTTCATCGTAACCACGACGCTTCAGCTCCGGCAGGGACATCTGGCCGACCGTCGCTGCCGTCGCCGCCGATGATCCGCTCACTGCTGCAAAGATCCCGCAACCGATGACGTTGACGTGCAGCAGGCGCCCTGGCAGTCGGTTCACCCAGGGGGCGAGCCCATGGAAGAGATCGTCAGCCAGACGGGTACGGAAAAGGATCTCGCCCATCCAGATGAAGAGCGGCAGGGCCGTCAGCGACCAGCTGCTCACGGCGCTCCAGATCGAGGATGGCATCACGAGATCGATCGGCGCCTCGACGAGCAGCATGGCGATCATTGCCACTCCCGCCAGGGTGATCGCGATCCAGACGCCACTGGCGAGAAGGCCGAGCAGCGCTACGATCAGAATAGGGCTGTAGAAAATGGCGTCCATGCGCCGGCTACTCCGTATAGGGCTCAGTGTTCTCAGCCGCCACGTAGCCTGCCTCCTGGCCGCGAATGGTCAGTATGAGCTCGTGCAGCAGGGCAACGACGAACAGCACCGCACCTGCTGCCATGCTGAGCTGCGGAATCCATAGGGGCACCGGTATCATGCCCGTGGAGACGTCATGAAATTCGTAGGACTCGATCACCATCCGTACGGAAAAGACGGCAAACATTCCGCTGATGGTGGTTGCGAGACCAAGGCTCCAGATTTCGAAGATGCGCCGAATGCTCGGCCGCATTCGCGCCAACAGCAGATTGACCCGGATGTGGCCGCCAGTGCGCAGCGTATGCGCCAGCGCGAAGAATATCGAGCCGGCCATCGCGAAACCCGCGAGCTCACCCGCGTCGACGATCAGCACGCCAAACAGCCGGCCCATGATCTGGGCCAGCGTCAGCAGCGCGATCGCCACCATACACAACGCGGCGAGCACTGCGCCCGCCGCGTAGATTCGGTTCAAAGCCGTCAGCATCACGCCAATCGATCAGTTCTCGCCGCGGAACTCGTTCATGATCTTCTCGCCGTCGGCGCCCGCGCTCTTGATCCACTCGTCGATGAGCGTGTCGCCGATCTTGCTCAGTTCCGCCATCAACTCAGGCGAGGGCTGGCGGACTTCCATCCCATGCTCCTTAAGCGTATCGATCAGCTTGCCGGTTTCGCTGGCGGCAAGCTCCCAGCCGCGCTCCTCGGCGGCTTTGCTGGCGTCGAGCACGGCCTTCTGCGTCTTCTCGTCGAGGCGGCGGAACATGCGCTCGTTGACGACGACGATGTTCCACGGCGACATCGCCCGAACTTCGTAGAAGTATTTCACGAAATCCCAGGCCTGCGTGTCGACGCCGGTCGCCGGTGACGTGATCATCGCCTGGATGACGCCGGTCGAGAACGCCTGCGAGACCTCGGACTGCTGGACCGTGACCGGGATCGCCCCCATCAGCTCGGCAAGGCGGCCGGTGACCGGGTTGAACGCACGGAACTTCAGGCCCTGGAAGTCCTTCGTCGAGTTCACCTCCTTGTCGACGTAGAACGAGTTCGCCGGCCACGGCACGACGAACAGCAGGCGCATGTTCTGCTGCTTCAGGAGATTTTCGAGGTAGGGACGCGTGATGCCCAGCAGCTTGCGCCCTTCCTCGAAGTTCTTGGCCATGAAGGGAACGGAATCGACGCCGAAGATCGCATTCTCGTTCGAGTGCATCGACATCAGAAGCTCACCGATCTGCACCTGGCCCGTCTGCACGGCGCGCTTCACTTCCGGCTGCTTGATGAGCGAATCTTCCGGGTGAACGACGATCTCGAGCTTGCCGTCCGTCGCTTTCTTCACCTCGTCGGCGAACTGCATGATGTTGCGGGTGAAGTAGTTCCGCTCATTCGAGCGGACCGGCATGTTCCACCGCTCCGCGAACGCGGCGGTGCTCGCAACGAGGGTCGCGGCGACGCTGCCGGCCACGAGCAGAGATTTCACAGTTCTGTTCACTTACAGTCCTCCAGTCTGATGAAGATATGTTTGGTGATATGGACCGGCTCAGAGATCCGACTTGGCGAGATCCCAAAGGAGCCGATACGTGGCCTTGGAGACGATCTCCGCGCCCGGCTGGCTGAACCGGTCGTTCATGAGGGCGCGAACGGCGGCGAGATCTGAGCCGTCGATCAGCACGTACCAGTCCGCGGCGCCCGGATTGGGCGCGTTGGGGTCGGTCAGATTCTGAGACAGCGTCGGATCGCTCTCGACGAGGTGCATCGAGATGATGCCCGGCAGCATTCCGGGATCGAGAAGCTCGCGCAGGCGCTCACGCAACGCGGCCTTGTCCGCATCCGCGCCAGGCCGCAGGCGCACCACTCCGAGCACGCCCCCGCGTCCCTGGCCGCGGCTCACCGTGATCCTGCCGACGGCGCGGCCGGGATTGCGGAAGCGCGAGATGTGGTGCTTCGACCAGTCGGTCTGGTTGGCGAGGGCCTTCTGATAGGCGGGGCTGCTCAGCGCCTCGAACGTATCCGTCGAGTAGGTGCAGAAGTATTTGGTCGGGGCCTCGTCGGCGATCCAGCGCCGAGCCTCCAGGAATCCTTCAATGGCAACGCGCTCTGCCAGATGCTCGCGGTCGTACCAGAGATTGAAGTCGGCTTCTTCGGCGGGATCGACGTCCATCGACGTGATGAGCATTCCCTTTCCGAGCAACGGCATCAAGTTCCCCCGTCGTTATCGTGAGGCACGCGTGAGTGAGAAGGTCGTTCTGCCGCCAACACAGCGCATAAAAAAGCATATGTCTAGCCCGGCCTCTTAAGTTCGCTTGGTAAAGCTAGAAGTCTGGACGGTCCAGCATGAAGAAGGGCCTGCCCGAGACGCCCGTGCGATTATCATGCCGGAACCGCGAGCGCTGTCAGCGAACGCAGGTCTTTCAGGTCCGCCGTGTTCCAGCAGCTTTCGATCAGGCGGCTCGTCGCCTC
>DASVDU010000050.1:0-7030 GCA_036380915.1 Hyphomicrobiaceae bacterium | reverse complement strand
ACCCTCATCAACGAGCGCGGCGGGATCAATGGCAACCGCTTCGAAGCGATGGTGGTTGACACCGGCAACGAGCCGCAACGGGGCATCGAGGCTTACGAGCGCTTCAAGGCGGAAGGCGCTGTTCTGGTCGATTTTCTTTCGACGCCCGTCTCTCGCGCCGTTGTGCCCCGTGCACTGAAGGACGGCATCAACGTGCTCACCATGTTTCACGGCCGCTCGGACGCCGCGGACGGCGAGACATTCCCGACGATTTTCCCCGCCGGCGCTCTCTACTGGTCGCAGGCCGCAGTGATCCTCAAGTACATCTCGGATCAGGAAGGCGGAAACCTGAAGGGCAAGAAGATCGCTTTCGTCGGCATCGACTCGCCGTTCGGTAAGGAGCCCGTTCCGGTCTTCGAGGCTGTGCGCGACAAGGAAGGCTTCGAGCTGCAGACGTTTTTCTACCCATCTCCGGGTAATGAGCAATCCTCCACCTGGACCGCCGTTCGCCGCTATCGTCCCGATTGGGTCGTGATCTGGGGCGCGGGCGGTGGCCAGACCGTGTCTCTGCGCGATGCCATCCGGAACGGGATCAAGCTCGATCATCTGCTGTCCGTTATCTGGCTGTCTGAAACCGATACCCAGATCGTCGGCAACGAAGCAGCCAAGGGCGTGTTGCGCTTCGAGGGCGTGGCCTACGGGCGCGATAATCCGGTGGTCAAGGCCATACTCGACGAGGTTTACGCCAAAGGAAAAGGAGCGGGTGACGAGAAAAACGTCGGCAGCAGCTATTACAACATCGGCGTCGCCAGCATGGCCATCGTCGTCGAGGGCGTTCGGAACGCGCTCGAAAAGCAAGGTGAGCCGCTGACCGCAGAAAAGCTGAAGAAGGGCTTGGAAGAGATCAAGAACTTCACTGCCGAAGGTCTGCTCCCGCCGCTCACCATCACGGCTCAGGACCACCAGGGCGGTGGCTACGGCCGCATCTCCCAGTGGGACGGCAGCAAGTGGGTGCCGAAAACCGACTGGATTGCCGCTTACCAGGACGTCGTGATGGACCTCGTCAAGAAAACCGCTGCTGAGTTCAAAAAGCAGTAGGCCTCTCGGCGATCCAGCGATGCTGACACTCGAAAACGTCGAGGTCGTGTACGATCAGGTCTTCCTCGCGATCAAGGGCGTCTCGCTCGAGGTCGCCGAGGGAGGCGCGGTCGCGCTGCTCGGCTCGAACGGCGCCGGCAAGAGCACGACGCTCAAGGCCATTTCCGGCCTGCTGGCGCCGGAGCGCGGAAAGGTGACCCGTGGCGAGATCCGTTTCCGCGGCCAGGACCTGCTGGGGCTTTCGGCGCCTGAGCGGGTCCGGCTCGGGATTGCTCACGTGCTCGAAGGCCGTCACGTCTTCGGGCACCTCACGCCGCTGGAGAATCTGATCGCAGCGACGTCGATGCACCGCAGCCGGGCCAAGATCAACGAATTGACCGAGCGCGTTTTCGAGTGGTTTCCGCGCCTGAAGCAGCGCTCCAATGCTCAGGCCGGCTATCTTTCCGGCGGCGAGCAGCAAATGCTGGCCATCGGCCGTGCTCTGATGACGGAGCCGAAGCTCTTGATGCTGGACGAGCCGAGCCTCGGTTTGGCACCGTTTCTCGTCGACGAAATCTTCGACATCATCTCCCGGATCGTGCGCGAGACGGGCATGAGCATCCTGCTCGTGGAGCAGAACGCCACCGCCGCGCTGGCCATCGTCGACCACGCCTACCTGATCGACAACGGCCGCGTCGTTATGAGTGGTGCGTCTGAAGACTTGCGGCAGAACCCCGACGTGCAGGAATTCTACCTCGGTGGGACCGGACGGGTCGATTACCGCAACGTCAAGCACTACCGCCGCCGCAAGCGGTGGCTGGCGTAAGCGCAGCCGGCCTCAGCGTGTCGGAACCCGAGGACGTCAAATCTCCGCGTTCCTCCGCTCGAACTCCCATACGCGCTCGAACCCCATGAGCTTGGTAAAATCACCGAACGGGTAAAGCGCGCCATTCCAATCCTTGCTGGAGCCTTTCTCGCGGATTTCCTTGTAGACGGATTGCAATGCGGCTCCCATCGCAAGGAAGCCGGAAGCTGGGAAAATGGCCAGCTTGAAGCCGCATTCCTCGAGCTCGGCACGGCTCATGATGGGGGTGCGCCCGCCTTCGACCATGTTGGCGACGAGCGGGATGTCGAACGTCTCTCCGATGCGGCGCATCTCCTCCATGCTTTCGGGCGACTCGATGAACAGGATGTCCGCGCCTGCCTTGGCGAAGGCTTCGCCGCGCCGCAATGCCTCGTCGAGGCCCAGCGTGGTGCGTGCGTCCGTACGGGCGATGATCAGAAAGTCCTTCGACGAGCGCGCCTCGGCGGCAACCTTGATCTTGCGCGCCGCATCCTCGATTGGGATGACGCGCCGTCCCGGCGTGTGGCCGCACTTTTTCGGGTATTCCTGGTCTTCGATCTGGATAGCCGCAGCACCAGCCGCCTCGTAGCCGCGCACGGTAAAGTCGACGTTGAGCAGCCCGCCGTAACCCGTATCGCCGTCGGCCATCAGCGGTGTTCTCGTGCCGCCCGCGATCTGCCGGACGCGTGAGACCATGTCCGTATAGGTCGCAAGCCCCGCATCCGGCAATCCGAGATAGGAGGCCACCGTGCCGAAGCCGGTCATATAAAGCGCGTCGAAGCCCATGCCGTCGGCGATCTTCGCCGAGATCATATCGAAGACGCCGGGCGCAGAGATGAGACCGGGTTGTTTCAGGCGCTGGACGAGAGATTGGCTCATGGATTTGTTCTTCCCAGTGTTCAAGCGGCCCGGTGATGCAGACGCTGATCGAGCCAGAGCAGGACCGCGTTTGCAGCGACCGCAAAGAGAGCGAGCATGAGAATGATGGCCATCATGGTCGGGACGTCATGCAGCCCGATGGCATTCATGATCATGTAGCCGAGGCCACGCTGCGAGGCGAACATCTCGCCGATCAGCACGCCGAGGAGCGTCAGTGAAAACCCGATCCTGAGTCCGGAAACGATCTCCGGAATGGCGGCGGGAATGACGACCGTACGCAGCGTCTCAGCCCGGCTCAGATGCAAGACGCGCGCCGTCTTCAGATATACCGGCGCCAGGTTGCGCACGGCGTTCATGGCAAAGATGGCGATTGGAATGATGCCGTGGATTGTCCCGAACGCGACTTTTGCCGGCATGCCGAGTCCGAAAATCAGAAGAATGACCGGATAAAGCGTGACCTTCGGCAGCGAATAGATGGAAACGAGAATGGGATCGGCCACCTTCGCGCCCGTGCGGTTGAGGCCGAGCAAAAGCCCGATGAAAAGCCCTCCACCGAACGCCAGCACCAGCGAATAGAAAAATGCCGACAGCGTCTCCGCAACGTGCGGCCAGAATGTCGCGGTGCCGAGCAGCTCGGCTGCCCGCGCCGCCGTACCTGGTGGCGAAGTGAGTGCCGTGGGGGCCAGCAGATGCAGCGCCTGCCAGATCAGGAGGGCTCCGATAACGAGCAGTGCCGTATCGAAGGCGCGCCGCATCATCACCGTCCCCGCCGCGCGAGCAGCTTCTGCTCCCAGACGTAAAACAGCGCGTTGACGATCGTGACGAGCACGATCACGAACAGCATCAGCGCGTACATCGTCCGGTTATCGAAGTTGTTGAAGGCATAGGCGATGGAATAGCCGAGCCCTGAGGAGGACATGATGAACTCGCCCGCGATCACGCCGATGAACGAGTAGGCGATGGCAAGTTTCACGCCTGTGAAGAGATATGGCGCCGCACTCGGCAGCTTGATCCTGAGGGCTGTCGAGATCGGATTCATCCGGTAGACACGCGCCGTTTTGATCAGCGCCCGCGGTAAACGATCGAATCCGTTGAGCGTCGCGATGATCATGGCGACGACGCCGAACAGAAAGCCGATGGCAATGATCGGCGGCCGCCCCAAACCGAACAGGACAATGAAAAGCGGATAGAAGGCGAAGAACGGCAGCGCGTAATAGGTTGCGAGGAACGGGTCCATCGCGCGCCTCAGCCGTGGCCGCCCATGAATGACCGCGCCCAATGCAAATCCGACTGTTACGGACAGTGCGAAAGCGGCGAATACGTTTCCGAGCGTCTCGACGATATCGGACGTGGCACGACCGGAAACCAGCAGCGCCCACAGGTGCACTGCCATGGCGGATGGCGGAATCATCACGGTCGGGCGGATTACACCTGTCTGGCACAGGATCTCGAGCGCTAGGACGAACCCGGCAACGATCACGAACCGCAGCAGCCCGACCCGGCTCATAGCTTCGCCCCCTGCCCGATCGCCTTCAGGGATTCCTCGCGCAGGTGCGACCAGAGCCGGCTGGTAATCGTGCCAAAGTGATCGTCCGACGCCACACGGCTGTCGCGGCTGGACGGCCAGCCCGTCGCCACCTCTTCGATGATTTTGCCAGGCCGCGCGGACATGACACCGATGCGGTCCGACAACATCGCGGCCTCGTCCAGGGCGTGGGTGATGAGCAACACGGTTGCCCCGGTCTCGCGCCACAGCTTCAACAGCTCGTCGCCCATGATGAGCCGCGTCTGCGCATCGAGCGCGCCGAAGGGCTCATCCAGCAGAATGAGACGCGGCTGTGTGACCAGCGTGCGCGCGATGCAGACTCGCTGCCGCATGCCGCCCGAAAGCTGCGCAGGATAGGCCTTCGCGAATGCCGTCAGGCCCATGAGGGCCAGTGCATGGTCGAGCCGGCGGCGGACTTCCTTGGCATCCGTCCCTGCCCGCCGCAGGCCGAAGGCGATGTTGTCCTCCACGTTCAGCCACGGGAACGAGGCATCCTCCTGGAAGACGACGCCGATCCCTTCCGGCACGCGGCCCTCCACCGGCTTCCCCTCGAACGTAACCTCGCCAGCCGTGGGGCGAGACAGGCCCGCCAGGACGTCGAGCAGGGTGGATTTTCCGCAGCCCGAGGGACCAATGACCGAATAGAACTCCCCCCGCCTGAGCGCCAGGTCGACCGGACCGAGCGCATGGAGCCCCGATTTTCCATCCGCTGCCGGGTAGATGCGCGTCACACCGCGCATCTCGGCATGGATCTCGGTTGCCATGGCCCGGCTCCGGCCTGCGACTTGCGTCGATGTCACTTCACGAAGCTCTCGTCGACCACCTCGCTCCACTTCACCGGGCCGCTGACCTCGCCGATGATCTGGAGCCCTTTCACCATGTTGTCCATGCCCTCATACTCGAAGCTGCCGTCGCTCCAGTACTTGAGCGCGCTCAGGTTCTTTATGGCCTGCAGGGCAAGGGCCTCGTCCATCTCATAATGCTTCGCGACGATCTTGGCCGCTTCCTCCGGATTCGAGTAGATGAACTCGACTCCCTTTCTACGGGCCGCGGTGAGTGCACGGATCTTGTCCGGGTTGCTCTTGGCGAACTCGGCGGTCGTCACGCCGACCGTCTGCACCATCGGCGGCAGCTCATCGGCCACCGCAAAGACCTGCTTGTACTTGCTCTGCACCTTGGACCAGATCGGATCCATCACCGGCGCGGCGACGATGCCGCCCTGGTCGAGCATGGTCAGGCCCGACCCGATCCCGCCGGCCGCAACGGTCTCGGCTTTGATCTTGTACTTGTCGAGCACCATGGTGAGCAGCATGTCGGTGACTGACTTCGGCGAAGTGAAGGCCACCTTCTTCCCGGCTAGGTCCTTGACGGAGCTGATCCCGGAGTTCGGCGTCGTCGCCCAGAGGATTTCACCCGCCGTGCGCACGCCCGTGTGCACAATCTTGAGCTCGATGCCCTGATTGATGGCCGCAATGACCGCTGCCAGCGCGACTTCCCCATAAGGCATTTCGGCCGCCATGACGTTGCGCATCGTCGTGCCGCCCCCCTTCGAAGTCAGCACGCCATCGACGTCCACACCGGCTTCCTTGTAGAAGCCCTTCTCGATGGCCACCGCATAAGGCGCGCCGTACATCAGGACACCCCAGTGCGTGACGGTGATGCGCTCCGCCTGTGCAGCAAGGGGTGCGGCCAGCACCGATCCGGCAAACGCGGCAGCCGCAAAAATCCATTTGAAAGCTGACATGAGCTGATTTCCTCCATGGACGACGACTGACTCGGCGCGAGGGGCTGTCGGGCTTCTGTGCGCATCCGGCGCCGATAGTTTCTTTCTTGGCCCCTATGCGCCCCCTCGGCTAGATTGTATACAATGAGACACCCTGTCCAGTGGAAATGCGCGTGAAGCCCCTGCCCCGCAATCGTGCCGCCGATGTCGCCTATGATGCCATACGCCAAGGCGTCATGTCGGGGCGTTGGCCGTCGGGCGCACATCTTCGGGAGGTCGAGCTTGCATCGGAGCTGGGGGTGAGCCGGACTCCCGTGCGCGAGGCGCTTCGACGCCTGGCCAGCGAGGGCGTGCTGACGTTCGAGCCTCATATCGGCGCTACCGTGCCGGACTGGAGCGCGGCCGATCTCGACGAAATATTCGAGCTCAGGAGCCGGCTTGAAAGCTACGCTGCGGAGCTTGCCGCTTCCCGCGCCGACGAGGCAACTATAGCGGCCATGCACGAGGCGACGCGCGCCATGGAGCGCGCTGCGTTCTCAGGCGATGTGCCCGACACGGTCGCCGTCACCGCGAATAACGATCGCTTCCACCAACTGATCGTCAACGCATCCGGCAGCAAACGGCTCGCGGCATTCATCGCCTCTGTCGTCGAGCTGCCGCTCGTCGTGCGCACGTTCGCGCGCTTCGATGCCCACGCGATGCGCCGCTCGATCGCCCACCACGACGAGATCACCGAAGCAATCAGTCACCGCGATCCAATCTGGGCCGGCGCGGTGATGCGCGCGCACATCCAAGCGGGACGGCACGTGATGCTCGGGACTCGCGCGGCGGGAGAGTGAAGGGACTTCAGAGCACGAACCGGCCGCCGTCGACCATGATCGCCGAAGCTGTAATGTAAGATGCCTCGTCCGAGGCGAGCCACAGGATCGGATAGGCGATCTCGCGCGGGTCCGCCCACCGCCGAGCCAGACAGCCGCCGGCC
>DASVDU010000049.1:0-16213 GCA_036380915.1 Hyphomicrobiaceae bacterium | reverse complement strand
ACTAAGGGCCAATTCGAATTGGTCCTCGTCCCTGGGCGCCCTCCACTGCTCCGGACGCTTTCATGATGACAGTGCGAGAACGTGATCACACCAACCCGCGCGGCCTGATCCTCGTGGCGCTGATGTGCACGATGATGCTGGCTGCGATGGATACGACGATCGTGGCCACCGCCGTTCCGCAGATCGTGGCGGATCTCGGTGGCTTCCGGCTGTTCAGTTGGGTGTTTTCCATCTATCTGCTCGCGCAGACGGTCACCATTCCCACCTGCGGCAAGCTGTCGGACCTGTTCGGCCGCAAGCCCGTGCTGATCATCGGTACATTGGTTTTCCTGGCCGGCTCCGCCGCCTCGTCGCTGTCCTGGAACATGGTCTCACTGATCGTGTTTCGTGGCATTCAGGGCTTGGGCGCTGGTGCGATCATCGCCACGGTGTCGACATTGGCAGGTGACTTGTATTCGGTGCGCGAACGCGCCGCCGTCCAGGGATGGCTCTCGAGCGTTTGGGGCATTGCCGCGGTCCTCGGGCCGGTTCTGGGCGGCGCACTCGTCGAATACGTTTCATGGCGCTGGATATTCTTGGTTAATTTGCCCGTCGGCGCACTGGCACTGGCGCTGATCGGCGCCTTTTTGCACGAAGACTTCGAGCGCCGCCATCCGCGTATCGACTATCTTGGGTCGGTGCTCGTGCTCACATCCGTTGGCGTGGTGATCTTCGGCCTGCTCCAGGGCGGGCAGGCTTGGGCGTGGAGTTCCCCCGAGAGCATTGCGGTTTTCGCAATTGCCGTCGTGCTGCTGGCCGGGATGGTGTGGTCTGAGCGACGTGCCGCCGAGCCCGTGCTGCCTGGCTGGCTTTGGCGACGACGTATCCTGGCCGGATCCAATCTTGCCGTGGTCGGCATGGGATTGGTGATGATGGCGCCTATGACCTACCTGACGACCTTCCTGCAATCGGTGCAAGGTCTTGGTCCGATTGCGGCGGGCATGGTGCTTGCTACCATGTCGGTCGGCTGGCCCACGGCATCGGCATTATCCGGTCGCCTGTACCTGCGTATCGGCTTCCGCGACACGGCCCTTATCGGATCGATTTTGATATTGCTTGGCTCGGGTGCGTTCCTGCTCATGCCGAGCCCCCAGCCGGTATGGGCGGTGGTGATAGACCAAATCACGCTAGGCGCGGGTTTCGGCTTATTGTCTACCCCGCTATTGGTCGGTGTTCAGTCGGTGATCGGCTGGAACCAGCGCGGCGTCGTCACCGGCGCAAATATGTTCTCGCGCTATTTGGGCCAGAGTCTTGGCGCAGCCCTGTTCGGCGCTGTCTTCAATGCGACCGTAGCCGGTCGCCTTGCCAACGCGCCGGTTTCAGTTGCCGATGAGTTGCCCAGAAACGTGAACGACGTCATTGGCGCGCTCCATCACGCCGACATCGGAGCCGCCGCGGAGACCTATCTGCGCCAGTCGATTGATGTCGCCACCCGCGATTTGTTCCTCGTCATGGTCGTGGTCGGCCTGCTGATACTGCTGATACTGCTTCTCGTGCCGCGGCATTTTTCCATCCATTCAAGTCAGAGTAAGTAATTTCGGTACCGCTCCGGATGAAACGGCCACCAGTGTGATGGGGCCGTGTTAACCAAAGCAGACGCTCGGCTAGTGAGCTGACCCTCCATTCACTCGGCCGCCGCCAGCAGACCAATCTGCGATCGCGGCGCTCGCCCCCAGCGCTCCCGGTGATGCATGGGAAGGCCAGGTAAGGAGGGTGCGGACGGGAACGCTTGTTCGGAGCAGGAGTTGTCGGCCAAGGAGCGGGTCGGCAGTTGACGGGGATACCTATGCCGCTGTGGCCGCTGGTGCTGTATTCCGCAGCCGTCATCGGGCTGATCGCGGTGATGCTCGGCAGCTCTTATCTCCTCGGATCGCGGCACGAATCGAAGGCGACCGTCCAGCCATTCGAATCCGGAATTGTCAGCGTCGGTTCTGCTCATTTGCGGTTTCCGGCGAAATTCTATCTCGTGGCGATGCTCTTCGTCATTTTCGATCTCGAAACGGTCTTCATATTCACCTGGGCAATCGCCTTCAGAGACGTCGGCTGGGCTGGCTATATCGAAGTGTTGATCTTCATCGGGGTTCTTGTCGCTGCGCTCGTCTATTTATGGCGATGCGGCGCGCTGGATTGGGGACCCCGACGTGAGCGGCTCATCCCGCTCGATAGGGAATTGCGGCGATGACTTGGTCGCTGAGCAGGCCGCCGGCTACGGGCCCAAACGGGAGCACCAGCAGCTCGTTCGAAGAGGCTGTGAGGCGCAGCGTTATCCTGACCCGGCTTCAGGACATCGTATCCTGGGGACAGAAGAATTCGATCTGGCCCTTCAATTTCGGTCTTTCGTGCTGCTACGTGGAAATGGCCACGGCCTTCACCAGCAAATACGACATCGCGCGTTTCGGCGCAGAGGTGCTGCGCGCCAGCCCACGAGAGGCCGATCTCATCGTCATTTCCGGGACGGTTTTCATCAAGATGGCGCCGGTCATAAAGCGGCTCTACGACCAGATGCTGGAGCCGCGCTGGGTCATTTCGATGGGGTCGTGCGCGAATTCCGGCGGCATGTACGACATCTACAGCGTCGTCCAAGGGGTCGATACCTTTTTGCCAGTCGATGTCTACGTGCCGGGCTGCCCGCCGCGTCCTGACGCCCTGCTCGAGGGACTTGTCCTGCTCCAGGAACAGATCGGCACGGAAAGGCGGCCCCTGAGCTGGGTCGTCGGACCGCAGGGTGTCGAGCGGCCGCCACGCCCCAGCATGCGCGACATCAAGCGGGCCGAGCGGAGCCAAGTCACCGTACTGCGTACACCGGATAGTGTTTGAGGCGATGGCCGACGATCCCGACCTCCAGCATTCATCTGCTGTCCTCCGTGATTTGACCGCACGTTTCGGTGTCGAGGCCATACGGCCGCAGGAGACGCGCGACTCGGTGCCGACTTTCTGGACGCCGGCGGAACGAGCGCATGAAATCCTGGCCTATCTGAAGGAGAAAATCGAGCGGCCTTACCGAACCCTTTTCGACCTGACTGCGATCGATGAGCGCCATCGCTCGCATCGTCGTCCCGGACCGACGGGCGATTTCACCATTGTCTATCACCTCCTATCTTACGACAGGGCCGATGACATTCGAATCAAGGTAGCGCTTTCAGGCGATACGCCGACGTGCCCGACGGTGACGGACCTGTGGAGGTCCGCCGACTGGTACGAATGCGAAGTCTGGGATATGTTCGGCATTGTCTTCGAGGGGCATCCGCACCTCCGGCGAATTCTCATGCCGCCCACCTGGCAGGGCCACCCGCTCAGGAAAGATCACCCGGCCCGAGCGACGGAAATGGGCATTTTTGAGCTGCCGGAATCAAAACAGGACAGCGAGCAGGACGCGCTGCGTTTTCGGCCCGAGGATTGGGGCATGAAGCGGCGCAGCGAAACCAGCGACTTCATGTTCCTCAATCTCGGACCGAATCATCCGAGCGTGCATGGCGTTTTCCGCGTGGCGCTTCAGCTCGATGGGGAGGACATCATAGACGCGGTGCCGGACATCGGCTATCACCACCGCGGCGCCGAAAAAATGGGCGAGCGCCAATCCTGGCACACCTATATCCCTTACACGGACCGCGTCGATTATCTCGGCGGGGTGATGAACAATCTGCCCTATGTGCTCGCCGTCGAGCAGCTCGCCGGAATCGAGGTGCCAGACCGGGTGAAAGTGATCCGGATCATGCTGGCCGAACTTTTCCGGATTGCGAGCCATCTCGTGTTCTACGGGACAATGGCGCAGGACGTCGGCGCGCTGTCGCCGGTATTCTACATGTTCACGGATCGCGAGCGTGTCTTCGAGATCATCGAAGCCATCTGTGGTTTTCGCATGCACCCGGCGTGGTTCCGCATCGGCGGTGTGGCCCAGGATCTGCCGGAAGGATGGGACCGGCTCGTGCGTGAGTTCGTAGCCTATCTTCCGCCCCGGCTCGACGAATACGACAAGATCGTCATGAAGAACCGCATTTTCAAAATGCGTACGCAGGGTGTCGGCGCCTACAGCCTCGATGAGGCGATCGAGTGGGGCGCCACCGGCCCAAGCCTGAGAGCATGTGGACTTGAATGGGATCTACGGAAAGTACGACCCTATTCGGGATACGAGCACTTCGACTTCGAAATTCCGACCGGCCTTCATGGTGACTGCTACGACCGCACGGCCGTGCGCGTCGAAGAGATGCGGCAAAGCCTCCGCATTATCCGTCAATGCGTCGAGAATATGCCCGCCGGCCCCTACAAAGCGGCGCATCCGTTGACGACTCCGCCGCTCAAAGAACACACGATGCACGACATCGAGACGCTGATCACCCACTTTCTCAATGTGAGCTGGGGCCCGGTTATTCCACCCGGCGAGGCTAGCGCCTGTGTCGAGGCGACGAAGGGGCTGAACAGCTATTATCTTATCAGCGATGGTGGAACGATGTCCTACCGCACACGCATACGCACGCCATCATTTCCGCATCTGCAGATGATTCCGCTGATGTGCCGTCAGGCCATGATCGCGGATCTGATTGCCATTCTCGGGAGTATCGATTTCGTGATGGCGGATGTGGACAGATGAGGCGCTCGTGATGCTGACGACCGCCGAAACCGAGGCGATCGAAGCGATCGCCCGACGTTATGAGAACAAGCAAGGAGCTTCGATCGAGGCCTTGCGTGAAGTGCAGCGCTCGCGCGGCTGGGTTTCGGATGAATGCCTGCGGGATGTCGCGCGCCTCCTCGATATGTCTGCAGACGAGCTCGACGCCGTTGCGACTTTCTACAATCTTATTTTTCGCCGCCCCGTTGGGCGGCACGTCATCCTGCTTTGCGACAGTGTTTCCTGCTGGATCATGGGCTGCGAGGCGTTGCGGCGCGGAATTGAAAGCCGCCTAGACATAAAAGCCGGTGAAACAACGGCAGATGGTCGCTTCACCCTGTTGCCGACGGTTTGCCTCGGGGCTTGCGATCATGCCCCGGTCATGATGGTCGACGATGATCTCATCGGGGATCTCGAGATCGGGCAACTTGACGAAGTGCTTGCGAGATTTCGCTGAACTTGGGACGGATTTACGTGGAACGGCCGCTGACCCGAAACATCCGACCCGGACAAGAACCGTTGTCGATTGGCGACTACGAGCGCGCCGGCGGATATTCGGCGGTTCGCAAGGCGCTTCGCAGTATGATGCCCGACGAGGTCATGCACGAGGTGACAGAATCGAAGCTCCGCGGCCGGGGCGGCGCCGGATTTCCGACAGGCCAGAAATGGAGCTTCGTACCAAGAGGAGAGGATGCACCGTCGCCCAAGTATCTCGTCGTCAACGCCGACGAGATGGAGCCCGGCACCTTCAAGGACCGGTTGCTGATGGAAGGGGATCCGCATCAGCTTATTGAAAGCGTCATCCTCAGCGCTTTCGCCATCGAGGCCCGTATCGCCTATATTTTCCTTCGTGCGGAGTATGTGCTGTCCGCCCGACACCTCCGGCGCGCGATCGCCGAGGCTTCTGAAAAGGGCTATCTCGGCACAAATATTTTGGGCTCGGGCTTCGACCTTGAGCTTCATCTCCATGCCAGTGCAGGCCGGTACATCTGCGGCGAGGAGACGGCGCTGCTCAATGGCCTGGAAGGCCGCCGCGCCATTCCGCGCGCAAAGCCGCCATTTCCGCAGGCGAGCGGACTTTGGGGCAAGCCCACGATTGTCAACAATGTCGAGACGTTGTGCAACGTGCCGCACATCGTCAATCATGGCGCTGCCTGGTTTCGCGGTCTCAGCCGCAGCGAAGATGGGGGGACGAAGCTCTACGGTGTCAGCGGCCGTGTGAAACGCCCCGGGATTTGGGAGCTGCCGATGGGGACCGCGGCGCGAGAGATTCTTGAAGAACACGCTGGCGGCATGCGCGAAGGCTACAGCTTTCGCGCGCTCCTTCCGGGCGGCGCCTCGACCGAATTTCTTCTTGAGGAACATCTCGACGTCCCCATGGATTTCAGCGCGGTCCAGAAAGTCGGCAGCCGGTTGGGGACTGGCACCATGATCATTCTCGACGACCGGACCTGTCCAGTCGGCATGCTGCACAATCTCGAGCATTTCTTCGCGCAGGAGTCCTGTGGCTGGTGCACGCCGTGCCGCGATGGGCTGCCGTGGGTGGAGCGCATGCTCGCGGCTATCGAAACAGGGCAGGGACAAGCACAGGATCTCGATATTCTCGCGATGCATACGGGCTTCCTTGGCCCCGGCAAGACGTTCTGCGCGCTTGCACCTGGGGCGATGGAGCCGCTTCAGAGCGGGTTGAAGTATTTCCGAGCCGATTTCGAGCGTCATATCGACGAGCGGCGCTGTCCGTGGAGCTAGCCTTTGGTCAGAATCGAAATCGATGGCAAGTCCTATGAGGTGGAGACAGGGCAAAACCTTCTCCATGCCTGCCTGTCACTCGGTTTCGATATTCCGTATTTCTGCTGGCATCCAGCGATGGGATCAGTCGGCGCGTGCCGCCAATGTGCGGTAAAGCAATTCCACGGTGCCGACGACCAACATGGCCGCATCGTCATGTCGTGCATGACGGCTGCGGCAGACGGCTTGCGGATCTCCATCGCCGATCCGGAGGTCAAGGCGTTCCACGCCAGCATCATCGAGTGGCTGATGACCAACCACCCGCATGACTGCCCAGTTTGCGAGGAAGGCGGCGAATGTCACCTCCAGGACATGACGCTGATGACCGGCCATGTCTATCGCCGTTATCGGTTCAGGAAGCGCACCTATCGAAACCAATATCTCGGGCCTTTCCTGACGCATGAGATGAACCGGTGCATTGCCTGCTATCGCTGCGTCCGCTTTTACCGGGATTATGCGGGAGGGCGCGATTTCGACGTTTTTGGCATTCACCGCAATGTCTATTTCGGTCGCTACGAGGATGGCATTCTCGAGAATGAATTCAGTGGCAACCTGGCCGAGGTCTGCCCGACCGGGGTATTCGACGACAAAACCTTGAGCCGGGTCTATAACCGCAAATGGGATTTGCGAGCAGCGCCGTCCATTTGCATCCATTGCAGCCTTGGCTGCAACACGACGGTAAACGAGCGCGCGGGGGAATTGAAGCGCGTTCTGAACCGCTACAATAGTGCGGTTAATGGCTATTTCTTGTGCGATCGCGGCAGGTTTGGGTACGGTTTCACAAACAGCGAGCTGCGGGTTCGCGAGCCGCTCCTGAGGAAAGACGGTACTCTCTCGCCTATGACCAAGCAGGCGGCGCTCCAACGGGTCGCGGAAATGATCGGAACCGGCAAGGCAATTGGCATCGGCTCGCCGCGTGCATCGCTCGAAGCCAACTTTGCGCTGCGTACCCTGGTCGGCGCGGACCGCTTTTATCTCGGATTGTCGAAGAGCGATCATGAATTGCTGATGTTGACGCTGGCGATTCTGAGAAATGGTCCGGCCCGTGCTGCTTCTCTCAAGGAGGCCGAAGAGGCAGATGCGGTGCTGGTGCTGGGTGAGGACGTACCAAATACGGCGCCCCGCCTTGCCCTGAGCCTGCGCCAGGCGGTTCGGCAGAAATCCCTGGCGATCGCAGATCGGCTCAATATTCCACGCTGGCAGGACCAAGCGGTTCGCGAAGCCGGCGGGAACGAGAAAAGTCCTATTTTTCTTGCGACACCCGTCGCGAGCCGGCTCGACGACGTTGCCACGCGTTGTTTTCGAGCAGCTCCTGATGATCTCGCGCGCCTCGGCTTCGCCGTAGCCCGGATGATCGACACCGCAGCTCCAGCGGCCCCGGAGCTTGCGCCAGAGATCGACGGCCTGGCGCGTGAGATTGCGGAAGCGCTCATTACGGCTGAACGGCCGCTGATTGTCGCGGGCAACGGTTGTGCGAATGCCGCTCTCATCGAGGCGGCGGCCAACGTCGCCTGGGCTTTGTGTCGGACGGGCCGACCCGGCGCGCTCTGCCTCGTACCTCCCGAGAGCAACAGCTTTGGGCTCGGACTCATGGGCGGTGGCACGCTGGCGGAGGCTTTCCAGGCGATTGAAACAGGCGAAGCGCAGACCTTGATCATTCTAGAAAACGACCTTTACCGCCGCACCGACAAAGCGGTGGTGGACCGCTGTCTCAAACGCGCTCGCCACGTCATCGTTATCGACCATGTGATGAACGATACGGTCCGCCGGGCAGAGATTGTACTCCCGGCCGGAACCTTCGCTGAGACCGACGGCACCCTCGTCAGCAATGAAGGTCGAGCGCAGCGCTTTTTCCAGGTTGTCGTTCCAGGCGGCGATGTGCAGGCGAGTTGGCGATGGATGCACGATCTCATGAGCATTCTTGGCCGTCCGCCGGAGCCGACATGGCGCCGTTTGGATGACGTGATCGCGGCATGCGCGGCGACTTTTCCGCATCTCGCACCGATCCGCGACGCAGCCCCCGGCGCGGATTACCGGGTGAGCGGCAGCAAAATTCCTCGCGAACCGCACCGTTACAGTGGGCGCACGGCGATTCACGCTGCCGAGACCGTGCACGAGCCAAAGCCGCCAGACGATCTGGACTCGCCGTTCTCGTTCACGATGGAAGGGTATTATGGTGGCCGGTTGCCATCTGCGGTAATCCCCTATTTCTGGGCCCCGTCGTGGAATTCGGTGCAGTCGGTCAACAAATTTCAAGAGGAGATCGGGGGCGCCTTGCGTGGTGGGGACGCGGGCGTGCGGCTGATCGAGCCGCAAGCTGGTGCAGCACCGGCCTATTACCAGAGGACGCCTCCGGCCTTCACCGCCCGCAGAGGTGAGTGGTTAGTTCTGCCGCTATACGAAATCTACGGCAGTGAAGAATTGAGCCGATTGGCGCCCGCCGTGGCGGAACGTGTGCCGGCAGCCTATGTCGCCCTGAACGCGGCTGACGCTTCGTCACTCGGCACCGCGGAGGGAAATAGCGTCACGCTCCATATCGCAGGGACGAAACGGCATTTACCGGTCAAAATTCGACACGATTTGCCCAAGGGCGTGGCCGGGATACCCGTCGGGCTGCTCAATGTCGCACCACTGCCGGATTGGGGCAAAATCACCACAGCGGGTGATCAGGACGGGAGGCAGCAGCACCGTCATGACTGAGCTCGCGCAGGGCATCGCCAATGTCTTTGGAATTCTCATCGTTTTGGTCGCAGTTGCGGCGGTGCTGACCTGGATCGAGCGGCGGCTGCTGGGACTGTGGCAGGACCGGTATGGGCCCAACCGTGTTGGTCCGTTCGGCACCCTGCAGGTGGTGGCCGACATGATCAAGCTCCTATTCAAGCAGGATTGGATTCCGCCATTTGCCGACCGGCTGGTCTTCGTCCTGGCACCGGCCATCATCATGGCCACAGTGCTCCTGGCATTTGCCGTAATTCCGATCGCTCCGGGTATCGGCATCACCGATCTCGGCAACATCGGTATCCTGTTTTTCCTGGCGATGAGTTCACTTTCCGTCTACAGCGCCGTCCTTGCCGGCTGGGCCTCCAATAGCAAGTACGCCCTGCTCGGCAGCATTCGTGCGGCCGCACAGATGCTGAGCTACGAAGTGTTCATGGGCCTATCGTTCCTCGGCGTCGTTCTTTTGGCCGGTTCTTTCAATCTTCGGGAGATCGTCGAGGCGCAGCGTGGCCTTTGGCACATCGGGCCACAGTTCGTCGGCTTCGTAATCTTCCTGATTGCCGGGATCGCTGAGACGCGCCGCTTGCCCTTCGATCTTCCGGAGGCGGAAAGCGAGCTGGTTGCCGGATACCATACCGAATACTCCAGCCTGAAATTCGGCATGTTCTTCGTTGGCGAGTATGTCGGCATCCTCCTCATTTCGGCTATGATCACCACGCTGTTTTTCGGCGGCTGGCTCGGGCCGGTCTTGCCGCCGATCCTGTGGTTCTTGATAAAGACCGGATTCTTCGTCTGCTTCTTCATTCTGTTGCGGGCTGCCCTGCCGCGGCCGCGCTACGATCAGCTCATGGCCTTGGGTTGGAAGGCGATGCTGCCGCTTTCACTGCTGAACATTTTGGCGACCGGCGCGGTTCTGCTTGCGATCGGACATTGATCGGAGGACGGCATGCTCAGTCAGTTACGGTCGATCTGGTATGTCTTCCTTCATTTGTTCCGGCGTCGCGTCACGGTGCAATATCCGGAAGAGAAGCCATATCTGCCGCCGCGCTTTCGTGGCCGGATTATCCTGTCACGCGATCCCGACGGCGCAGAGCGCTGCGTCGCCTGCTATCTGTGCGCCGTCGCGTGTCCCGTCGATTGCATTTCCCTGCAGAAGACCGAGGACGAGACCGGGCGCTGGTATCCCGAATATTTTCGCATCAACTTCTCCCGCTGCATCTTTTGCGGCTGGTGCGAAGAAGCGTGTCCGACCTATGCAATCCAGCTCACGCCCGATTTCGAGATGAGTGAATATGAGCGGCACAACCTTGTCTACGAGAAAGAAGACCTGTTGATCAGCGGCACCGGAAAGTATCCGGGCTACAATTTCTATCGCGTCGCGGGCAGGGCGGTCGGCGGCAAGGATAAGGGCCAGGCCGAGAACGAAGAGCCGCCGGTGGATCTGCGAGGGTTGATGCCATGACCGCTGCCTTTTACATCGCGGCTGTTGTCGCCGTCCTCGCGACCATAATGGTGATCATTGAAACGAATGCCGTCCATGCGCTGCTCAACCTTATCGTCTCGCTACTCGCGGTCGCGATCGTCTTCTATGTCCTCGGAGCACCTTTCGCCGCGGCCCTCGAGGTCATCGTTTATGCCGGGGCGATCATGGTGCTCTTCGTTTTCGTCATCATGATGCTCAATCTGGGAGAAGCGGCGGTGGCGCAGGAACGACGCTGGCTCGCGCCACGAATGTGGATGGCACCTGCAGGGTTGTCGGCGGTTCTCCTGGGCGAGCTGATCTACATGCTTTGGCAGGGACCTGCCGCGGTTCCCGTCGGCACCACAGTCACTCCACGCGAAGTCGGGGCGCTGTTTTTCGGGCCATATCTGTTGGTTGTCGAGCTTGCGTCCATGCTTCTGCTCGCTGGCCTCGTCGGTGCGTACCACCTCGGGCGGCGAGAAAGGGCTGTCGCCAAACCCGAGATGGAAACGGCGCGAGAAGCGCAGCAGGAAACTCAGCGATGAATGCCTCCAGGGTGCGAAACGGAGCGAGTCGGTGAACGAAGGAATAGTGGTTGCAGAAATGACCGCTGACGTTCCGATGCAATACGGCCTGCTGCTCGCTGCCGTTTTGTTCTCACTGGGCGTCATCGGTGTCCTCGCTCGCCGCAACATCATCTTCATATTGATGTCGATCGAAATCATGCTGAACGCGGCGGGGCTCGCCTTCATTGCCGCCGGTGCTCGATGGGCAGCGGCCGACGGTCAGATCATGTTCATCCTTATTCTGGCGCTCGCCGCTGCCGAGGTATCGGTCGGGCTCGCCCTCATCCTGCAATTCTATCATCGCACGGTGACCGTCGACGCCGACGCGGCAAGCGAGATGCGGGGCTGAAGATGCTGGATCTGCTCGCGCTCGTTCCTGCGTTTCCACTTTTCGGCTTCGCCATTCTATTCATCACGGCGGGCACCCTCCCGCGCCGATGGATTGCAGCGATTGGCGTCGGCTCGGTCGGAATCTCGGCCATTTTGGCTTTGATCGTCGCGGCGGGTTTTCTGAGTGCGCAGCAGCCTTACACCCAAATTGTTTGGCGATGGATGGCGATCGGAGGCTTCAATTCGGCCGTCGGCTTCTATCTCGACGCACTGTCGGTCGTGATGATGCTGGTCGTCACCTTCGTGAGTTTCCTGATCCATCTCTACTCTGCGGAGTTCATGGCCGACGACGAAGGCTACAGCCGCTATTTCGCCTACATGAATCTGTTCGTCGCCGCGATGCTGGTGCTGGTCCTCGCGGACAACCTGCTCCTCCTTTACCTGGGCTGGGAGGGCGTGGGGCTCTGTAGCTATCTCCTGATTGGCTTCTGGTATCGGGATCCCGCCAATGGTCTTGCTGCGCGAAAGGCTTTTGTGGTTACGCGCGTCGGCGACACAGCGATGGTCATTGGCCTGTTCGTGCTCTTCACGCATCTTGGCGCGCTCGAGATTCAACCGCTGATGCAGCGCGCACAAGAGAGCTGGCCGGTGGGCTCAGGTCTTGCGATCGCTGCGGCGGGATTGCTGCTTGGTGGCGCGTTGGGTAAATCGGCGCAACTGCCGCTCCAGGTCTGGCTGCCCGATGCAATGGCCGGCCCGACGCCGGTCAGTGCTCTGATTCACGCGGCAACGATGGTGACGGCCGGCGTTTATCTGATCGCCCGTACGCACGTTCTATACGAGTTGGCCCCGCCGATCCATACCGCCGTCGCGGTCATCGGCGCGCTGACGCTGCTGCTGGCCGCTTTCAGCGCCCTCAACCAGACCGATCTGAAGCGCATTCTCGCTTATTCGACCATCAGCCAGATCGGCTACATGTTCCTCGCGCTCGGAGTGGGCGCCTGGGCGGCAGCGATTTTTCATTTCATGACGCATGCTTTTTTCAAGGCGCTGCTGTTTCTGGCCGCAGGCGTGGTGATCCAGCGCCTTCACGAAGAGCATGACATCTTCAGGATGGGTGGCTTGCGGCGGCGGCTGCCGCTCGCCTTCTGGAGTTTCCTCATCGGCAGCGCGTCGCTCGCCGCTCTGCCCTTCATTGATGCAGGCTTCTATAGCAAGGATCTCATTCTGTGGGAGACCTGGAACAGCGGCGCCAATGGTCCGTGGTTGTGGCTAGCCGGCATCGTCGGCGCGTTCCTGACCGCGATCTACATCTTCCGTGCCGTATTTGTCGTCTTTTTCGGGCCGGTGAATATCGAGCCCGAAGGGCGGACCGGCTTTGCGATTGCCGTTCCGCTGATCGTCCTCTCTCTGTTGGCATTGGCCGGTGGCTTTGTGGAAATTCCCGAGTATCTCGGTGGCATTCCAGCGTTTACAGAGTTGCTGTCGGCGGTACTTCCGAATCCGCCATCGCTGACTGCGCCAACCGCTTCATCGGCTCTTGCCGGCGTGCTCACCGGAATTGCCGCGCTTTTGGCCATGCTGGGCGTTGCCGTGGCTTTTGTCGCATTCCTCGACCGGCCGGCTTTCGTGACGCGGCTTATCGAATCGCCGGTGGGCGTGACGCTGCAACGCTTCTGGGCTGCCGGCTGGGGCTTCGATTGGCTCTATGACCGCGCCCTGACACGCCCCTTCGTGTGGCTGGCCCAGCTTAATCGGTCGGATATCATTGATTTCTTCTATGCGGGCGTCGCTTGGCTGAGCGAGGCCGGGTGGCGGCTACTCAGCCGATCACAGACCGGTTTGGTGCGCTGGTATGCGGCCGGCGTCGCGTTTGGCTCCGCTACGCTCATCATCCTCGCGGTGTTCGCATGATGCTGCTGTGGATCTTTCTCGTGCTTCTGATCGGCGGCGCCTTAGCTTGGCTCGCACAAAGGGGCGGACGGGATTGGCCGCGCTGGGTGTCGCTCATCGTGCTCGTGGTCGATCTCGTCCTGGTTTTGATGGTCTGGTCGGAAAACTACGAGGTCGCTTCCGTTGCGTCTCGTGGGACCTGGTTTGCCGAGCTTGACCTCCCCTGGATACCGATGCTTGGCATCCGCTTTCATCTCGGCCTCGACGGTCTGAGTTTGCTGCTGATCCTGCTCACTATCGGCCTCGGCATCATGGCGGTGGCCGCATCGTGGAGCGAGATCACTGACCGCGTCGGCTTCTTCCATTTCAACCTGCTGTGGACACTTGCCGGCACGGTCGGCGTCTTTTTGGCACTCGATTTGTTCCTGTTCTTCTTTTTCTGGGAGCTGATGCTGTTCCCGATGTATTTCCTCATCGCCATCTGGGGGCACGAACGGCGGGTCTACGCTGCGATCAAGTTTTTTCTCTTCACACAAGGCAGCGGCTTATTGATGTTCGTCGCCATCCTGGCGCTGGTTTTCATCAATCATCAGCAAACGGGGGCGACCACCTTCGATTATTTCGCGCTGTCCGGGACCGAGCTCGATGCGTCGACCGAAATGTTGATCATGCTCGGCTTCTTCATCGCCTTCGCTGTGAAGCTGCCGGCCGTGCCGCTCCACACCTGGCTGCCCGACGCGCATACAGAGGCCCCTACAGCGGGCAGCGTAATCCTCGCCGGCATTCTGCTGAAAACCGGAGCCTACGGCCTGCTGCGCTTTGCCGTTCCGCTTTTTCCCGACGCCGCAATGAGCTTTGCGCCGGTTGCGATGGCGCTGGGAGTGATCGGCACTCTTTACGGCGCCGTCCTAGCATTCGCCCAGGACGACATGAAGCGCTTGGTCGCTTACACGAGCGTCAGCCATCTCGGCTTCGTCCTGCTCGGCATCTACGCCTGGAACGAGCTCGCCCTGCAGGGCGCCGTGGTCCAGATGCTGGCGCATGGACTGAGCACCGGCGGCCTGTTCATCCTGGTCGGCGCGCTCCAGGAACGGCTGCATACGCGGGACATGCGGCAGATGGGTGGGTTATGGGCGCGCATGCCGCGCCTTTCCGCCATCGGCATGTTCTTCGCCATCGCTTCGCTCGGCTTGCCCGGGCTCGGCAATTTCGTCGGCGAATTTCTGATCCTCCTCGGCGCCTTCAGCCGGTCTGCCGGCTTCGCGATTGCGGGAGCGGTCGGGCTGGTGGCATCCGCAATCTACGCGCTCATTCTGGTCCAGCGGGCATTCCATGGCGAGCCGCGAGGGGCCGCTGCGCTGCCCGACTTTTCCGTGCGGCATATGACGATCATGGCGGTGATGATTGCGACCCTGATCTGGCTCGGCTTCTATCCGCAGCCGGTCATCGATACCTTCCGCCCAGGGCTGGGCAACCTGCACCAGCTCGCCACCGGGCAAGCGGAAGCGGCACGGTGAGCCATGGCCGGAGCGGACCTCCTCGCGATCCTGCCTTTCCTGGTTCTCGCCGCAGCGATCGTCGTGGTCATGCTGGCGATCGCGATCCGCCGGCACCATGACCTGACCTTCGGTCTGGCGTTGATCGGCACCTTATTGTCATTCGTCTCACTTTGGCCGGCTAGCGAAGTGGCGCCGCGCCGCGTGACGCTGCTCTTCATCATCGATGGCTACGCGCTCTTCTACATTGGCCTTATCCTTGCGACTACTCTTTCCGTGCTCCTCTTTTCCCATGGCTATCTCAAAATGCGGCGCGGACCGCAGGAAGAGTTCTATCTCCTCGTGCTGCTGGCGACGCTCGGCGCCATCTCGCTTGTCGCAAGCTGCCATTTTGCATCGTTTCTCGTTGCCTTGGAGACGCTCAGCATTGCCCTCCTCGCACTCATCGCTTATCCCCGCAGTCGCGCAAGGCCGGTCGAAGCGAGCCTGAAGTACCTGATACTGGCCGGCACGTCCTCTGCAATTCTGCTTTTTGGAATGGCGCTCATCTACGCCCGCCTGGGCACAATGGAATTCAGCTTGATCGGCGATCGCCTGCGTACGATCGCCGAGGCTTCGGATATCTATTGGCTGACAGGCCTCGCCATGATCGTAGCGGGCATCGGCTTCAAACTGTCCCTGGTGCCCTTCCATATGTGGGCACCGGATGTCTATGAGGGCGCCCCGGCGCCGGTGACCGCCTTTATCGCAACCGTTTCCAAAGGCGCCGTCTTTGCCCTGCTTCTGCGCTATTTCCTCAACGCCGATGCCTATAATTTTGGATCGGTGTTCATCATGATCAATGTTCTGGCCGTCGCTTCCATGCTGGCTGGTAATCTGCTGGCCCTGCTGCAAAACAACGTCAAACGCATCCTCGCTTACTCCTCCATTGCGCACCTCGGATATTTGCTGGTGGCATTCCTTGCCGGCGGCGCGTTGGCAAAAGAGGCTGTGACCTATTATCTCGTCGCCTATTTCGTGATGACTTTGGGCGCGTTCGGAATCGTAATCGTTCTGTCGTCTGTCGCTGGTGAAACCGAGGTCGAAGAGCTCGCCGATTATCGGGGTTTGCTTTGGCAGCGACCTTGGCTCGGTGGCGTTTTCACTATAACGCTGCTGGCACTTGCCGGGATACCGCTGACGGTCGGCTTCTTCGCCAAGTTCTATGCCGTCGCCGGCGGAGTGGGTGCCGCGGCGTGGCCCGCAATCTTCGCCCTTGTCGCGGGGAGTGTCATCGGCCTTTTCTATTATCTGCGCGTCATCGTCATCATGGCCA
>DASVDU010000048.1:0-8201 GCA_036380915.1 Hyphomicrobiaceae bacterium | reverse complement strand
GGAGAGTTCAGTGGTATGATCTCGCAGGGCGCAGGCCCCGACCGCAGCGGGTTTCTCTCTGCCTTCTTTACGCTGGTCGGCACGCATGGGCTGCACGTGAGCATCGGTATTCTCTGGATTATAGTGATGATCGGCCAGGTTTTGGCCAAGGGCATGACGAGGCCGGTTGCCTCGCGGCTCATCCGGCTCGGCCTCTTCTGGCACTTCCTGGACATTATCTGGATCGGCATATTCTCGGTCGTTTATCTGCCAGGAGTGCTTTAGAAATGGATGCCTCAGGTCTGCCAGTCGAGCGCAGTATCAGGCCCTATCTCATTGGACTAGGGCTCGCCTTCATATTGACTGCGATTCCTTTCGCACTCGTCGCTTTAAGCGCTCTGCCGCGATTCACCATGCTCATCGTCATTGCCGTGGCGGCTGTCCTCCAGATCCTGGTTCATTTCAGATTCTTTCTCCACATCGGTATCCGCTCCACGCCGGCAGAGAACCTCATCGCCCTGGCGTTTGCCGCGATACTGATCGTCTTCATGGTCGGCGGGACGCTTTGGATCATGTTCGACCTGCATTACCGCATGATGGTGTGAGGGAAAGGAGCGCTGGCGATGGAATGGCTGGTCAATGACGCTCTCCCTGTACTGGCGCGAATTTTTATCGTCTGGATTTTCCCGTTCAGCTTCCTGGACAAGATCATCAACTGGGACAGCGCGCTCAAACAGGCCAGCTCGAGCTGGCTTCCGGGTGGGCCGGTCCTTTTGATCCTGGCGATGATCGTGGAGCTGCTCACGCCGCCGATGATCGTGTTCGGTTTTTACGATGGGATCGCGGCCTTCATCCTCGCGGGATATTGCGTGGTCACGGGCATCGTCTATCATCATTTCTGGACTTATCCGCGCTTCTGGTCACCTCGAAGCGAGGGTTACCCGCATATCTGGGACTTCTTCAAGAATTTCGGCCTTGTGGGCGGATTGATCTTCATCATGTACGCGAGCGGGTTCATTCAGGCTGCGGAGAAGGATTTGGAGAGGGTCTCCGCCGCGCACGCCGTGACGGTGGTTCTTGCCAGCGATCGGAACTGATACATGACCAGCGAGCCACCGAAACTTTCCTATTGGCACGTGTGGGCCGACGATCAGGGTGTGACCCACCAGACGCGCTGCGACCTGACGGCCTTTACGCTTGCTAGTGTGGGAGGCAAAGCAGCGCCTCAATGGAATGACCATCTGCTGACCGGAAAGACCAACATCCAGTTCACGGTTCTGCCAGTTGGCTGGATCGGCGATTGGCACCGGAATCCGGAACCCCAGTGGATTGCTGTCCTTTCGGGGCGCTGGTTCGTCGAGACGACCGACGGAATGCGCACCGAAATGCGGGCTGGGGATGTTTCTTTCGGCGGCGATCAGCACGCGAAGGTGGATGCCCAGGGCCGTGTAGGCCATCGTTCCGGTACGCTCGGCAACGAGCCCTGTGCGCTCATGATCGTTCAGCTCAATTCAGAAAATTGGGTCGGCGCCAGACCCGGTTCATTCAAATAGGATTGCGTGGCGGAATGCCGGTAACACAACTCATCGGGTTCAGCGTTACAGTCTCGGATTTGGCGGGAGCAGCCGCCTTTTACCGAGACGCGCTCGGCCTGCAGATTGGGCCTGAGCAGACGTTCCGGAACTCAGCTTGGAACCGCCTCCTCGGACTTGCGCCAGACACCACGGCGCGGGCTGTCGATATCGCGATTGGGCGGCAGACGGTCCAGTTGGTGGCGTTCGATCCTCTAGGACGACCATATCCTCCCGAACGCGCCTCAAATGATCAATGGTTCCAGCATTTCGCTCTCGTCAGTGGTAACATTTCGAAATCCTGGGAACGGCTAATAATAAGCAGCTCACCGAGTGAAATCACGAAAGGCCCGCCTGTGCTGCTGCCGCCCAACACCGGCAGCGTCACCGCCTTCAAGTTCCGCGACCCTGAGGGACACCCGCTGGAGCTGATCTCCTTTCCGCCCGACATCGGCGCTGCTGTTTGGCAGGAGACAAGTGGGGAGGGCATCCTTGGCTGCGATCACACGGCGCTCTCGATTATGGATCTGGACCGGAGCATTGCTTTTTATTCCGGCTTACTCGGCTTCCGCGTCACTGGCCGGTCGCTGAACCATGGCCCTGAGCAGGATCGCCTCGATGGCCTCGTGGGATGCGAAGTTGACGTGGTGGCGCTCGAGCCCGCGGCCGTCGCCATACCGCATGTGGAACTCTTGCATTATCGGAAGCCACCCGGCCGGATCTCAACATTGCCGGTCCAGGCCAACGACGTTGCCTCGGTCCGCCAAGTCCACAAGGTTGACAATCTCGGTGCGCTCGTCGAGGGGCTCCACGCTGGAGGTACGACGTTTGTGTCTCCCGGCGTGGTGAGCCTGGAGGAGAGTGGAAAAGCAGCGGCGATACGCGATCCGGATGGGCACATGATTTTGCTGATGGAATGAAGCGTATTTCGCGCTCATCCCTAATTACGGAAAATGCGATAAGCTTCCCTTAGTCTCAGAGTGGTTCAGACACCATGCCATTCAAAGTCGAAGTAGGCCCGCCGCAGATTGCAATTCACCACGGCCAGACAGTGCTGATCACCGAGCTTGATGCACAGATCAACTGGCCGAGTGACCGTGGTCTCTATTTCAACGACACACGGATCCTCAGCAGCTGGCAAATCTATGCCAACGGCGAGCCTTGGGATCTTCTGACTGGCGGCGCCACCACCTATTACACCTCCGAGGTCCACCTCACCAATCGCGCCATCATGACCGAGGATGGCGCCATTCCACCGCATACGCTTGGCCTCGTGATCAGCCGGTCGGTCGAAGGCGGCATGCATGAGGATCTGGATGTCACGAACAATGGCGCGAAGCATGTACGGTTCCAGCTGGAGATCGCGATGCGGTCGGACTTCGCCGACATTTTCGAGGTCAAGGCGGGGAATATCGTACGACGCGGTCGAATTACGACGGAATGGTCAGCGTCGAAACAGCGGCTACGGACCACTTACCAAAATGCCGACTTCGTGCGCTCACTGGCGGTCTCAGCATGGCATAGTCAGTCGAAGGCGGTTTACGCCAACGGGCGCCTGAGCTTCGAAGTTTCTTTGGCCCCGGGCGAAGCCTGGCACAGTTGCCTCCTCTACACGCCTTCCGATGGTGAGCGAGATTATTCCTCACCGCATCACTGTGTTTCGGATAGTGACAAGCTGGATCACGCCCAGACCCTTCAGGACTGGTTGCAGACAGTCCTGAAGATCAGCACCGGCAATGAAGAGTTCTATCGTCTTTACCGGCAAGCGCTGGAGGACATGGCGGCGCTGCGCCTGCCCATGAGTACCACCGGCACCGATCGTATGGTCTTCATGCCTGCGGCAGGTCTGCCCTGGTTTGTTGCCCCATTCGGTCGAGACAGTCTGATCGTTTCGCTCCAAAACCTGCTGATCTATCCCGGCTTCGCCCGCGGCGCGCTCGAAACACTGGGCTCGCTGCAAGCAACCGAGCGAGACGATTACCGCGACGCAGAGCCCGGGAAAATTCTGCACGAGTTGCGCCGTGGTGAATTGGCCCATTTCAAGTTGATCCCGCACACGCCCTATTATGGGACGGCAGATGCGACCCCGCTCTATCTTATTACGCTGCATTGGGCGTGGCGCGCCACTGGAGACCGGGAGCTCATTGAGAAGAAGCTGGAAACAGCAGAGCGTTGTCTTGCCTGGATCGACCAATATGGCGATCGCGACGGCGACGGGTTCCAGGAATACCAGACGCGATCTCCGGTCGGTTACGAGAACATGGGTTGGAAGGACGCCGGGGACGCTGTTGTCTATCCGGATGGCTCACTCGTGAAGGGACCCAAGGCGCTATGCGAACTGCAGGGTTATGTCTATGACGCGTGGCTGCGAATGGCCGAGATTTTCGACGAGCTCGGCAATCACGTCCGCGCTCGCGAGCTGCGTGCGAAAGCCCAACAATTGTTCGAAAAATTCAATGATCAATTCTGGGATGAAGGTCTCGGCTACTACGCTTATGCGCTCGACGGCGACAAGAAGAAGGTGTTGACGATCGCCTCCAATCCCGGGCACTGCCTATGGTCCGGCATCGTTCCGCCCGAGCGGGCCGCCAAGGTTGTGCAGAGGCTCATGGCACCGGATATGTGTTGCGGGTGGGGTATTCGCACGTTGTCCACGAAGAACCCCGCATTCAATCCGTATAATTATCAGAATGGATCGATTTGGCCGCACGACAATGCCATCATTGCGATGGGATTCAGGCGTTACGGTTTTGGCGCAGAGGCCGCCCGGGTCGCCCGCGCAATCAGCGAGGCAGGAAGCCATTTCCTGCTCAATCAACTCCCCGAACTCTACACGAGCACGCAACACCACGAGCCATCTTTCCCCATTCAGTATCTCGGGGCAAACGTGCCGCAGGCGTGGGCCGCCGGCGCGGTGTTCATGCTGATGCAGACCATGCTTGGCTTCATGCCGGATGCCCCGCGCGGCAAGCTTTACGTGGACCCGGATCTGCCACCGTGGCTACCGGATCTCACTGTGATGGACCTTCGTATGAATCAGCACAAATTCGACATCCGTTTCTGGCGCGAAGGCGACCAGACGAAATTCAAGGTGCTTCGTGGCGATGAAAAAATGATCGAGTACAGCCCGATGACCGTGCAGTTCAATCGGCTCAAAAAGGTAACGGAAGTAGAGACCACACTGCAAACACCTTGACGAGATTACGGCGCGCCCGAGTCCGTCCAGACCGGACACTGGGCGATTTTCGCAATGCTCAGCATCGACGAGCAGGCGCTCGTATCAGCTAAGCGCGATACACGATTACGCGAAATGCATTCCCGCGATGAATGGAGACCATTCCTGTGAAAGCGATCGTAGTGACGGACCAGGCTGCGGGAATAGCAGGGATGAAGCTGGTGGAGCGGCCCGAGCCGCAGGCAGCGATAAATGACGTCGTTGTTCAGGTCCACGCTTCGGGATTCGTCCCGACTGAGCTGACGTGGCCGCCGACCTGGACCGATCGCGTCGGCCGCGACCGGACACCATCGATCCCTGGGCACGAGCTTGCCGGAGTGGTCACGGCGCTCGGTTATGGCACGAGAGGGCTGTCGGTGGGACAGCGGGTGTTCGGTCTTACGGACTGGACTCGCGACGGCACCCTGGCGGAGTACACGGCGGTCGAGGCACGTAACCTCGCCCCGCTGCCAGGCGACGTCGACTTCACGGTGGGCGCGAGCCTGCCGATCTCGGGCCTGACTGCGTGGCAGGGACTGTTCGAGCACGGCCGCCTTCAGGCGGGCCAGAGCGTCCTCGCGCATGGCGCGGCCGGCGCAGTCGGTTCGATGGTGACGCAACTGGCACGAGAGGCCGGCGCCTACGTCATCGGTACCGGACGCGCCGCCGACCGTCGGACGGTGCTCGACTTCGGCGCGCAGGAGTTCGTCGATCTCGAGAACGACGTCCTGGAAGATGTCGGCGAAGTTGATTTGGTGTTCGATGTCATCGGCGGCGATATCGGGAAGCGGTCCGCGCGCATGGTTCGAGCGGGAGGAACGCTGGTGTCCGTCGTCGGACCATCTGATGCGCGACCGGCCGACGGCTTGGCGATCGACTTCGTTGTCGAGTCCGATCGCGCCCAACTGGGCGAGATCGTCCAGCGGGTGCGGGACGGACGCCTGCGGACGAACATCGGCGCCGTCTCGACCCTCGACGATGCCCTCGCCGCCTTGAATCCGACCGAGCGACGCAAGGGCAAGACGATCATCTGCGTTCGTCCGTGAGAACTCGGGAAGGGCGATCGGTTCCGTTCTTGCGGATCATCGTTGTCGTTCCAGACCGTGGCGATCATCCCTTACGGAACGCGACACGATAGAACTCGTCGAGGCACTCGCCTTTCAATTGGTCTTCACGATTTCCGCCGGATTGGACCGGGGATCGCGCGGTAGCCAGCGTCCCTGTTCGACCTGGGCCAGGAAGTCCGCCACCAGAGAATTGAACATGGCCGGCTCTTCAAGATTGAGCGTGTGCCCAGTCTTCGGCAGAACGGCGAGACCGCTTGCGGGAATGGTCCGCTTCAAGAACAGGCCCGGTAGCAAGCAGTGATCATCCTCGTCACCCGAAACGATTAGAACCGGAACTTCCATGCGGCGCAGCGACTCCTCGAGGTCATAGATCGAAGGCCGGCGTGCCTGGACGCCACGCATGGTCAGCGCGGCACCTCGGGAATCGTGCTCGCCGAACATCCGCCGGAACTCCTCCCAGCCGCGCGGATCCTTGAGCAGCAGCGGGATACGTGCGGCAGCGGCGCAGTAGGTGTGGGAGAAGGCTTCCGAGCCAAGCTTCTCGAATTGATCGGCGGCCTGATTTGCGGCATCACGGAAGACGCTTTCCAAGTGCTTCTCTGCACCGTAGCCCACACCGGCGATCACGAGCGACCGCACCCGCTGCGGATGCCCAATCGCGAAATGCAACGCGGAGAAACCGCCCATCGAAAGGCCGACCACGTGCGCCCGGTCGATGTTCAGGCCGTCAAGGACATCACGGATATCCTCGGCGGCGCGTGCTTGCGAGTAATTCTCGATGTCGCCAGGAACGTCAGAAGGCGGGTAGCCGCGCGCGTTGAAAGTGATGCAGCGGTATCGCCGCGAAAAGTAGCGGACCTGAGTTTCCCAACTGCGCTGATCGCCGGCGAACTCGTGGACGAACAATAGCGGCGTCCCGTCGCCAGCTTCTTCCACGCTGAGCTTTACTCCATCAGTCGTCGTGACGAAAGGCATCGCTTCACTCCCCTTGCATCAAATGGAGCATCAGGCTGCCGCCCAGCTCTTGTTTCACAAGTCTGATCCAGTCAAAACATCAATGCCACGCGGTTTTAGAGGCGGGCGGCCAAGCGCATCATCGAGCCGGCGGGAAAAAGACAAAACCAGATCATCTTCTCCAGGCCGCCCAATAATCTGGATGCCGACAGGCATCTGATCGTCGCCGATCACCGGCAAAGACAGGGCAGGTTGTCCAGTGACGTTGAACGGCCATGTCCATCCGAACCAGGCATAAGGCGAGCACTTCCTGCCGGCGATGGTCGTCGGGCCGATGATTGTGTGCGAGAATGCGCTTATGGGGGAGGTCGGGACGATCAGCAGGTCATAATTCTCGAAGAACGAAAGGACATTGGCCGAGAAAGAAAGCCGCCAATCGAGCGCCCTGGCCAGATCGATCGCCGAAAGGGATTGACCGAACTCCACCAGTTTCACGAGGCTCGGATCCATCACTTGACGATGCTCGTCCAAATGAGGAGCGAGCGCCGAGGCGACATCCGCGCCGATCAAGATCCGGAAATTGAGATCGGGATCGTCCCAGCGAGGCGATACGCGGTCAACGCGCCGGGTTGTCAACCGGCGCGCCGCGTCCACGACGCGTGTCAACTGTGATGCCACATTCGGCTCGGGCTCCATGTCATTCAACGTGGCGGTCCAGGCAACGCGCGGCTCTTCGCGAAATGATTTGCGGGTTGCGGTGAGGGATACCGGATCGCGAACGTCCGGCCCCGCGATGACGTCGAGCACCAGTTGCAGGTCGCTGACCGACCTCGCAAGCGGGCCGGTGTGGCCGACCAAGTTCCAGCCGCTGAAGCCCGGCCCCTGCGCAACCAGCCCGGCCGTCGGTTTCAACCCGGCCACCCCGCAGAGAGCTGCGGGCAGACGAATTGACCCGCCTCCGTCGGTCCCGATGCTCAGCGGTCCGAGCCCTGCCGCGACCGCAGCCGCGCTGCCGCCTGAGGACCCGCCAGTCGTCAAGTCGAGATTCCAGGGATTGCGCGTGACACCCGTCAGCGGACTGTCGGTGACGGTCTTGTGGCAATACTCGGGCGTGGTTGTCTTGCCAATGACGATGGCGCCGGCCGCCTTCAATCGCGAGACGACGATCGCGTCCTCTTCGGGCACGAAGTCCTTGTATACTTTCGAACCGCCGGTCGTCAGAATTCCGCGTGTAAAAATGAAGTCCTTTATCGAGACCGGCACACTGTCCAGCGGTCCGAGGATCTGACCCTTTGTCCGCCGGACGTCGGCAGCGCGGGCTGCCTCGAGGGCCTGCTCGGCTGCAATGGTCGTAAACGCGTTGATTTTGGGATTGACTTCGGCAATCCGCTCCAGGACGGCAGCGACGACCGCCTC
>DASVDU010000047.1:0-11676 GCA_036380915.1 Hyphomicrobiaceae bacterium | reverse complement strand
CTGCGATAGCGCTCTACGAATCCCTGGGGACGAAGGAAACGGCCCATCATTTCGATATCGAGGTCTGAAGTCGGGCAGCTGAGGAGCGGGCGCGCAAGCAGAGGAGGAGTATAAAAAAATTTTCTGACCCGTGTCGGAGTCTGGGAGCCTCCACCGTCCTTGGGTCGGGTCAGCACGAAGGCGCTCCCACCCAGAGCAGGAAAACTGGAGAGGCCAGATTATGACGGCACGTCAAAAGATCATCCCATGCCTGTGGTTCGAGGCCAATGCCGAGGAGGCGGTACGGTTCTACACGTCGGTTTTTCCGGATTCAGCAATTGATCGCGTGCACTTGGCCAAGGCCGACACCCCCGGCAACAAGGAAGGCGACGTGCTGTTCATCGAATTCACGCTCGCCGGGCAGAGATACCAGGCCATCAACGGCGGGGCGCACGAAAAATTCAACGACGCGATTTCGTTATCCGTGGATTGCGCAGATCAGGCCGAGGTCGACCGCTACTGGGCAGCGCTGACCGCCGACGGCGGCAGGCCGGTGCAGTGCGGCTGGCTAAAGGACAAGTACGGTCTTTCCTGGCAGATCGTGCCGCGGCGGCTGATCGAGCTCCTAGCCGATCCCGACCCGGCCAAGGGCAAGCGCGTCATGCAGGCCATGATGAAAATGGTGAAGTTGGATGTCGCCGCACTTGAAGCGGCCGCTGCCGCGACAGCATGAGTGGCGGCAAGAAAATCCCCAACAGGAGAAGCAGCAATGATGACCGGCTACACGGATGTTTTCGTCGTTCCCGTCCCAAAGGCCAAGACCGCCGAATACAAGGCCCTCGCTGAGCTGTCGGCGCAAGTCTGGCGCGATCACGGCGCGCTCTCCTACGTCGAGCTGCAGGCCGATGATGTGCAGCCCGGCCAGTGGACTTCATTTCCACAGAGCGTCGATCTCAAGGACGACGAATTCGTCGTCGTGTCGTTCATCACCTATCGCTCGCGCGAGCATCGGGACGAGGTGAATGCGAAGGTCTTCAAGGACCCGCGCATGAAAAGCATGCACGATATGAAAAGTGCGCCGTTCGACGGCAAACGGATGTTCTGGGGCGGCTTCAAGCCATTCGTTGGGGAGTTGCCGATCCCAAGGATCCAGCCGTACCTGTTCTTCCGCGGCCGGTGCGAGGAGGCGATCGACTACTACAAGAACGTTCTCGGTGCCGAAGTGCTCATGATGATGCGCTTCAGTGATAATCCCGATAAGCCCGGATGTGACGTGGTGCCGGCAGAGTTCGACAGCCGGATCATGCACGCAAGCCTGCGCATTGCTGGGACCGTCATCATGATGTCGGACGGAATGAAGTCGGGTCCGCTCGACTTCGAGTGCATGTCGCTGTCGCTGGCCGTTTCGAGCGAGGCCGAATGCGACCGAATCTACAACGCACTTGCGGCCGATGGCACAGTGCAGATGCCGATCGGCCCGACGTTTTTCGCCAAGCGCTTCGGCGCCGTTGCCGACAAATTTGGCGTCTCGTGGATGATCATCGTCCCGAACGCCTGACCTGCATGCCTGTCTCACCAAGGAGCAATCATGAGCACGAAGATTTTCGTCAATCTGCCAGTGAAGGATCTCAAAAAGTCCATGGCTTTCTTTGAGGCGCTCGGCTTCAGTTTCAACAAGCAATTCACGAACGATGATGCCGCTTGCATGGTCATTTCGGAGCACAACTACGCCATGCTGCTGACGCACGCGTATTTCAACAAATTCTCAGTCAAACCGATCGCTGACGCGCACAAATCCACCGAGGTGCTGATTGCGCTGGCACTCGAGAGCAAGGCCGCCGTCGACGAGATGGTCGCCAAGGCCGTCGAGGCGGGCGGCAAGGAGCCCAGGCCGAAGCAGGACCATGGATTCATGGTCCAGCGCACCTTCGAAGATCTCGACGGCCACACATGGGAGCCCTTCTGGATGGACCCCGCGCACGTGCAAGCGGGGTGAGTGCAATTTCACGCGCCCGCATCGCCGGCTAGCGTGGGCCGGGTGCCCCTATCTACCAGGTGTTTTCTGGGTCGCCCAGCCAACTCCCGGCAGACGGCTGGCAGCAGGTCATCGTGGGATTTCGCTGGTGGGGACCGCATCTGACGGAGCGGTCTTCCGGTGCGACGGCGGACGGCTCATGAACCAGTTCGGCACGCCAAGGACGCGTTCGTGCTTGATGACGGCAAAGCCAAGCGTTTCGTAAAAGGCCACGTTTGTTTTTGTATCGGTCTCCAGATAGGCCGTGGCCGCGAGCGCGTCCATCTGCCGGCAGCAATGGGTCATCAAATGCCGTCCGATGCCGCGCCGTCGGTACGCGGGATCCACCGTCATTGGACCGATATGCCAGTGCGGCCAAGCGGGGTCGTTACGCGCCCAGGTCGCCAGCCAGCGAAGGATGCGCAACGCCCCGTCCGGTGGGTTGCTGGCCACGATCATGCTTGCAAGGCGCAGTGCATCCATCAGGGCTGGACGACAGCCGCCCGGCTCCATCATGCCCAGTACACCGACCAGCTCGCCCTTCACATACGCACCCAGGACTGCGCCATGCGCGTGGACATAGGCAACCAAAGGATCAAGGAAGCGAATTAGGCGCCGTCCTCTGCGCTCCGGATCAGTTCCAAACACCCTCACATGCAAAGGGTTATCACGCATGCCGTGCGCAAGGAGGGCCGTCGCCGCGCGCAGCTCGTCAGGTGTTAACGCCCTGATGTCGACAGTGAGGTCCACGGCCGAATTGCCCAGCATGGTTTCACTGGGCCCCGGTGACACATCGCCTCCGATGCAGCCTCAATCTCGAAACCATGCACCGAGTGGTTCCAAGGTGGGGGAGGCAGAGGCCTTCAGTCCGCGCTATCTGACCCCAACGGCTTTGCTCTTGTGACCGCTCATACCTCTACTCCAGCGCCTCGACCTCGAGTGAGCCACAGCGGGCGAGATCGGAAAGTGCGCACGGCGGCAACTGACGCGCAATTGTGCGGAGGGCCGTGCGGAGGCCTTCCTCGAGGGTCGGATGATAAAGGGGCATGCGCAGCAGGTCATGCACGGTGAGTTCCTGGCCGATCGCCAACGCCAGGAGATGGGCCATGTGCTCGGCCCCCGGAACTGCCATTTCGGCGCCCAGCAAACGCCCGCCCTGGCGCGCTGCGTAGAGCCGCAGCAGTCCACGGTTTTCCTGCATTATTCGCGCCCGGCTTTGGCCGGCAAAGCTCGCCTCCCCAATCAGAATGGTTTCCGGATCGAGGTCCTTTGCTCTTTGTCCGACAGTGGCGATCTCGGGATCGCAGAACACGATGCTCAGCGGCGTGCGCCGGGGCAGCTGGATTGGTAAATCGCTGGTTGCGTTGAGGCCGGCAATGTGGCCTTCATCGGCAGCTTCGTGCAATAGCGGCCTATCCCCATTGGCGTCGCCGGCCAGCAGGACCGATGTGCCAGGAATCCGCATTGTCGACGGGTCGACCTCGGGCATGCCCTTCTCATCGAGCGGCACGCCCAGCGTTTCCAGTCCGAGTCCCTCCAGGTTCGGGCGCCGGCCGATCGCCACAATGACTTTGTCGACGACGACATTCTTGTCGTCCCATCGTATCTCGACCCCGTCATCCACTTCGGCGAGGTCGACCTGAGCACCGAGGTGGATGGCGAATTCGCTGGCTAAGCAGTTCAGCGCCGCCGCCGAAACCTTCTCATCCGAAATGCCAGCCACCCGCTCGAGTGCGTCGAAGCCATAGACCTCGAGACCGAGCCGCGCCAGGGCTTGTGCGATCTCAACCCCAAGCGGGCCAAGACCGATGACCCCGACCCGGGGCGGCAGATTCTCCTGCTCGAAGAGCGTATCGGACGTCAGTATGCGGCTGCCCAGGGCGCGCCAGGGCTTTGGCACGATCGGACTCGATCCCGGCGCCAGTATGATCTGGCGTGCCTGGATCACACGGTCGTTAACGATCAACCGGCCGGGGCCATCGAGGCGTGCGTACCCTGAAATCTTGCGGTCGCCGAGATCCTCTGTCGCCTTTAGCACTCCAGCAACGAAATGATCCCGCAGCGAGCGGACACGATGCAGGACCGCCGGGATGTCGGCGACGAGCCTATCCCCGCCACGAATGCCGAACTCATCGAGCTTCGTCCGGAGGTAGAACGCATTGGCGGCGGCGATCAGCGTCTTGGATGGCATGCAGCCGACGCGGGCGCAGGTCGTGCCGTATGGGCCGCCGTTGATGAGGACGAAGCTGTTGGTGCGATCGCGCACTTCTCGCAGGGCGGCAAGGCCGGCCGTGCCCGCACCCACGATGGCCACATCTACACGGTCGCGCGTGTCAAAGTTGGGAACGCCTTCAGCTGTGCCAATCGCCGCCATAGTCCACCGCGCTTGACTGAGGTGAGTTCCAGTTCCGGTCCAACCTATACGATTTACCGAGGTTCCGACAGAGGTTGAAGGACCGGCAAAGTTGCGGCTGCTGGCGACCCATGCCTTGCCGTCGGGGTTGGGGCGTCCGCAAGGGCCGGCGGCGGAGGCTGATGCGTCGGTCAGAGAATGGATCCACTCCTAAACGCACGGCGTTTCCCCTCTGCACAACGAGAGGAGGTGTCTTCATGGCTACGTTCATCATGCTGACCCGAGTCAGCGAGCAAGCTCTTCAGTCACCAAGCTCGTTCGAGAAGCTCGGCCGCGATGTGTCAGAGCGCATTCGCTCGGATTGTCCTGAAGTGGAATGGAAGCAGAGCTATGCGGTTCTTGGCCCTGCCGACTACCTCGACATCTTCACGGCTCCGGATATGGAGGCGGCCATGAAAGTTGCGGCTGTCGTCCGTTCATTTGGCCATGCGTCGACCGAAGTATGGGGTGCCACTGAATGGGAGCAGTTCAAGAATATTGTTGCGCCGATGGCCGCGCAGCAGCCGGCGACCGCCATGGCTTCCGTCTAGGCGACCTATGGATCGGTGAACCTCACAGCGGAGGTGGCGCGAGGCCCTCGGGAGGCGCCAGTGCCCTCCGCTCCTTTTCTGACTGATGAGAACCGGATGATTTCGACGCGAGTTGAACGCCAACTCACATCGGTGGCCTGCCGCTCCTCGGCGCCTTCCATTCTCCGCGGATTATCCGCGCGGCCTGATGTGCCGTTGCCCCCGGGTTCAGAACCCCGGTTCATTGCTGCACACCGGGCTGCTCCCTCAGGCAATTATGAGGCAAAACGATCGTTAACGTCAGACCTTCCTTTCTCCAGTCGAGATCGGCGGACCCGCCAATGCTAGCCATCACCTGCTCCAAAAGAGTTTGACCGAAGCCTTTTCGAGTGGGCGGGGTCACGATCGGTCCGCCAGTTTCGGACCAGCGCAGCTCGAGACCGTTCTGTCCTGCCGGATCTGCCCTCTTCAGCCATTCAATTCGAATTCGGCCGGAGGGATTCGAAAGGGCGCCGTATTTGGCGGCATTTGTAGCCAGTTCATGCAGGACCATGCCGATATCCTGCGCAGCCGACGCCTCGAGGGCAACATCGGGGCCGCTGCATTCGATTCGACCATTTGCTTTGAGGAACGGGTCCAGGTGGACATTCACGAGCTCCCTTATCGGGACCGCGCCCCATCCCCGTTCGGTCAGAACAACTTGTGACCGCGCAAGTCCAGCCAAACGTTCGCTGAACGACCGGAGAAAGTCGCTCGCGTAAGTACACCCACGAGCACTTTGACGCGCAATCACTTGGATTATCGCGAGCAGGTTCTTGGACCGATGATTGAGTTCACGCACGACGGTTTGGATGCGCTCCTCGTTGGTCCGCAACTCCTGCTCCCGGGCGGTGATGCGATCTGCCGCCACCGAAAGACGAGCTGCAACCTGGTTGGCCTCTTTGACGAGGCCGGCCCTGTAGTTGAAGGTGCTCGATTCGCCGACCTGCTCTGCCGCTGCTGCAAGACGCCTCAGCGCCCCTCGGATGGCAAGGCCCGAGAGAAGCGCAGCAATACCTGATCCGACGAGGGCAAAAATAACCGAGCGGCTGGCTGTTGCGATGAATTTGTTCATCCTCGCTTCAAGCGGAGCCTTCGACTGCCAGACGAAAGCCCGCCATCCAGAAATTTGCGATCGAGACTGCGCAACGAATGCCGGTCGCCCTTCCTCGTCCACCGTCTCGAGAACCGCCCCGGGAGGTTGATCCTCCGGTAGCTGCCAGACCGATCGCGTTCCATAGCGCCACGGATTATCGGAATGAGCAATAACCCTGCCTTTGGCATCAACGATGGACGCAAGCCAGTTCTCCGGGCGGAATGTCCGGTCCAGCACATCCGCAAGCGCCTCCTTCTGCGGGATATAGGCGAGCACGTAAGCGACGTCCCTGTCGACCACCACAGGTACTCTGATCGAGAAGAAGGGCTCGTCAAAAAAGGGGGCGGTCGCGAGATCCCTGACTAGCGGCTCCCCCGATGCGAAGACGCGATGCGCGGCATCGCCATCGGGAGCTTGAGACAGCGGCGCACCTTCGGGAGCTGCCGTGTTGACGAGCTGTCGAAGGCTTCGGTCAACAAGAATGAAGTGCCCCCCAGTGTACTGAGCGGCACCGCGAAGATACCTCGTTTGCTCCGCGACATCGCTTTGCCGCAGTGTTTTCGATTGCGCAGTCACTTGCGCCAGCTTCAAGAGTTCGCGCAATTCGCGATCCAGGGCTTTGGCCAGAACAGTTGCCTGGCGACTGAGCTGAGCAAAGTTCTCGCCCCTCTCCTCAGCCATATGCTGACGAGCACCCGATACGATCAAGGCGAAGAAAGGCAACAGCGAGCCGACAAACATCACCGCGAGCAGAGCCGCGACCGGATAGCCCCTCTGCTGAAGTCGGGGGTCGGTGGACATGTCGAGATCACACGGACCAAGTGTGATGGCATAACGTTTGTTATGCACATTGGTTTTGGGGTGCGTTTCGAAGCAGGCCCGTACGGGATCGCGCGACCTCAGTTCCTATGGAGCTTGGGACGGATCGCGCCTGCGACTACTAAACTGCCTCGACCCCGCGATTCAGGCATTTGCATTACGCCGGTATCGACCGCTCGATCGATCGTGCCACCTCCAATCGGGGGTGACTCGACAATAAGAATAAGCGCTTGCGTAGCTAAACATCTCCTATTTCGAGCCGGCACTTGTGACAGCACCGCCCACCGGAGGCCTCTGACTCCTTCGACGTCTTGACCAACAGCAAGCCGCCACTCATCGCTCGACGACTTGACGATCCCGGTTTCTCGGAGCCAACAGGATCGCGCTGCTTGCCAGCTTCGCGTCAAACAGCTCTGCAATTAAAATCACGGGCTGGGCAGCGAATTGCTTACTGCTGCAAGCGCTTCAATACGCGACGGGCGATCGCCGTCGATCGCAAGAGCCCTCCAGTTATCACCACCATTCCGGCTGACGTAAATTTGCCCATCGTCAAAGCCGGCGAACACTTGCCCTGGCACAGTGGCGAGCGCTCTCGGCATGCTTTCCAGCGGTTGCTTCGGCAGCCCGCCTTCGAGCGCCTCCCATGGACCAGCGCCGCGCCAGCGGTAGATGACAGCCTCAGCAGCGAGCTGAGCGTTATGGGCACGGCCGGGTCCTGGTGCGGCGGAGATGAACCAGGTATCGGGGTCGTCGGGATCGACCGCCAAACCCCAGCAATAGTCCCGGTCGCGCCCTGCGTCCGCCGCGGCCCAACTATCACCGCCATCATGGCTCCATGCGGCGCCGCCGCCAGCCGCCTCATAGGCTCGGCCCGGGACATTTGGATGCCAGGCAAGCGCGTGGACGTCCTTTTGCGCACCTGGGCGGTGGTCCTGCCAGGTTTCGCCGCCATCGGTGCTGCGCATCAGGCCGCCCAGCTCGATGCCGACCAGAAGCAGGCTTGCGTCGTGTGGTGAGGGTGCGATCGAGCGCACGTGGCTCGTCCAAGGCCGCGGCGGGAAGCGCCATTCTGGATAGGAGGGCAAGTCAAGCAAAGCGTGAAGCTCCCGCCAGGTCTTCCCGCCATCGCGGCTGACAAACAGATGGCTTGGTTCGGTGCCGGCATAGAGGGCGCCGTCTGCCGCGCTCACCGCGAGCGAGAATACATCCGGCTGAGGGAGTGCCAGATCGCGCCAATTGGTGCCACCGTCGCCGCTCCTCCACACGCCATTGCCGCGGGTCCCAGCATAGACGATGGCCGGATTGAGCGGGTCGACCGCAAGGCACTGCACGCCCTTGTCCTGCAGCGACAGCGATGCCCTCCATGAACCGCCGTCCTCCTCGAGGCGCGCGAATGAGTCGCCGGTAGCCGCATAAAGCATTGTCATGGCGTGCCTTCCGTATCGACAGCACCAGCGGGGGCGAAGGCGCAAACTCTGCTTTCAATTTCGCCCTTGCCGATGGTCTATTGAGAACCGGCTCGATCTCGTTTGGCTCCAAAACGCAATTCAGGGGAACCTGTCGGCGGCAGCGTGGGAGAGGAACAGGATGTTGAAGCGGAAGCTCAGCCGGGCAGGGGCATTTTCTGCAGTTCCGATATTGGCAATGGAATTCAGGCGGGCCGCTGGCGGGAAATGCCGTTGCCCGAGAGAAGGTCGGATGAATGATGTGGCTGTTGTGACCTGCGCTGTCCCGGTCGCGGCTTTGGCGGGCGTTTCAGGTGTCGCCGCAGTAGCGCTGCAGCGTCGGTCATGCGGCCATCGGCGATGAGGTCGAGAAGGCGTAAATGCTCACCTATGTGCCGGCGCATGCCGACTTCATCAGCATAGGTGCGATAGGCGAGCAGTCGCCGGATCGAGTTCACGCGCTTTAGCGCTTCGACATAGAACGGATTGCCGGCGCCCCGGATGATCTCCTCGTGGAACTCGCAACCGATCTGAAAGATCTCTCCGGGGGTCAGCATCTGAAACCGGTCGATGATCGACTGCTGCTGGCTTCTCAGCCGTTCGATCACGTGAGTATCGAGCTTGTATTTCCGCTCTGATAATGCGGCGATTTCGATAACGGCGCGGAATGCTGCAGCTTGGCTGTAGGCTTTGTTGCTCGACAGGATTTCGGCGAATCGCCAGCCGTAGCCTTGCAGCCGTGTGCCCCAGCCCTCGCTGGCGACACGGTCGAGCACGCGCATGAGCTGCGCGCGCGTGAGATGATAGCGGCGCATGAGCTCGGCCTCCATGACGACCTCCGGAAGGCGCCCATCGAGGAGGTCGTCCGCGATCTGCCTGTAGGCCATTTCATTTTCGTCCACTGTCGTGATCGCCGTTTCCGCGGACGTAGGGGTCTTCGCCAGCACGTAGCCGCGGTTGCGCTCGCCCGTGACAAGCCCCGCGGCGGCCAGCACTTTGAGGCCGGCGCGCACCGGCCCGCGGGAGACGCCGAGCGCTTCCGCGAGCCGCTGCTCCACCAGCCGCTCGCCGGCCTCGAGCCCTTCACGACGCGCAATCAACAGGATCTGGTTGGCGACCTGCTCCGCTCTGCTGGACTTGTGCACCGACATCCTCGGTTCCGAACTTGGCCCGTAGCATCTGCCATCACGCAAGCCGGGCACTGAGGTGTTGACAGCTGCACCACATTGTTATTTGCTCGCGCAAAATACAATAGCGAAACGACGACACGGAAGGGCGCGTGACTCAATTTTCCGACGTGCACATTTGCGAGACGAAGCCTGCGCGATGGGCTGCAGAACCTCGGCGCGTTCGTGCCGACTGCATCGAAGAGCGCTCCGATCGATGCGATCGCCGCGCCGGGGTGATCGAGATCGACGCAGGATCGTTCGGGCCTGCAAGGGTCAGGCCGGCATCCACAAGGTCTAGCGGAGGGTGGCTTGATAGATAGCCCTGCGGCGGCCCGCGCGCCCGCACAAAATCTATTCCGTCCCTTGGACGGCATTCGCGTCGTCGAGTTCAGCCAGATGGTGATGGGCCCGACGTGCGGACTGATTCTTGCCGATCTCGGTGCTGATGTCATCAAGGTCGAGCCGATCAAGGGCGACCGCTCGCGATATTTCAAGGGACCCGCGTCCGGCTTTTTCGCTACCTACAGCCGCAACAAGCGCAGCCTTTCAGTCGATACGGGTTCACCGGCGGGACAGGAGATTGTCCGTCGCCTGATCAAGAAATCCGATGTGCTGATCGAGAATTTCCGGCCCGGGCTGTTGGCCCGCTTCGGGCTCGATTACGACAGCGTGTCCGGCTTCGCCCCGCATTTGATCTACTGCTCCCTGAAAGGCTATCTGCCCGGGCCCTACGAGCACCGCCTCGCCCTTGATGAGGTCGTGCAGATGATGGGCGGTCTCGCCTACATGACCGGACTGCCCGACCGGCCGATGCGGGCCGGCGCCTCCGTCAACGACGTGATGGGCGGCATGTTTGGCGTCATCGCGATCCAGGCGGCGCTGGCCGAACGGCAGCGCACCGGCCGCGGCCGTTACATCCAGAGCGCGTTGTTCGAGAACAACGTCTTCCTGATGGGGCAGGCCATGATGTTCGAGGCGGTGACGGGGACGCCGTCGATCCCGTACTCGGTCAAGGACAGCCCGTGGCCGGTCTATGATCTGTTCGAGACCAAGGATGGATCGAAACTGTTTGTCACTATCGTCGGTGAGGAGCACTGGGAGGCATTCTGCCGGACATTTGGTCGCGAGCAATGGCTGGAGGATCCGCGGCTTGCGACAAACCAGGGTCGGGTCGATCAGCGGTCATGGATCATTCCCGAAATCGCGAGCATTTTCCGGCAGTGGACAGCCGCTGAGCTCGCGGAAACGCTAGAGCGCTTGCAACTGCCTTACGCACCGGTCAACAAGCCCGGCGATTTGTTCAACGACCCTCACTTGATGGCGTCCGGAGGGTTGATGGATATTCGCCTGCCCGATGGGCGAACCGCGAAGACTCCGGCGCTGCCGATCTCGGTCGACGGATCGCGTCTCGCGAATCGCCGTGACCCGCCGCAGTTGGGCGAGCATACACGCGAAATTCTCACCGAGCTCGGATACAACGATGCCGAATGTGTAGACTTGGCTCAGTCGGGTACGATCAGACTTTGGTCCCGCTGATCATCCTCATTTTCGGGCTGGGCGACATGTCGAAGATCGTTACCGGCTGGATCATCGTGTTCTTCGTGGTTTTCTTCAACACATTCGAGGGGACGCGGTCGGTTGACCGCGACCAGATCGCGGCGGCGCGGCTGCTGGGCGCGAGCGAGTTCGTCATCCTGCGCACGGTCATCATCCCGTCCGCACTGGCCTGGGTGTTTGCGTCGCTGACGCCCGCAGTCTCCTTCGCCCTAGTCGGCGTCATTGTCGGCGAGTTCGTCGGCGCTCAGCGCGGCCTCGGTAAGCTGATCATCGAGGCAGAAGCACGCGCCAACGCCGCGGAAATGATGGTCGCGATTTTCGTGATGATGGTCGTCGGCATCATTCTTGCGTACGGCGTCCGAAAAATTCAGGCCTATCTGCTGCGCTGGCAACCTCAGTTCGAGCAGCAGTTTTAGACTGAGCCAATGAGCGGCAGCACACGCCGTCGGTCTCTCGTTGAGCCCCGCCAGTTACCTTTCAAATGTCGAAAAGGCTGCTCAGCGAGTGCCGTGCTACATAAGCAGCGCAGGCAGGGCCAATGATAACGACGGGAACGCAACCAGCAGAGTAAGCCGCACCATGTCTGCCGCAATGAACGGCAACGCGCCAATTGCCACCGTCTCAAAGCGCAGGTTC
>DASVDU010000046.1:0-14488 GCA_036380915.1 Hyphomicrobiaceae bacterium | reverse complement strand
GCCATTCTCGCCGCGGGTGGAGCCGCAAGAAGCAACGTCTTTACGCGCTTTCTGCTCGCACTCTACGGCGAGGCGCCCTGGAGCAGCGTTCCGGAAATGCCGGTCGAAATCATGCTGCTCCCGCGGTCCTTCCCATTCCATCTGTCGAAAATCTCCTATTGGGCCCGGACCGTGCTCGTACCGATGCTCGTGCTCCAGGCCCTCCGGCCGCGCGCACGCAACAGGCGAGGCGTCGGCGTCCGCGAACTTTTCTGTGTGCCTCCCGAGGAGGTGACGTCCTGGCCGAAGGGCGAGCATCGGCACGGTGGGTGGGCCGTTTTCTTCGATGCAGTCGACAAGGTGCTGCAGACCTTACGGCCGGCCTTTCCTGCCAGGTCGCGGCAAGTCGCCATCGCGAAGGCTGTCGCATTCGTGGACGAGCGGCTCAACGGGCTTTCCGGGCTCGGAGCCATTTTCCCGGCCATGGCCAATGCCGTCATGATGTACGACGCGCTGGGCGTGCCGCATACGGATTCGCGCTACCGCCTGGCACGAGAGAGCATCGACCGTCTGCTCGTCGAGCGAGATAACGAGGCTTATTGCCAGCCCTGCCTCTCTCCGGTCTGGGACACGGCGCTGAGCTGTCACGCCCTCCTCGAGGTGGGCAGCCGGGAGGCAAGGCAGCAGGCCCTCAGAGGACTCGAATGGCTGCGGTCCCGGCAAGTGCTCGACTTTGCAGGCGACTGGGCGGTGCAAAGGCCGACCGTGAAACCCGGCGGATGGGCCTTTCAGTATGCCAACCCGCACTATCCCGATCTCGACGACAGTGCCGTGATCGCGATGGCGTTGCATCGGTGGGACAGGACCTCCGGAGAACCGGCGCGGTTTGCCGAATCCGTCGGCCGCGCGCGCGAGTGGATCGAGGGGATGCAAAGCCGAAACGGCGGTTGGGCGGCCTTCGACGCCGACAACACGTATTTCTATCTCAATTACATTCCCTTTGCCGACCATGGCGCCCTGCTCGATCCACCGACGGCGGACGTCAGCGCGCGTTGCATCTGTCTGCTGGGCCAGCTCGGCGACCGGCCGCACGACAGCCCTGCCCTGAAAGCCGGCCTCGCCTGGCTGCGCTCGCAGCAGGAAAAGAATGGGAGTTGGTTCGGTCGCTGGGGCGTCAATTACATCTATGGCACCTGGTCGGCCTTGGATGGGCTCGCGGCGACCGGCGCCACAAGGGAGACACCGGAGGTTGCCCGCGCAGTCGGATGGCTCTTGTCGATCCAGAACGAGGATGGCGGCTGGGGCGAAGGTTGTGAAAGTTATCGGCTGGATTACGCCGGTCACGAGCCGGCGCCAAGCACCGCCTCCCAGACTGCCTGGGCGCTGCTTGGCCTCATGGCCGCTGGCGCATCGGACGAACCTGCCGTTGCGAAGGGTGTCGGCTATCTCTTGCGCACGCAAGGAGAAGACGGCCTTTGGCCCGAGCAGCGTTTCACCGGCACCGGCTTTCCTCGCGTCTTTTATCTTCGCTATCACGGATATGGTAAATATTTTCCGCTGCTTTCGCTCGCGCGTTATCTCAATTTGATTGGTGAGAGGGCTAATCGCGCGACGTCCGGCGTGTGACGCATGATGCGGCCCAGCGATGCTCCGGTTCTGGTCGTCACGGGGCTCCTTGCAGAGGCTCGCATTGCCGCCGGCCACGGCGTCACCGTCGTTTGTCGCGGCAATCAGCAGGAGCTCCTGCGGGACATCGTTCGGCGCAGGACAGATGGCCGTTTCTGTGCCGTGGTCAGCTTCGGGGTCGCAGGCGGGCTCGACCCTGACCTCGCGCCGGGCCAGATCATATTAGCCCGGCAGATTATTCGCGGAGGCGAGCGGCTGGCGGCAGATGCAGCGCTGACGACCCGGGTGCATTCGAAGCTGTTATCGGCAATTCCCGATGTTCGGATCGGCGACATTGCTGGAGTGGCCGAGCCGCAATGCACACCCGCGGAAAAGCAGGCATTGCGCTCATCAACCGGCGCGGATGCCGCCGACATGGAATCCTGGGAGGCCGCTCTGCTCGCGGCCGAGCTCGGTGTCGGTTTTGCGGCCGTGAGGGCGGTCTGCGACCCAGCGTATCGCCGGGTCCCCGCTGCTGCGCTCGCCGGGCTTGGCGCTGACGGCGGCACAAATGCCTGGAGCGTCGCACGCAGCCTGCTCGGCACCCCGAGTGAGCTTCCGGATCTGGTCCACTGTGCGGCTGGATGGGCCAGGGCGTTACGCGCGCTCCGCCGTGCTCGGACGACGCTCGGCGCGGGATTCGGCCTCGCGAATCTCTGACATTTTCTGGGAGACGTGGCGCGAAAAGACGTACTGCGCCGGGCGCTGCCCGCTGAGGCTGATTTCCGGCGCCATCGGGCCTTCCGTGCGTACTCCGCCTACCGCGACCCTCATCGCCTTGAGCGGATGACGGACGGCATCCATCACCGCACTCGCCTCGTATCCGCTGTGCACCATGCAATCGGCGCATTTTTCGTAATTGCCGGTGCCGTAATCATCCCAATTCGTCTCCTCCATCAGCTCCTTGAACGTCTTCGCGTACCCCTCGCCGAGAAGGTAGCAAGGGCGCTGCCAACCGAACACCGTCCGGGTCGGATTACCCCAGGGCGTGCAGCGGTACTCCTGATTGCCGGCAAGGAAATCGAGAAAGAGGCTCGATTGGTTGAAGCTCCAGCGCCGACCGCCATCGCCATGCCTGAAGATCGAGCGGAACAGCCCCTTTGTGGCGGTACGGGTCAGAAAATGCTGCTGGTCGGGCGCGCGCTCATAGGCGTATCCCGGCGACATGGTGATGCCGTCTATGCCGAGTGCGGTCACGTGGTCGAAGAATCTCGCGATACGGGCGGGATCGGCCCCTTTGAAAAACGTCGCGTTGATCGTCACCCGAAAGCCCTTGGCCTTGGCGGCTCGGATCGCCGAGACGGCACGAGCATAAACGCCCTTTTGACACACCGAGCGGTCGTGCATCTCCTCGTCCCCATCGAGGTGCACGGACCAGGTGAAGGAAGGGTCGGGTTTGAACTTGTCGAGTTGCTTTTCGAGCAGCAGGCCGTTCGTGCAAACGATGACGATCTTGCCCTTGTTCAGGATCCCATCGACGATCTGCGGCAACTCCTTGTGCAGCAAGGGCTCGCCGCCTGCGATCACGGCGACGGGAGCACCGCATTCGTCGACTGCGCCGAGGCAATCCTCGACGGACAGCCGCTGATTCAGAATGGGCTCGGGATAATCGATTTTCCCGCATCCCGCGCAGGCGAGATTGCACCGGTAGAGCGGCTCGAGCATGAGAACCAGCGGATAGCGCTTGCGCCCGGCGAGGTGCTGGCGGGCGATATAGCTGCCGACCTTGATCAACTGTCGCGCGGGAATGCCCATGGACGGCCTCACACGCCGGCACTCGTGCGGGCGGCGTCGCGCGCAAGCTGAACGGGAAGGCGGAAAGTGATGTTCTCCTCCACTCCGGCCATCGTGGTCACCTCGAGAGGAGCAATCGACCTCAGCCTTTCGATGACGCTCTCGACCAGGACTTCGGGAGCCGACGCCCCAGCGGTCAGTCCGACCACATCGGCGCCCACTAGCCATTCCGGCCGGAGTTCATCGCCATTCGCGATGAGGTAACTCCGCACGCCGCACTCCTCGCCGATTTCACGGAGGCGATTGGAGTTGGAGCTGTTGCGCGCTCCCACAACGAGGATGACGTCCGCAATCCGGGCGAGCTGGCGCACGGCGGTCTGGCGGTTCTGCGTCGCATAACAGATGTCGCGCGTTTCAGGGCCGACGATGTCGCGGAAGCGCCGTTTCAGTGCCGCGATGATGTTGCTCGTGTCGTCCACGCTGAGCGTCGTTTGCGTCACATATGCGACCGGGGCGTCCGTCGGCACCGGCAGCGCCTCGACATCCGCTTCCGTCTGCACGAGATATTTCGGGCCGTCGATCTGGCCGAGCGTTCCGATCACCTCGGGATGGCCAGCGTGTCCGATCAGGATCAGCGTGCGACCGTGTGCGACGTAATGCCGGCCCTGATTGTGAACTTTCTTCACGAGCGGGCATACCGCATCGATCGTCGGCAGTCCGCGCGCCCGCGCCTCCTCCTCGACATCACGCGGAATTCCGTGGGCGCTGAAAATCGTGACGGCTCCGTCCGGAACCTCGCTCAGGTCCTCGACGAAACGGACGCCCTTGGCCTGCAGGCTTTCGACAACATGGCGGTTGTGCACGATTTCGTGGCGAACGTAGACCGGCGGGCCGTACTTCTCGAGTGCTTTGTTGACGATTTCGATCGCGCGGATGACTCCGGCGCAAAAGCCGCGGGGCTGAGCAAGCACAAGTCTCATGCCGTATCCAGTCCGGTGGTATCGCAAAAAGCGTGCGATCTGCCAGTCCTTCATCAGCGGAATGTCTCCCATCCCGCTGCCACTGAACGTGCCGGAACGGCATTCGTTTCACGATTGCGTCGGAGCATCGGTCCTTTGGCTGTCCCCGAGGTAAACTCCTCAGTTCAAGCTATCGCGCGGCCGCCCGGATCCGTTACTCGGTTCCGCTCCTGTTCGGAATCAGGGTGCCATCGGATCGGACTTGATACTCCGTGCCCTTCCAGCGCACCGTGGCGCCGAAGCAGCCCCAAACGAATACCGCGAAAGAGAGCAGATCGCGGACCGGAAGCAGCCAGTAGCGCTGCCGCGGCAGTCCGAACGCCCGCTGGACACTGAAGCAAAGAACGAGCCGGCAGATGATCGCGGCGGTTATCAGCATCAAGGCAGCGCTGGCATCGGAAAATAAGCCGATCATGGCCAGCGGCAGAGGATGAGCGACGAAAGCTCCGGCATACCCGATCGGATCAATGATCCGGACCGTCCGGGCCCATCGGACTTCATGGAGAAACAAGTCGCGCAGGCTCCGCTCGTAGCAGTGATGGCCGATGGTGAAGGCGGGGATCGCCACCTTGAGACCTCGTTCGCGCACCGCAGCACCGATCGCGTAATCGTCAGCGAGGAAATCGGCGAAGCTCTCGAGCCCTCCAATGTCATCGAGTGTCTTGCGTTTAAGAGCTATCGTGGAGCCGAAGCAGGGCTCCGCCAGCCCGTACGTGATGGCGACGACAACACTCGGGAGAAAATGCAGATTGATCGCCAGAGCCGAAAGCTGGGACCAGAGCCCTTCCCCGCCGATCCCATGGTAAAGACAGGAGACGGCGCCGACGCCGGGCCGCTCCAGCTCACCGATCACCCGGGACAGATAGTCCGGCCCGACCTCGATATCGCAATCCGAGATGACCAGCACGTCGTGTGCCGCCAGCTTGGACAAGCCGATGAGGTTCGAAACCTTTCCATTGCTGCCATGGCTCCCGATCGAGACGGAACAACGGATCTTGCACGCCGGGTAGGACTGGGCGAGCCGCTTCATGACCGCTGCGGCCGGATTGTCCCGGTCGGCGACACCGCAGATGATTTCAATGGGTGCCGAGTAGTTTTGGCGGCAGAAGGATGCCAATAGCTCGAAGAGGCGGAGCTCAACCCCGTGCAGCGGCTTCAGGATCGAAACTGGAACCGGTCGACTTGCCGACCGCGTCCCCTGGGCCGCAAACCGGCGCACCAGAATCGCCGACATCAGCAGATAGATGCAACCGAGGATCGCCGCGGCGAGGCATACATTTGACAGAACCTGATGGAGCATGCGCCGGCCCGCTTGCTGTGGACCGGACCACCGGCCTTCGCTGATCGAGACTGACGACTGAGAACGCCGGCCCGAGCGAATGGTTCGACTCCCCTCCCCGGCTGCGAATCAGTCGGTCGTCCCGTGGAGGGCCCTCAGCTTCGACCGGGAGATGAAGACCTCGGCTCTGTCCCTGGCGAGATCGTCCCAGCCCCAGGCAGAGGGATTTCTGGCAAGCACAAGCATGGTGATCAGAATGTTTTCTCCCATCCGGTGCAGTGCTCCGCCACGGCGCCGAACGGAGGGCTGCGCCACTGGCTCGAAGCCGTACCGGGCCGAAAGCTGGATGATGGTGGGCGTCTGCTCTGGCGGGCCAAGGGCCATTTCGGCCCGAACTGCTTCGATGTCGGCCAGATCCGGCCGGCTTTCCAGATAGCGGGCCAGCTCGCGCATGGAAAAGCTGAGCTTCCGCGAAAGCGAGCGCGCCCACTGCAGATTGGGTCCCTTTTTCGGAAATTGTGGGACTTGCTCATTCCAAACGTGGAGGATGGCAATCCGGCTACCCTCGGCAAGGCAAGTCCCGTCCAGGAGCCGAATGTTTCTGTCCAGGTTTCCGATATGCATCCGGAATAAGCAATCAGGGTGATTGGAGTATTCGAATATGCCGTGTCGGTTGCGAATTAGGGCATCCAGACGGTAAACGGCTTTGGTAAACAGGTTGGGCTTTGCAACTTCTGGCGTGACCGGCTTTTCCCCTCCCGATGCGTGCGTCGACGGTTGCCCAACCGACCCGGTCCATCTCATCTCACCACTCCAGACTGCCGGTCGACGGAGGATTTGCGTTGCCATCATATTGGTAGCCGCGGGTCCACGGCCGCTTTGCCATTGCCCTTGCGTACGGTTTCAGGGCGAGGACCTGGGCGACCGAGAGCCAGCCGCGGTCAAATGCGAAAGCCATGGCAGCCATATAAATGCGCCAGATACGGTAATGTTCCGGACTAGACGCAAATGTTGCCTCAGTGGCGCAAGCCTCGAGGCGCCGGACCCAGTGCTTCAAGGTTAACGCATAATGAGGGCGCAAATCCTCGGCGTCGACGAACTCCAATCCGCTGGCTGCAACCTCTTTGACGACGCGAGAAAGAGGCGGCAACTCACCTCCCGGGAAAACATGGTTATCGATGAATTCGCCGCCGGATAACCCCTTGGCGCGGCCAACCCCGCCAGCCAACGTAATGCCATGGTTAAGAACGGCACCCCCTGGTTTGAGTAGCCGGACGATCGTGGCGAAATAGAGCGGCAGGTTGGCAAGGCCGACGTGCTCGTACATTCCGACGGAGACCACCTTATCGAACTCGTCCCTGCCTGGAATATCGCGATAGTCCTGGAGGCGGATCTCGACGCGATCTGCCAACCCCGCCTCGGCAATCCGCTGGCGAGCCAACAAGTACTGCTGCTCGCTGAGCGTTACGCCGACGCCTTCGACACCGTGGTGGGTCGCAGCCCAATTCAAAAGACCTCCCCAACCGCACCCGATGTCGAGCAGCCGCTCACCCGGTTTCAGAAGCAGTTTGCGGCAAATGTGCTCCAGCTTCTGTTCCTGGGCGGTATCCAGATCCTCTGATCCCGTTTTGAAATAGGCGCAAGAGTAGATCAGGTTCCGGTCCAGCCAGAGGCGGTAGAAGTCGTTGGAGACGTCGTAGTGATGGCGGATGGCAGCCTTATCACGCCGGCGGCTGTGGCGGACCGAAACATAAGCAAGCGCCCGTGCAACACGGCTGGGCAACGGCGTCGCGCCGATGCGCTCCGAAAGCTCGATGCCAACACGGATGATGTCCTCGACTTTGCCGTCGACGGCGAGCTCGCCGCTGACGTAGGCGTCTCCAAGCCGGACGAAATTCCCAGCCATCAGCGCCCGAACGAGGCGTCGCGATCCGAGCGTGATGGTCACGGCCGGACTGGGCGAGAAAGCAAACGCCTCGCCGTCCCAGAGCACCACCCGCAACGGCACCGTTCCCCCGAGCCGCCGTCGCAAGTCGTCGAAAATGCGCTGGCGTATGGATATCGGACGGAACAACCCGCTCGTGACCTCAGTCCGAAGTTCGCCAGAGTTCGAGGGTCTATCGCGAGCGAGCTTTCTCGTGGCTCGCACGATGATCAACAAAGGAGGCGGGAAATAGTTCTGAGGTCGGCACCGGCTCAATGACCGGCGTCGTCCTCATTCGTGAGCGGTTCATAAAGCGCGGCCAGCGTGATCTTGATCGTGACTGCGACCGGTATGGCGAGCACGATCCCGATCACGCCGAACAGATAGCCGCCGACGAGCAAGCAGAAGATGACAAGGGCTGGGTGAATGCGCGCAGCCGTGCCAAGCACGACCGGTCCGACGATCTGATCGATTGATAACCGCAATGCCGATGCATAAAGCGCGTAAGCGACGACGCTTTCGATCCCGTGAGCATTCTGCAACGCGATCATCCCGGCCAGGACGGCGGCCGCCAGCGGTCCAATGAAGGGGATCAATTCGAGAAACCCCGTCGCAATGGCAAGCAGAACCGCGTGAGGAAGATGCAGAAAAATTGCAAGCCCGATATACGCGGCGGCCGACGTATAGAGGACGACAACAGCCAGGCCGACGAAATAACGGCGCAGCGCCGGCTCGACCCTCTCCCATAAATGACGGGCAAAGGATCGTTGCTGCGGAGGCACCAGCCAGAGCAGGCCCCGTTCGATGCCCGGTCCGTCGAAAAGCATATACGCGAAGAGTACGACGGTCAGAATCATCCCGAACATCGAGACGAAGCTCAGCCCGGCAATGGTCAACAAGCGCTCAGGCTGGCCGATCCAGTTTCGAATGGACTCCACAGTTCGTTGAGCCAGTTCCTGCGGATTAACGATCTGTCCAAGTATGCTGACTGGCTGGTCACCGATTACGCCGGCAATAGCAGACTGAATGATTTCCTGAAGGTTGCTTACAACCGTCAACGCCTGGCTCAGGACACGAGGGAGTGCCAGGTAACCGAAGGCGCCGACAATGGCGAGCACGCTGATGAACACCACGGCGGCTGCGAGTGCGCGCCATATCCCCGTCCGCGAGCTTATCCAATTCACCAGCGGAGTGCAGACGAACGCGAGCACCCCGGCGGCGACGAACGGCAGCAGGATCGGCCGCGCGGCATACGCCGCAACCCCGATCACGAGGACGACGAGCATCATGCTGCGCCCGGAAATGCGACGCAGGTGCTCGGTCATGACCCTTGTGAGCAAGAATAGGAGGCCGAGGTCGAGCGTAGTTCCGTCTGGCTCTCACCGGGATAGGTGCGATCCTTCCAGATGACGCGCCCCGTCCGCCTTCGCCAGACGCTCTCGATAACGAGCCCAGCTCCAACCGAGTAGCCGACCGGAAAAAGAAGGCCGTACCATGCCGGAATGCCGAAATGACGCGCGCCCGCGATATGGAACGCGAAAGCGGCAGCCGCGGCGCTCCAGGCAAGGAGGATCGAAACAGTGTCAGCCGCTGTCGGGCTCCAGGTCACCACAGTCGACAGCGGTAGAAGGAGGCACGCCCAGGCCAGGAGAATGCCCGCAGACGCTGTTATCAGCGCCCGAGCCGGGCCGCCCAGCATGTCGACCAGATTGCGCGTCAGGCCGGCCCGCAGGCTCGCGTAGCCGTCGTACATGCGCGCGCTGAGCAATCGCTCGCCTCCGAATACTGCTGTCCGCCAGCCGCTCCGTTTCATCGCTCGGGCCAGTGCCACGTCCTCGCTCAAGGCGCCGGCGACCGCAGAGTGGCCTCCGACGTCCAGATAAGCGAAGCGTCGCACCAGAATGAACTGGCCACAGGCGGTCGTTTTCTCGCTTTCCTGATCGAGCGGCTCCCTCACGTCCTGCAAGAATGCCAGCAGATAAAATCCGCACGGCATGATCAAGCGCTCCGCGAAGCTCCCGAGTTCCTGCCGCGGCACCAGCGAAAGAAAATCCAGATCGTTTCGCTGCGCTGCGGCAAGAGTGCTGGCCAGAAGCTCGGGACGGTGCCGGGTGTCGGCGTCGATGAAGCACAGCCACTCCGTGTCGGTCTCGATCTGGGCGCCGACCCAGCAGGCATGAGATTTTCCGGTCCAGCCAGCCGGCAGCGGTGGCGCGGACACAACGGAAACGATGGGGCAGGTCCGGGCAATCGCAGCCACGACAGACCGTGTCCCGTCGGTGGAACTGTCATCCACCACGATGATTCTGAAACGCGCGCGCGGATAGGACTGGCGGGTCAATCCCTCCACGCAGGCTCCGATTTTCGATGCCTCGTTGCGTGCAGGAATGACGACGGTCACAGACGGTGTGGGCTCGCGAGGCGCCGGCTCCCGATCGAGCACCCGGAAATAGGACCGCTGGCGCCAGGCACGTGCGAGCAGCGCGGCGACCGAGAACAGCAATAGCGCAGAAAGAACCAGTTCCACGGCAAATCCGGTTGATGCTCCCAGGCTCAATCGGGCGAGCCTGCGATGCATCCGGCTCAACCGGCGAGGCTTCCGAATGTTCCGATGCCCGCCCGATGCAACAGGTGCAATCCCTATCGGCCCTGGCCGGCAAACGATCGCCGGGCTCAGCGCCCACGCGTTGATTACGGGCCGCATGGGCCGATGCTCGCCCTCGCTCATGGGGGGCTTGAGTGCTGCAACAAGCCGCGTCCTCGCGCTCGGAACCCACGAGACTTTCTACGCCTCAGCGCGTTGATCAGTCAGGGATTAAGCAAAATCCTTAACGGTGAATGGAGCTTACCATGGCTGAAGTCAGTCACATCAGAGCAAGGCGTGAAAACTGGACCAGAGGGGGGCCCGTCGTCACGCAGTTGGACGAATCCGAAATCGCCGCCGTCGAGGAGCGGGCGACAGCGAGTATCGCCGATCCTGGTCCATTGGGATTGTGGGCGTTGGCCACCGGAAGCTGGATATTCGGAGTAACCGTCGCTGCCTTCCCGCAATCGACGCTGACGGCCACGATCCCGATCCTGCTATTGTTTGCCGGCGTCGCGCAGTTCATAGCCGGCCTTTACGGCTTCCGCCGCACCAATGTGCTGATGGCGACGGCATTTTGCTCGTTTGGCGCGCTTTACGCCGTCCTCGGGCTGTTCTCCGCGATGGATGCCAGCAACAGCCTGGCCGGCGTCGCCGATGCTCCGGTGATCCAGGGATTCCTGCTCGTCTCGTTCGGGTTCATTTCCCTGGCGCTCGCCATCGCCGCCATGCGGACCAACGCGGTGCTGGTGGCAGTCTTCGCCACCCTGTGCGTCGGGTTCACGCTCATCGGCATCTCTCACTTTGCCGGCGCGGCAGAAGGCTGGGGCGTCCTGTCCACCATTGGCGGCTGGTTCCTCTGCGCATCGGCGGTGTTCGCCTACTATGCTGGCATGGCAATGGTCGTGAACAGCACGTGGCAGCGGACGGCTATGCCGATGGGCGGACAGCCCTAAGATGTGCGCGGGTCGGCGGGCCGCGCCGCCAGGCGACTTTTTGATCGGGCCATTCATACCCGGTGCCGCGAGCCAGACGCGGGGAGGTCGGGTCGGATGGCCCGTTTCGAGTATTCGGCTTGAAGGCATGCATTCGAAAGCACGATTTTGCTTTCGGCGGCCCTTTACGAAAGCGACGGCGGGGGTGCTGAAAATGCTCGGGCTCGACAGAATCCGCCCGCGGACACCAATTCACTTGGCTGGCGGAGCGTTGCCGCTGTCCGGACCAGGGGTCGTGCCACCAGGCGTCGTGCCAGGTTGCGCGCCTGGCGTTTCCGTCTTAGGGGCTTCGGTCCGAGGTGCAGGCGCTTGTGCGCCGCCAGCACCTGACGGTGGCTGCCCGGTCGTGGTTTGGGGAGCACCGGCACTCGTCTCGGGCTCCGGGGTGCCCCACCAGCTCCATCCCCAGCCCCACCAGACGAAGAGGGCGATGATGATCAGAAGGACGATCCACCAGCCGTTATAGTACGGGCCGTTCCGGCGGGATCTGTCGCGCTGCAGTCGATCGTCTGCCATGGCTGCTCTCGAGGTGAGTTATCCACCGTCATACAGGCGTTCAACTCGACGGCTCCTGGCTCGTTCCCTGCTGGGTCGGCATCGAGGAAAACGGTCGCCGATGGAGCAGCTGAAGCGCAGCGGCCAACAGCGGACGGAAACCACCGCACAGGGCTAATTGAGCGTGAATTTCTCAGCCGCCCAATTGGGGCAATGGGTCACGCTAACGCTCACGCCTTCACCACATGCTCCGCTTTTATTCCGTTCCGCTGACACACGTTGCGGGTGTCGATGACGAGGCGGGCGTTGGCGACGAGCCCTGACCAGTCGATGTCGTCGTGGTCCGTCGCGATGAGGACCGCATCATATTCCGCAAGCGCTTGTGGCGTGAGCGGCTGCGACGGCCGGCCCGCGAAATTGGGATACGCACGGGTGTTCGGAATGGCCGCAATGAACGGATCGTGATAGTCGACCTGCGCGCCGCGCCGCTCGATCAGCTCCATGAGCTTCAGCGACGGGCTTTCGCGCGGGTCCTCGACGTTCTTCTTGTAGGCGAGCCCGACGATCAGAATGCGCGCCCCATTGAGGCCGCGGCCGCTGCGCCGGTCGAGCGCTTCGGCGAGACGCTCCACCACATAATGCGGCATGGCCGTGTTGATCTCGCCAGCGAGCTCGATGAACCGGGTGGTCACGTCGTACTCGCGGGCTTTCCACGTCAGATAAAATGGATCGATCGGAATGCAGTGGCCGCCGAGACCGGGGCCGGGATAGAACGGCATGTAGCCGAACGGCTTCGTCTTCGCCGCCTCGATCACCTCCCAGATGTCGACGTTCATCCGCTCGAAAATGACCTTGAGCTCGTTCACCAGCGCGATGTTGACCGCCCGGAAGATATTCTCCGTCAGTTTCACGGCCTCCGCGGTCGCCGCCGACGACACCGGCACGGTCCTGGTCACGAGGGCCTGGTAGAGCGCATCGGCTGCCCTCAGGGAGGCGGCATCGTCCGCGCCGACCACTTTGGGAATGCTCGCGGTCGCGTACTGCGGGTTGCCCGGGTCCTCGCGCTCGGGCGAGTAGGCGAGATAGAAGTCCTTTCCGCACACGAGCCCGCCGGCCTCCAGAATGGGCCTCATGATCTCAGCCGTCGTCCCGGGCCAGGTCGTCGACTCGAGCACGATGAGCTGCCCCGGGCGCAGGCGTTTCGCAATCTCGCGCGTGCTGTTCTCGACGAACGTGAGATCGGGCTCGCGATTGCGGTTGAGCGGGGTCGGCACCGCGATCAGGATGGCATCGGGCGTGCCGAGCCCGTCGAAATCGCTGGTCGCCCGGAATGTGCCTTGTGCCAGCGCCGCGCGGATTGCTGTCGTATCGATATGCCGGATCGCGCATTCCCCGCGCGAGATCTGCGCCACCCGCTGACGATCGATGTCGAAGCCAATGACCTTGAATCCGGCGTTTACGGCGGCGAGGGCCAAGGGCAATCCGACATAGCCGAGCCCCAGGATGCCGACGGTCATATCACGGCCCGCAACACGTGCGCAGAAGTGGCCGACATCGGATTGGGTGTGGTCGGTTCCGGCGATCATGGCTTTGGCTTTCGCTTGTCGAGTATTCTTCGAGAAATGGATGGCTGCGAGCCGGTTTCAAAACGGCTGACCCTTCAACGGGCCGATAGCAAGCTCGCGCATACTGCGCTCGGTGGCGGGCCGGCGGCAAGCGTCAGCGTGGGGGATTGAGGAACATTCCACAAATGGCGATCGATACCGCTCGGAGGATTGCAGCGGGGCTATTGAGAGAGAGCCTGCCCCGGATTTGATCCGGGGTCAGTCCGAAGCGCCTGGTGAGGGCTTGCAAACAATTGCCAGTGGCGCCCCCCCCCTCACCCTGACCCTCTCCCCAGCGGGGAGAGGGAAAGTGGGCGCGAGCTTGGCTTGGGCTTGTTCCATCCTATGTCGGGGCCGAAGCCGAAGTCGTGGATTCAATCAAAACCATAAACGTCCGGCGCGAAAGCCTAATGCGCTGAAAAACCGGTCCGAATTCCCTCCGTTTACCACGTTGGGCAAAAAGCCCTCGCCCAAAGTTATCCCCGCCCCTTCCGACCGGGGTGATGATGGTCTGGTGAATTCTGGTGCTCTGCGGTTTCGCCGGGCTCCGGGATCCACGGGGCTAAACGTGAAGAAGGAAATGCAAGATGAGTCTTGACGAAGTGTCCGGGTCCGAAACCGAAATCACCGAAAGCCCGGAGTCCCCCAGCATGTATCAGATCTCGATGGCCTTCGACGACTTCATGCGGGCCTTCCACGAGTACAAGGCGACCAATGACCGGCGCCTGGCCGAGCTGGAAGCGAAAAGCGCCGATGTGATCACGGAAGAGAAGCTGGCCCGCATCGACGCGGCTCTCGACGAGCAGAAGCAGCAGATCGATTATCTCGCCAACAAGGGCCGGCTGGTGCGGCCTGGCGAGACGGTCGCCGACACCCACAAAGCAGCGTTCACCGCCTATGTGCGCAAGGGCGACGCGGCGAAGCTCACCCAGCTCGAAGGGCTCGCGCTCGAAGGCAAGGCGCTCTCGGTCGGCTCAGAGGCCGACGGCGGCTATCTCGTGCCCGAGGCGACGGAGCGCGCGATCCTCAAGGCGCTCGCCGACCTCTCCCCGATCCGCGGCATCGCCGGCCACATCACCATCTCGTCGAGCGTCTACAAGCGGCCGTTCGCCGTCTCCGGGGCGAACGCCGGCTGGGTCGGCGAGACGGCGCCGCGGCCGCAGACGGCGGGGCCGTCGCTCGCCGAGCTGTCGTTCCCGACGCGGGAGCT
>DASVDU010000045.1:0-6205 GCA_036380915.1 Hyphomicrobiaceae bacterium | reverse complement strand
AGTTACTTTCCTGCCACGCAGGGGCTCGTCGTCTGGGGCATGCTCTCGAGCAAATCTCTCAACCCACTGGAGGCTCGCAATGGCCATCTTCGAAGACGCCATGAAGGGCGGCAACATCGTTACCGGACTGGCGATCGGAGTCGGAGTGCTGCTGCTTTCCCCGCTGGTGAAGCCGCTTGTGCGCCCTGTCGCCAAGACGGTCCTGAAGGCCGGGGTGGCCGCCTATGATCAGGGCCGGGCAGCTCTTGCCGAGCTCAATGAGCAGGCCGGGGATATCGTTGCGGAGGTGCGGGCGGAGATGGAGCACGAACGGCATCGCGCCGGTAACGGCGCAAGACATGCCGCAGGCGAGGCGCAGCCCCAGGGCGGCCCGATGCCAAGCTGACGAGCGCGGCACCAGTGGGTCGCTGCCGAGACAGCAGATCACTCCCGGCGGAATTGAGCCAGCCAATGCTCCACCAGACGCGAAGCGCCGGGCCAGAGGTCGGCGGCCCCGGCGAGCCGGTGTGCGTGCGCCACGAGAGCCCCGGTCGCCTTCGGCTGGGAATCGCCGGCCTGAAGAACTCGCCCGAGCTTTCCGATTTGCTGTTCGTCGGCATCGGCGAGATCAACGGGGTGAAGAATGTCCGGCCGAGCACGCTGACCGGTAATGTCGTCATCCTCTTCGATCCGGAAGCCATCTCCTGCCCGACATTGCTGCGGGTTGCGCGGGCGCTTCTGAGCGGCGCGCTGACGCCCGGGGGCGCAGGCCCTGGCGGAGCGGCCTGGCACACGATGAGCGTGCAGGCCGTGGCGCAAGGGTTGATGACGTCGGTCCAGACGGGCCTGACGCACCGCGCCGCGCGGGATCGCCTGGCCCAAACCGGGCGGAACGTCTTGATCCCACCCCATGTGCGGAGTTCGGCACACATCCTTGCCGCCCAGTTCAAGAGCTTCCCGGTCGCCGTGCTGGCTGGCGCGACGTTGATCTCCGTCATCACCGGCGCCTTGCTGGAGGCTGCGGCGATCTCTGCCGTTGTCGTTTTGAATGCCGCAATAGGGTACGTGAGCGAGGCCCGGGCCGAGCGCATCCTTTCGAGCCTCGAAACTGAGCGCAGTCCCATCGCCCGGCTGCTGCGGGACGGGCAGACCCGGGAGCAGCCAGCCGAGATGGTCGTGCCCGGCGATGTCATAATGCTTCAGCGTGGAGACGTCGTTCCCGCCGATGCCCGGGTGATCCAGGCGGCAGGCCTTTCGGTGAGCGAGTCGGCTCTGACCGGGGAAAGCCTTCCGGTGAGCAAGACCGTCGAGCCTCTGCCCGATCCCGGGCGTGCGCTGGCCGAGCGCACCAACATGGTCTACCGCGGGACCATCGTGACGGGCGGGAGTGGTGCCGCGATCGTCGTGGCAACGGGAGCCCGCACGGAGGTCGGCCGGGTGCAGCAGCTCGTTGCGCGGAGCCGGCCGCCGGAAACGGCGATGCAGAGCGAGCTCGATCAGCTCGGCGGACAGCTCGTCTGGATCACAGGGGCGGCGAGCGCGCTTCTGGTCCTCATGGGCGTCCTCAGGGGGCAGAACCTGTTCCTGCTGTTGCGCTCGGCGCTGACCGTAGCCGTGGCGGCCATTCCGGAAGGGCTGCCGATGATTGCCACGACTGCGCTTTCCGTTGGAGTCGAGCGGATGCGAAAGCGGGGCATGATCGTCCGCCATATCAATGCCATCGAAACGCTGGCCTCCGTCGATGTCGTTTGTTTCGACAAGACGGGGACACTAACGCTCAATCAGATGGCCGTGGCAGAGCTTGCGAGCGGAAGCCGCCGGGTTGCGGGCCGGGAGCTCGGCAGCTCTCTGCGGCGCGACAATCTCGGCAGTGATATGCGCAGAATGCTGGAGGTTTGTTGCCTCTGCAGCGAGGTCGAGCTGGACACGAATGAGCGAGGCGAGCTCGTCATCGAAGGTTCTGCGACCGAAACGGCGCTCGTGCGGGCCGCGATGGCGGCCGGCCTCGATCCGCGTCAGGTCCGCGCGCGATCGCCGCTGGTGCGAATACAGCACCGCTCGGAGGCGTACCGGTTCATGGCGACACTGCATCATGTGCCGGCCGGCTCTCTGCTGGCGGTGAAGGGAGATCCTGTCGAGGTCATCTCCCGCTGTACACGAGTGCTCGGACCGGATGGACGCGTCCGCTACCTTTCACCGGAAGACCGGGAAGCCATCCAGCAAATCAACAGGGAGATGGCGGGCCGGGCGCTGAGGGTGCTGGGTTTTGCTTATGACGAGCTCGTCGGCCGGCCCGAGGTGATCGCGGCGGAAGGGCTTACCTGGGTCGGTCTCGCCGGCCTTTCCGATCCTGTCCGTCCGGGCGTCGGCGACGTCGTGAAGCGGCTCGAAAAAGCGGGCGTCCGCTCGATCATGGTCACTGGGGATGCGCCCGCGACCGCCCGCGCGGTGGCCGCGGAGATCGGGCTGACCAACGGCCGCGATCTTCGCGTCATGACGGCTGACGAGCTTAAGCAGCTGGATGAGGCGGAACGCGCCCGCATCGCCAAGATGGTCGATGTGTTCGCCCGCGTCAGCCCCGCCGAGAAGCTGGAGATCGTGCGCGCGCTGCAGAGCTCCGGGGCGGTCGTGGCTATGCTGGGCGACGGGATCAACGACAGCCCCGCACTCCGCGCGGCGGATGTCGGTCTGGCAGTCGGCCGGAACGGCGACAGTGCGGCCAGAGAAGTGGCCGACATCTTCCTCGAAAACGAGGATCTGAGCCTTATTCTGACGGGCATCGAGCAGGGCCGGGCGACCCAAGCGTCTGTCCGCCGGGCGCTCCGATTCCTGCTCGGAACCAACAGCAGCGAAGTCATGCTGGTGCTCGCCGGGACTGCCATTTTCGGCAGGGAAGTTCTCAGTCCGGCTCAGCTCTTGTGGATCAATCTCGTCACGGACGTGCTGCCCGGCATCGCGCTTGCTCTCGAGCCGCAGGCACCGGGCCTCATCGAGCGCAAGCCGGAACAGCGCGGCGCCCCCATCCTTGGCGCGCGCCAGATACCCCGGTTCGTCGGCGACGGTGCTTTGCTGGCCAGCTCATCCCTCATCGCGGGCTTATTCGGCTCCGTGCTTTACGGCCGAAGTGCCCCCCAGGTGCAAAGGATGATTTTCGAAAGCCTCGTCGAGGCTCAGCTCGTCCACGCTCTCAACTGCCGGACCCAACCCGCAACAACAAGGGCGCTCGACTTGGTCGTCTATGGGACCCTGGCCCTGCAGGAGATTGCTTCGGTGCTGCCCGTCACCCGACATTTGCTCGGCCTTGCTCCCGTCGGGCCGCTTGCCATGGGCATCATGGCCGGATCGGCGGGGCTTTCTTATCTCGCCATCGGCAGAACGCGCGAGCCCGAAGTGTCCGCGCGAAGATCCCCGCTGCACTTCGTGCGCAAACACGAAGCGGCCAGAATGAACTGAGGTTTTCAGGCCCGTACCACCGGCTTGGTGAGGTCGTCGATGGCCCATTGCACGGCTTTGGTGATGGCCAGCTCGATGAGATGCAAAAGGATCTGGCCGGAGCAGGCGGCCTTGACCATCCAAACGGCGGCGGTCGCGAGGTCGAGCTCGCTGGAGCCATTGCCTGAGCAGTTCGGACAGGTACAGCTACACTTCGAAGCGCGATCGGCGGGTCTCATTCCCATGGCTTCGAACCGCACACTGGACCAGCGGAACTCCGGCGCGTGGTGGACGATAATGCTGCCGGTCTCCGGCGTCGCAGTCACGGAGTGAACGCCGGTCAGCGCGCCGAGCAGCCGCTCGATTTCGGCGAAGAAGGCTTTGTCCCGCCGGCGCCCAGGCACCTTCAGGCGCGTCCGCCGCGGCAGGCTGTGGATGAAGTAGAACGGTTCCCCGGAAGACATCTGGCGCGTATTTTGCTGCCGTTTCACCCCTTGTTGCCCCGCGCTTCTCGCAGAGCTTCTTGTAGGGTTTGTGACAGCTGCCGCGTTGCGTTGACGCGCCCTCGCTATAGCTGCGCCAACGCCAGAAAATGGACGATCACGAACAGCATTGCTCCGACACCTGCTCCGACCAGCGTGCCGTTCATGCGGATGTATTGAAGGTCGCTCCCGATCGTGACTTCCAGCCGATCTGTCATGGACCGCTCGTCCCAACCGCGCACGACGTCCGCCACGATGGCGCCGATCTCTGCCCGCCGCACGACGACCGTGAGCGCCGCCCGTTCTATGGCAGCTTCGATCTGGCCGACCGCGGCCTCGTCGGCGGCGAGGGCCCTTCCGACGGCGCGCAGGAGGTTTTCGATGGACGCTCTGGTTTTGGGCGATGGCTGCTCCAGGTCGCGCAACGCACTGTTGAGCGCGTTCCGCCAGAGCGCGCCAAGCCAATTCTGCACGTCGGGATGAGACAGCAGCCGGGCCCGGGCGGCGTCGATCTGCGCGCGGCGTTCCGGTGAGGTGGTGAGCTCGTCGACGAGCTGCCGGAGGGCATCGCGGAACTGCTGACGGGCATCACTGTCGGGCTCGCGCAGCTGGCCGAGAAGGTCTGTCAAACCGTCGATGATTGCCGTTGCGATGCGGCGGTTGATCGCCTTCGGGATCCACCAACGGTTCCGTTCGCCAACGACGCGGTAGATGTCATCGCGGTGTGCGTCGAGCCAGGACAGGCCCGCGTCCGTCGCGGCATCGAACAGCCGGTCGGCTTCACCTGTGGTCGCCATCGCCTCGACCAGCCGCCCCAGAACCGGCGCGAGCTCGATCCGCTCCAATTGCTCTCCCAGTGTGCGGCGGACGAATGCTTGAAGCTCGGGATTGTCGAGTGCGTGCAGGATCTTGGGCAGCGCCCGCGTCACCCACCCGGCGATGTCGGTCGCCGTCTCCGGGGCGGCGAGCCAGTCGACGACCCGGTGCCCGATCTGCGCACCCCGCAAGCGCCGCAACACCACCTCTCGGGTCAGAAAGTTCTCTTCGATGAAGCGCCCGATGGCGGCGCCGATCCGCTCTTTGCTGCGCGGCACGATGGCCGTGTGCGGAATAGGCAAGCCAAGCGGACGGCGGAACAATGCCGTGATCGCAAACCAGTCTGCCAGCCCGCCGACGGCTCCGCCCTCCGCCCCCGAACGGATCAGCAGCACGTAGTACCCCGGCTCCGGAACAGCGTAGGTCGAGAAGTACGCGGCACCCATGAATGCAAGCAGGCCCGTCGCCGTCATACGGTTCCGCCGAAGCCGGGCGCGGCGCTCTCCGTCGCGAGCGCCGCGACTGGAAGGCCGGTCTGTCTCGGGGTGGGTTTGCGGGGGATGCTCGATTTCGGACATTGCCACTACCTTGCCCTGGCCGGCTTCCTCGGCGCGGTTTGTTCCGGCAGGATTGGGGTCCTGAGGGCTGCCGAAACCGGAACCGGCCGAGCGCTGGCGCGTTCCAGGCGAGCCTGCCCTACCCAAAAGTCCGCCCCGGAGGCGCTTATGCAGCCCGCGACCATCGAGCACGTCGTCCCAGGCCGCATTCGGCTGAAGTTTTCCGGGCAGCGCGGAAATACGGAGTTCTTCAAGGATGTCGTCGACCTCGTCAGTCAATTCCCGGCCGTCGAGGAGGCGCGGGCCAATCCGCTGACCGGAAGTCTCCTGGTGCATTACAGGGGAGATCTGGAAGATCTTGCACAAGCGGCGGTCAAGCTCGGGCTCATCACTGTGGAAACGCTATCGGATCTCCTGGCCCGACAACGTTCCGCATCGGGATGGGCAGCGATGCTGCGCCAGACGCCTGTTCTGCTGGCCTTCGCCCTGAGCGCCATCGGCGTGCTGCAACTCGCGCGCGGACGGGCCCTCGGCCCGGCTTCGGAGCACTTCTGGCATGCCCGCGAGCTGTGGCTGACGGGAAAGCCCCAGGCGGCTTTGGGATTGGGGCTCCTCGGACTGCTTCAGCTTTCGCGCGCAAACCTGTTTGGCTCTGCAACCTCGCTGCTCGTCTACGGGCTGATGCTCCAGAACGGGCAGCAAGGCCGTCGGTGATCGGAGCGGCTGGGTTAGAGCAGATTCCGATCATACGGCGCCATATCCGGCCTCGGCGAGGTAATTTGCACACTCCTCTGGGGTGAACCGCGGCATGGCATCTGCGATGGCCTGCCAAAGGTCATCAACGGTGCGTGCGGCGGCCTTCTTCAGCAAGGACTTGAGCTTGGAGAAGGCCATCTCGATCGGATTGAGATCGGGCGAGTAAGCGGCAGGTTGCAAAGC
>DASVDU010000044.1:0-12538 GCA_036380915.1 Hyphomicrobiaceae bacterium | reverse complement strand
GGAACCTATAGGTGACCGGGGCTGCGCAATCAAGCGGCTAATTGGCTGTCCCGGGCCTGGCTAGGCAAGCTGCGTCAATGGCGCGGCGCCTCAGGGTGGAAGGTGATGCGGTTGACCACCTGCCCGGTCGTCAGATTGATGATGACGATGCCCGTCTGCTCCGGTGACTCGTACTGGACGGTCATGCGGTCGCCCGATACGGCTGTACTGCGAATGGCGGCCCCGGGCGGCAGCGTTAACCGGATATCCTGAGCGTTCGTCGTCGCGCCAATGCTGCGGCCGGGGTGGGTGGCCAGATAGGCGATCCGCCCGATCACGACGGCAAAGCCGGCAAAAAGTAGTATGCCAAGGAAGATGACCACGAGCTTGAGGATGCGCACCTGCCTGGCATCGACGTCGGGCGCCGGCGCGGCCTCGCCTATTGCTGCGGGATCTACTGGTGAGGGACTTGGCATCAACATGAATCCTCGTTCGGGGGCACTGCCAGTCGAATGACCAAGCGCGCCCAGCACCTTCGCCTCGAGGTGCCGATCGAGGCGACCGGCGAACGTCTCGACCGATTTCTGGCGTCGCGGTTGGAAGACCTCAGCCGGTCCCGCATCCAGGCTCTGATAAAGGCGGGCCACGTCCGAGATCGGCGCGGGACCATAGAAGACCCCGGCACAAGGGTCAAACCGGGCGAGATGCTAACCGTGGAGGTGCCGCCGCCCGAGCCTGCCGAGCCGAAGCCCGAGGCCTTGCCTCTCGATGTCGTCTTTGAAGATGAACATTTGATCGTGATCAACAAGCCGGCCGGGCTCGTGGTGCACCCTGCGGCTGGACATGCCTCAGGCACGCTGGTCAATGCCCTCCTTGCCCACTGCGGGTCCAGTCTGTCCGGCATCGGCGGCGTCATGCGCCCAGGCATCGTGCATCGGTTGGACAAGGACACGAGCGGCCTGCTCGTGATCGCCAAAACGGATGCCGCTCACCAGGGCCTGGCGAAGCAATTTGCTGCCCACGGGGCCGACGGGCGCCTGGAGCGCGCCTATCTGGCGTTCGCTTGGGGCAAGTTCGACAGGCCGCAGGGGACGATCGATGCACCGCTCGGCCGCAGCGTGCGAGACCGGACCAGGATGGCGGTGGTGAAGCCGGGCCAGGGGCGCCGCGCGGTGACCCACTTCCAGGTCATTGAAGAATACGCCGACGTTGAACACAGGACTGCGGTCAGTCAGGTCAAGCTCATGCTGGAGACAGGCCGAACGCACCAGATAAGGGTCCACTTGGCCCAGATCGGTCACCCGCTGCTCGGGGATCCGACCTACGGAGCGCACTTCGCCGCCAGTGCCAGGCGGCTCGCGCCGGAGGCCAGAGCTGCGCTGGAAAAGCTCGGCCGGCAGGCCTTGCATGCAACCTTTCTGGGCTTCGAGCATCCAATTACCGGAAGGATGCTCAGGTTCAAGAGCCCGCTGCCGGCCGATCTCGTCGCTTTGCGCGATGCGCTCCGCAAAGCGACGGATCAGGGGAGGCTCGAACGTTCAAGGAAATGAGAGCGGGACTGTTCAGGCAAGCAAACAGTCCTATGTAGGTAGGGGGCGGTGGAACTCCAAGCGTCATTTTCCGTTCCGTGGATATCACCAAGCGTTCTCGTCACCGCACAAACGCAGGTTGTGTGTCATGCGTCCTTGTGCCTTGGTGTCGTCACGCTACTGAGTGATGATGAGACGGGTCGGAAGGGAGCAACCGGGTTTCACCGCCGAACACAAGGTCACGATACTCGGCTGAAACTGAGATGGTCACGAAATCGCTGCCGACAATAGCGGGCGGGTCAGTCGGTCTCGCGCGGTATCTCGAAGAGATCCGGCGTTTCCCCATGCTGGAGCCCGACGAGGAATACATGCTCGCCAAGCGGTGGCAAGAGCATGCGGATGCCGAAGCTGCCCAGAAGCTGGTCACGTCGCACCTCAGGCTCGTGGCGCGCATCGCCATGGGCTATCGGGGCTACGGCCTGCCGATCAGCGAGGTCATTTCGGAAGGTAACGTCGGTCTGATGCAGGCGGTCAAACGCTTCGATCCGGACCGCGGCTTCCGGCTGGCCACCTATGCCATGTGGTGGATTCGCGCATCGATCCAGGAATATATCCTGCGCTCGTGGAGCCTCGTGAAAATGGGGACCACGGCCGCACAGAAGAAGCTGTTCTTCAACCTGCGGCGGGCCAAGGGCCAGTTGCAGGCGCTGGAGGAAGGCGACCTCAGGCCTGACCAGGTGAAGGCGATCGCCAAGCGTTTGGGCGTGCCGGAAGAGGACGTCATCTCCATGAACCGCCGGCTCGCCGGCGACGCGTCGCTCAACGCGCCCGTGCGCGCCGATCTCGACTCAGGCGAATGGCAGGATTGGCTGGTCGACGACTCGCCGGACCAGGAGGAAGAGCTCGTCGAGCGGGACGAGATGGAGCACCGCAGGGCCTTCCTGGAATCGGCGCTGACGACGCTCAACGACCGCGAACGGCGCATTTTCGAGGCGCGGCGGCTCTCGGACGAGCCCGCCACCCTCGAGGATCTGTCGACGGAGTTCGGCGTCTCGCGCGAGCGGATTCGCCAGATCGAGGTGCGGGCATTCGAGAAGGTGCAGAAGGCCGTGCAGCAGGCGGCCAAAGCAAGCGAGGCGAGCGCAAGTGCTGCCGCCGCCGAGGCGTCGGCGAGCGCGTAAGGGAGGCTGGAGCGGCAACCTATTGGTTGCCTGCTCTCCACTCCAGCCAAGCAAAAGGGCCGGTCCACAAGGGCCGGCTTTTTTGCTGGCAGCGCGAGTTGCATCGCGAAACTCAGCTTTCAGAACAAATCGGCCGCGAATCACTTAGACTGCACGTGCGGGCGGTTTTCTCGCCGTGGTGGCTCGATCTTCGGGCCCATCACGTGGAAAGGTGCGCGTCAGAGCTCAACGGCAACTCAGCTTGCGGCATCTGAACGTCACAACAAGAATGAAGCCGGCACCTTCCTTACTGCCGGCGGGCGCAAGGCGGACATGGACAGGGCCGCCGGACGTAACGCCCGTCGCCACTCCAGCGCGAGATCGCGCGTTCCCTGTCCCCTTTCTGCTGCGCCATCAGACATTCTTCGCCGAGGGAAAGCCGGACGGGCCTGCGTTGGAGGCCCGTGGGGGGCCAAGTACGCGAAGCATGTCGGGTGGCCGCGCTGGCAGGAGATGGCGCAGCACAGCAAGACGATGGAGCAGCCCATGCTGAAGCACCTTCATCCGCTGTCCGTTCCCAGATCGGGGGGTCTGGAATTGCGTCGCGGCCGCGAGCACTGGAAGAGAGGCCAGCGGTCGAGTGGTTCAGGGGGGACGCGAATGGGCGAGTGGTGTGACGTGCTTCTGTGGCGACTGAAACCTTCGCATCCGCCAAGTATCCTCTAGTTCCGCCGGGCCGGAGACAGGAACCAAGCTGTCGACCGGCAAGAAAAATGAAGGCCGGCCCCCAGTGTCGCGGGCCGGCCTTCGCGCCGCCTTTCCCCCCACGGCGAATCGATCAGATCACATCGGCAGGCGAGCGATCTGGAATGAGAAGTAGTTGTCAACGGCGGTGACGATGGAATCGCTGACCTTGTCGCGCCAAACCTGTGACTGAAGGTTGCGCGCGTCCTGTGGGTTCGTCACGTAGGCCAGCTCGATCAGGATCGAGGGCACCTTCGCCGTTTTCAGGACACGGAAGTTCGCTTCCCTGTCCGCATCGGGGCGCATCGGGGTCGAGGCGCTCATGAATTCGATGACGGAGCGGGCGAACATGTCCGTCCGTTCCTTTGTGACCTCCACCTCGCGCTCCGCAAGATCGGCAAGGATCGCCTTGATGGCACGCGCATCGTTCCGTTCGACCCCGGACAGCTCTTGGTTCGTCAGCACGGTCTTGACCACTTCCGACTTGGCCGAACGCTGCAGAGCCGCCGCTGTGCTATCCCGGAGAGAGTAGATTGTCGCGCCGCGCGCGTGGGCGCCGGCATAATCCGCATGAACTGCAATGAAGAGCGCAGCCTTGTTGCGTTCGGCGATCTCGCGGCGCCCGTCGAGGGTGATGAAGACATCCTTGTCCCGCGTCATCAGCACGCGATAGCGGCCGGTGCTTTCCAGCTTGTCCCGAAGAACCTTGCTGAATGCGAGCACCACGTCCTTTTCGACGACCCCGTTCTTCTTGGCGCCGGTGTCATGCCCTCCGTGGCCAGGGTCGATGACGATGACGGGCTTGTAGGAGCGGGCAACGATTTCCTCGGGCCGCGAAGCCGGCCGCGGCAGGGGCGGCTGAACCATCAGCGGACGCTTGGCTGCGGCCTGCGCCGGCAGCTTGCCAAAGGGTGCTGGTACGAGATCGACTACGAGTTGATGATCGCGGCCGTGCTTTTGGATTTCCGATCGCCTGACGATGACGGGTGCGCGGACATCGATGACCACCCGAGCCTGTCCGGGTGCGGACACTCCGCCACGGAACGATTTCACCAGGCCTGCACCAGCATCTTCGCCGCCCGCAGGCAGGCGCATTTTGACGTCCGGCAGTGAAATGACGACCCGGTTCGGGTTCGTGAGAGAAAGGACCTCGAAATCCACCGGACGGTCGAGCAACACCACGAACCGTGTGGGCGCAAGCTGGCTTGCAATATTGGGCTTTGCGGAATTGGCCGATGAGGTCGAAGGCAGAACGATCAACAACGCTGCGCAGGCAAGGAGGACGGTACCAAGAAGGACAGACCACTGCGTTATCGTGTCTGCCGCATCGGTACGTACCCTGTACATTGCACTCGAACTCCACAAACGCCAAACGCCTTGCACTGAACACTCGAGGGGCAGGCTTGAGATGCAGTCCAATCGTGGCTTTTTGCTGGTCCCTCGGAGGTAATGTTATGAAAGCGGAAACCCTAATGAAAGGTAAATATATGCGCTCGTGCGCAACACGGGTGGCACGGACGATCTACAATCTGTGGTTCAGAATGAGGCTGTCGTTCAGAGAAGCTGCGGGAACGGAACAATGGTCGACTTGACCGTTTTCATCGCCATGGCCTGCGCGACAGCCTCCTTTACGCCTTCTTCGGTGAAGGGAAAGAGCGTCTGCATCTTACGCCAGGGATATTTGTCCCGCGCCTTGTAAAGCATGTCGACGCCGAGCGGCAGGTCGTTCGCCGTGAAGGCCCAGGAGCCCAGAATGTTGATGTCCTTTGCGCAGATGCGGTGCCAGCTCGTCATGATGCTGCCAGCATCCGTGAACTGACCCATTTCGACATAGGTGCCGCCGTCGCGGAGGAACTCGATGCCTTCTGGCCCGGCTGTCGGGTGACCCGAGCAGTCCATCACGAGATCGGCGCCATAACCGCCGACGATGTCACGCACACGCCTGATGCGCTCCTCCGGCGACGTCACCTCCTCAATGTTGACGGTCGCCTCGGCTCCGAACTCGCGGGCGAGCTTCAGGCGCGGCTCCTCCGGAGCACCGACCGCGATGACGCGCCCTGCCCCCATCTCCTGGGCGGCCGCGATGGCCAGAATGCCGATCGGGCCGGTACCCTGGATGACGACGGTGTCATTCCACTTGAACCCACCCGCTTTCACCGCGCGGTTGAATGCGCGAATACACGAGGTCAATGGCTCAGACAGTGTGCCGAGCAGAAGGCCCATGTCGTCAGGCAGCTTGTAGATCTTCGTTCCGGGCAGCTCCTCGAGGTCGACATAGACGTACTCGGCCCAGCCTCCCCACAGATGCGGCGGCTTTTCGAAGCCCAGATAACGGCCGTAGTAGACCGGCGTCAGGCATTTATTGGCTTGCTCCGGATAGTGCAGGCACCAATCGCAGTGGCCGCACGGCATCAGCGGCGGGAGCATCAGCTTCGAGCCGACGCCGATGGGTTTGCCCATGAAGTCGGTCTTCAGCTCGGAGCCGATCTCGACGATGACGCCGGCAAGCTCGTGCCCCAGCGTGAAGGGCCATGGCAGCGGCTTTGGCCAGTGGCCTTTCAGGATATGCTGGTCCGTCCCGCAGACCCCACAGGCGCCGATCTGGATCAAGGCCGCCTTGGGCGGCACCTTCGGCCAGGGCACCTCGCGGATGACCGGATCGGCTCCAGGGCCGTCGAATGTTGCTACCCGAATTGTCCTGCTCGTCACGGCGGCATTCCTCCCGATGCGGTGCGGCGGATTACTCCCAGCCGTCAAATCGTTACGAAGCGGGCATAACCCTCGCGGACCGTTTCGTCCAGAATTTGCCGGTAATCGGCATAGCCCGCCTCGCCAGGATTGACCTCACCGAGGCGCAGGCCGGAAAACTCGTGATACTTGCGATAGACGATGGGTGTACTGACGGGAACGAGCATCGCCCGCTGCTTGTTCAGCGTCGTAATAATCCCCCGCATCTGCCCGACCCGATCGAGCTGCGAGACGACGATCATCCGCATCGCGCCCTTGGTGAGCGAGACGAGGTGAATGAACATCGACGCGGGCGGGACGTAAAGGCGGCCGCGATGCGAATAGGGCGCATCCGGTCTGTCGCGTTCCTGGAACAGCAGGCTCGGCCATTCCGCGTCCCAGGCGATATCCGTGCGATAGGCCACGATGGTGCCTCCACCTGCGAAGCCCGGACGCAGCGTCAGATAGCTGCCGATGTAGTCCTCCACTGCGGCCCGCGTATAGGCTCCCATGTAAACGGGCGCGACCTCGCCATTGAGGCCCGGCTGGCCCGGCTCGTCCCGCATCGGCTGGCCGCGGAACAGGGCTTTGACCTCATCGAAGTCGAGACCCAGCACCATGCAGACGTCGAACAGGGTTTGGTCGCGCACGGGCCGGCCATTCATCAGGTTCTGAATGGTCTTCGGATGGCAATCGGCGGCATCTGCGAGCTCGGCCTGGGTGATCTTCTTCTCGATCATGGCCGTGCGGATACGGGCGAGAGCCGGATTGTGCTCAGAAGGCGCCATGGTGCCTGACTCTTCAGATGCCGGAATTTGCACCAAATTATCGGCAGTTTCCGGATGAACCAAACCTGAAACTCAGTGGTGGCTCCCGGTCGCCCACATCAAGAGTAGGACACCAATGCGCCCCAGATGAGCGCGATGCCGGCCACGATCATCATTGCCTCGAGCAGCAGGCGAAACTGCGCAGCGTCGAACCTCAGGACGATGCGCTTGGCGAGCCATGATCCCAGCATCAGCGTGGAGCCGACTGCAAGCCCGCGGGCTATGGTTTCGAACGGCAAGACGCCGAACCGCTGAAACACGATCGACTTGGTCATGGATATCGCCGCCGAGCCGACCGCTTCCGTCGAGATGTACGCGCCCTTCACGAGGCCGTAGGCGAGGAAGAAGGGTGTGTTGATCGGGCCGGTCGTGGCAACAAGCCCGCTGAGAAAGCCGATGAAGCCTCCAAGAACGGCCATTCCGCCAAGGCCGATGCCGATGCCGCGTGCGGCAAGCCAGCGCCGGATGGGAATCATGGCAATGAGAAAAAGCCCGAGCATCCCTTCGAGAAAGCGTGCATCGAGCTCGATGAGCGCGCGCGCGCCGAGCGCCGCTCCGGGGACGGCTGTTAAGCAGTAGGCCGCATTGACCCGCCAGTCGACCTCGCGCCACCAGACCGCGACGCGCGAGGCATTGGCCATCAGAGCGGCGAGCGCCATGATCGGCACCGCCTCCTTGGGGCCATACGCGGCGACGAGCGCCGGCATGATCAGCACCGACGAGCCGAAGCCCACCACGCCGCCGAGCGTGCCGGCAGCGATCCCGAGTGGAAGAATCAGCAGCCACAGCATCGGGTTGGCGCACTATCGAATGGGGATGCGATCAGGGGCCCCAAGCTGGCAGACGGGGCCCCGGATGGCAACGCCCACGGCGGCCAGCGAAGCGAGATCGTACGAACCCTATTTGACGTGATGAGAATCCGCCAGGACCTCGAGACTGACGGGAGTGAGCCCCCGGCGTGTCATGCCGATTGCTTCTGCTGCTGCTTCGGACAGATCGATGACGCGGCCGGGAACAAACGGGCCGCGATCATTGATTCGAACCACGACACTGTTGCCACTCTTGCGATCGGTCACCCGCACGAGCGAGTTGAAGGGCAGCGTCGGATGGGCCGCCGTCATAGCTCTTTTGTCGAACCGCTCACCAGAGGCGGTTTTCTCGCCGTGGCGGTAATACGAGGCGAGGCCCTCCAGGCGGTGCTTGCGGATGGACCCGGTCCGCAATACCGACTTCACGGCCGGGCCGCGATTTGCGGCCGAAGCTGTTTCAGCCCGCAGCACGATTGTTTGCCAGCCGCCGGTCGAGGCCTGCGTTGGTTCGCCAGCAAGGCCGTGGTCGGAGCCAGTGAGCAGCAAAAGGACTGCCGAAGCAGCAAGCAGAGCCGATCTCATCTTGCGCCTACGTCTCGTCATGAACACAGGAGTGATGGGCGATTCGGGCGGGAGTTGGCTTCATCAACAGAGTGGAGAGGAGCGACGACACCAGGCCGCTCCCCTTTCGCTGGCGGCATTATCTGCCGACCACCTCGACGTTCACGGGCACCACACCGGCGCTCTTCATGCCGATCGCGCCTGCGGCAGCATCCGAAAGGTCGATGATGCGACCGCCCACGTACGGCCCGCGGTCGTTGATGGTCACTTCGACCGAGCGGCCGTTACGCTTGTTTGTGACCCGGACGCGGGTGCCGAACGGCAGCGTCTTATGGGCAGCCGTCATCGCTTTTGGATTGAACCACCCACCAGATGCAACCCGCTGCGGCTGCCAATAGTACGAGGCAAGCCCGCTCATCGTCGTGCCTACCGGCACGGACCGGTGCTTGCGCCGCGTCTTGCTGCTGGCGACCCGAGGGCTGCGCTTGGCCTGCTGCTTCACGCTGGCCTGGCTCCCAACCTCCGTGATGCGACGAGAGCGATAGGCGTACACTGCCTTGCTCCGCCTGGTGCGGGAAGCGCGCCGGCTCGTCGCCTGCGTCGACCGTGCCGCATGATGCCGGGTGTATTTGCGCGCGTGCGCCACCCGATGCCTTTGAGCCGTCTTGCGGCGGGCCCGCGTTGTCCTCTTTGCAGATTTCTTAACTTGATTGGCCAGAGGAGCTGTTTTGCTCGTCTGCACCTCGGAAACCATTGCGGTCCTCGACGGACCATACTCGCCCATGGGCGCCACGGCCTGAGCTTGCGGGGCATACAATACGATCCCCATTGCCCAGATCAACGTGAGCATCCTGAACATGAGACCTCCATACGCAGTTTCGCAATTGCCTTGGCGGGCAGAGAAGAACCTCCTTTTTGGATTGGTGTGGCCGGATTGGCCGTAGGATGTTTCCCCCGCGACGTGAGCTATTGCCTTTGTCGGCTCACATTCGGCTTACCGAATTCAGATAGCGCCAAAGCGGAATGCCAGAAACCATTCAGGACCCGTGGAGAACGGATATTCCCTCCGATCTGGCGGCCGGGAAAACAGCACTCATTAGTTCCGCCGTCAACTCTTAATATTGAACGGCGTTCATCCGTCATGCGACGGCATTCAGATTATCTGCTTACGGATTCTGAGTGTCAGCGGCGCGTTGCAACCTTTGGTTGGGCAGTCAGAATGATATCCGCCTCTTCCTTGTGAATTTCGAGCAGCATGCCGGCCGCACCCGCAAGCCGCCATGTGTAGTAGGCTTGAATGCTCATGGCATCGAGCCTCGGCAAAGGACCGCCTCGGACGAATTCTGCCAGGTGTTGCGGCGGGCGGGCGCCGCCCCCACGACAGCGAATCGCAAAGGCCGGCTCGGCCAGAGTTCCAGCCATCGCGACATCTATAGTGCCGCCGCGCGGCAGAGCAGTAACGGCGCTCGCAAGCATGTTGAGCAGGAGCTTGACTTGATCCTTGGCCATCTGACCTGGCGGTAAATGCCAGTTCAGCTTGTGCTTCCCGTTGCCGATGAACCCGCGCGAAATCTGCTCAGCCGTCGACAGGTCTATGACCGCGCCGGCCGATCCGGCCGCGCCGAACGCGAACCGGGCGAATTGAAGCCGGGCCGACGCCTGCTCCGTCACGTTACGGATGACCTCGAGAGCATAGGACTGAGCCTCCGCGTCGTCGTCCTCGTCCAGGATCTCGAGGCCATTGTAGATCGCCCCGACGGGACCGATGACATCGTGACAGATTTTGCTCGAGATGAGAGCTGCAAGCTCGAGATCGGTGGGATGCGAGCGCTGACTCATCAAGCCCCCTCAACCAGAGATTGTTGGGCGGTCCATGCGCGGGAGGCGCTCACGCGGACCGACTCCTTGCCAAAAGCGGTTCAAGTGTTGATACATGCGCTGCCATATCGTTGCCAAGATCGGATCGCCGCGCCCTGTCCTCCGATCGAAGTTTCCTGGGGATTGGTTCGCCGCTGCTTGAGACAATCGTAACAGAAGCAAAGGCCCTGGAGAGCCCGCAGAATCAAGAGGTTGGAAGTTCCACTTTATGGATGTCGACTACAAGAGACTTGCGAACGAGCTCCTCGGGCCGGCCGTCGCCGCCGGCGCAGCCATCATGCGCCACCGCCGCGCCGGTTTTGCCGTCGAATCGAAGGCCGATGCGAGCCCGGTCACGGCTGCCGATCGCGAGGCAGAAGAGATTGTTCTGGAAGCCCTTGGACGTTGCGCGCCGGGCATTCCCGTCGTGGCTGAGGAGGCAGTGAGCCGGGGGGAATGTCCAACCCTCGATGATGCTTTTTTCCTGGTCGACCCGCTCGACGGTACGCGCGAGTTTGTCCGCGGCGGAACAGACTTCACCGTGAACATCGGACTTGTCGTGGGGCGCGTGCCATGTTTCGGGCTCATCTACGCGCCCGCCATCGACCAGCTTTACCTGACGCTCGGTGCCGGGGAAGCCGCAGAGCTTCGCATCTCTCCGGATACGAAGCCTGAAGGCCTCAGGGATGTGCGGCCCTCTCCAATCCGCACGCGCGAGCCGGACCCGGCCCGCCTCGTTGCCGTCGCCAGCCGCTCGCATCGGACGCCGGAGAACGATCGCTTCGTTGACGATCCCAGAATCGTGGACTGCCGCAATATCGGTTCATCGCTGAAGTTCTGCCTCGTTGCCCGCGGGGAAGCTGACATCTACCCGCGATTCGGCGCCACGTGCGAATGGGACACGGCGGCCGGCGACGCGATCGTTCGCGCCGCCGGCGGACTGGTGACGACGCTCGACAAGGCCCCCCTGCTCTACGGGAAGTCGGACAACCGGTTCGTCAATCCCGGCTTTGTCGTCTGGGGGCGCGCGTCGCTGGCCGCCGCGATGGATCTGTAGACCGACAGATCAGCCACACTTTGGTAATAGTTTTGCGGAATGGTTGACGCAGAATTATCCATCGACCGTTTTCGGTCATCAGCATAATGACGAGTAGAGCCGTGCTTGAAGTGCGCTCGATCATCCGGACGACTGGCACTCTCATCGCATCGATCGGATTGGCGGCGGCGCTGCTCGGGCCGGGCGCCAGTCGTGCGCAGGAGCCGCTGCCTTGGGAGAAGCCTGCCCCTTCGTCCGCTGGGGCCTACGCAGCGCGCGAGGACGCCTATCGGCCGAGTAGCGGCTACGGCGGAAGCGCCGATTATCCGCAGCGCGGTGCCTACCGCGCCGATGATGCCTATCGCCCTGACGATGCCTACCGGCCTGGCAGCGGCGGCGATGCTTACGTCCCTCCGCCGCCGGGGTCGAGTGCGGGTTATGAGCCCTATTCCGAGCCCCGGCCCGCGCCCTACGGGCGGGACTATGGCCCTCCACCGGAGCCGCACAACGGCTACGGTGATCCGCCGCCACCGCCCGATTACGGCGAGTATGATCGCTATGACGACCGCACCTACTCGCGCAACGAGATCCTCGACACGGGTCATGCGTTCTTCGGCTCGGTGAGCCGAGGCTTGGCCAGCGTCGTCGAATATGCTTTCCAGAAGGCGGGGCGGCCGAACGGCTACATCCTGGGCGAGGACGCTGGCGGCGCCTTCATCGCCGGGCTGCGCTACGGGGAAGGAACCCTCTACACCAAGGACGCCGGCGTGCATAAGGTGTACTGGCAAGGTCCGTCCGTCGGCTACGATTTCGGCGGCGAAGGATCGAAAACGATGATCCTCGTCTACAACCTCCGGCACCCGTACGATATCTACAACCGGTTTGGTGGTGTTCAGGGCTCCGCCTATTTCGTCGGTGGCGTCGGCATTCAGTTCCAGAAGCACGGCGACGTGGTGCTTGCACCTATTCGTTCAGGAATTGGCTTTCGCCTAGGTGCCAACGTCGGGTATTTGAAGTATACCCGGACTCCGACGTGGAATCCCTTCTGAGCGGATTTGCCTGTCTGCTGCCGCGCGCGAGGGATCGGATGGGAAGAGACTGCGTTGTAAGGTAGCCGGGGCTGCACCAGGGTTGCAGCCTCGCTTGGCTGTGCTGTCAGGATTGCGTCCGGGGATGCCTCAGTGATCACGATCGAGTCGGCCATGCTCGTGGTACTGGGCTTCCTGGTGGCCACGCTCATCGCACTGGCGTTTGCGCCCATTTACCGGGCGCGGGCCATGCGCCTGACCTACAAGCACATCCGCCGCGT